>JAQGOV010000296.1 GCA_028293425.1 Verrucomicrobiales bacterium
ATGGAGCAGGCGTCTGAATATGTGGCAAAGCTGAAAACCGACAAACGTTATCAGCGCGATGTTTACTAGGATGAAAACGATTCCATTTGAAACCATTGCGGGAGAAAAGTTGACGGCCGAGCAGAGCGCTTATCTCGACGGCTTTTTTTCTGGCCTGCGCAATCGGGGCTTGAGTTTTGCGGATGTGACGCCAGGTCCCACAGGAGGAGGCTCCCCGAGTGCAAAGACGGTGAACCCTGAGGACTTGATTCCCGAGGAACGGATCAAACGCGAGTTGCATCCGCTGGATGCCTATCCCCTGCTCCTTCAGCACGCGGCCGGAAATCAGGCTCCGGATAAAGACACTACCTTCCGTTTTAAATGGCAGGGCTTATTCCATCTGGCACCGCACAAGGATGGTTTTATGGCGCGGCTGCGCATCCCCGGCGGGCAGCTCAAGAGTTATCAACTTCGGGAACTCGCGCGCACGGCGCAGGAATTGACCAGTGGCTACGTGCAAATCACCACGCGTGCAAATTTGCAAATGCGGTTGATCGAACCGAAGCATGCGCCTGAGGTGCTGCGTCGCATTCAAAGTGTAGGTCTCCACACGCGAGGAGCGGGCGCGGATAATATTCGCAACCTGACCGCGAACCCTACTGCCGGGGTCGATCCGCTTGAACTGATTGATACGCTGCCGATTGTTCATCAGCTCGGGCAATTCATCATCAATCACCGTGAGTTCTACGATCTCCCCCGCAAGTTCAATATCGCCCTGGATGGCGGTGGATTGATCGGCGCAGTGGAGGACACCAACGATATTGGGCTGCGAGCAGTGAAGGTGGAAACGGCAATTGGCAGCGTGACGCCCGGCGTTTACTTCCGGGTCGCCTTGGGAGGAGCCACGGGGCACAAGGCATTCGCGCGTGATCTCGGAGTGTTGGTGAAGCCCGAAGACGCGGTGAATGTAACCGCGGCGCTCGTGAGGGTATTCATTGCGAACGGGAACCGTGGCGACCGCAAGAAGGCTCGGCTGAAGCATCTGCTGGAATCGTGGACGTTGGACCAGTATTTGGCAGAGACGGAAAAGTTGCTGGGTTACCAACTGTTGCGCGCGCCAGCCGAGTTGAAGACTGCGTCCCGTCCGGAGCATGGAACACCGCATTCGCACGTGGGTGCCTATGCTCAAAAGCAGCCAGGCTTGAATTACGTTGGAGCAACGGTTCCCGTGGGGCAAATCACGCCAAAGCAGATGATTCGACTCGCGGAGCTGGCGGACCTCTATGGTTCCGGTGAGGTGAGGCTCACGGTTTGGCAAAACTTTATCATTCCAAACGTGCCGGATGCTTATGTGGAAACGCTCAAAAAAGCCTTGCTGAAAACGGGGTTTGATTGGAAGCAATCCAACCTCAAGAGCGGGTTCATCGCCTGCACCGGAAATTCCTACTGCAAATTCGCCAGTTCCAACACCAAGGGCCACGCCATTGATTTAATGAACTGGCTGGATAAGCGTTTTGAGCTGGACCAGCCCATCAACGTTCATCTGACAGGCTGCCCAAATTCCTGTGCCCAGCACTACATGGGCGACATTGGATTGCTCGGAACAAAGGTGAAAGTCTCTGGTGAAACTTTGGAGGGATATCACATTTTTGTGGGCGGCGGCTTTGGAGACAAGCAGGCAATCGGCCGTCAACTCTTCGCCGGAGTGAGCGTGAACACGCTGAAACCAATCATGGAAAAAATAATCTCTGGCTGGCTCAAGCACCGCGAGCCAAGCGAAAGCTTTCAGTCCTTCACTAATCGCCATGACGTGGGACGGCTCCAGGAGATTCTTGGATGATTGGCAGGCAGCTTATTGAGCAAACACATGTCTGAAGAGCCTCGCACAATGATCGACGACTTCCTGGCAGAGCAGCGACAACTCACCGCTGTGGAGGAATTCTCCCGCGTGCATGACGCAGGCAACCTGGTCGAAAGTCGTTACCGGCATCTGTTGCCGTTGTCCGCGCCCCGGCCCGGTGAGCAATACGCTTTCGAAGTCAACCTCGACCAATGCTCCGGTTGCAAAGGTTGCGTGGCTGCATGTCACTCTCTGAATGGGCTGGATGATGGCGAAACCTGGCGCGACACCGGCCTCCTTTTAGGCGAAATGCTGTTGCCCAGTCTTCAAGGGGGAAACGAAGTCATTTCGCTGCAACAGACAGTTACTACGGCTTGCCACCATTGCGTTGAACCGGCGTGCCTCGAAGGGTGCCCGGTTCTGGCGTATGATAAGGATCCTGTTACAGGGATCGTGCGGCACTTGGATGACCAATGCATCGGTTGCAGCTACTGCATTCTGAAGTGTCCTTACGATGTTCCAAAATATTCAGCCAAGCGCGGCATTGTGCGCAAATGCGACATGTGCCACGGGCGTTTGGAAGTGGGAGAAGCGCCGGCTTGCGTGCAGGCCTGTCCGAATGAGGCGATCAAAATCACCGTTGTGCAAACGGCAGTTGTGCGTGAGTCTTCCTCCGCTCCCTGGCTGTCGGATGCTCCGTTGTCCAGCATCACACTGCCCACCACGCGCTATACGAGCAATCGCCCGCCCGCGGAGATGCGCTCGGCGGATCATGAATGCGTGCGGCCGCAACACGCGCATTGGCCTCTGGTGCTGATGCTGGTATTCACTCAGCTCGGGATCGGGGCGAGCATTGTGACCACTTGGGGAAACCTGGCGGCGGCGCATTCCTGGGCTCCCTACGCAAACCTGGCGGCTTTTGCGGCAGGCCTCTTCTTCAGCGTTTTTCATCTCGGACAACCCCTGAAGGCCTGGCGGGTTTGGCTCGGGTGGCGGACGTCGTGGCTCAGCCGTGAAGCCATCCTGCTGAACGCCTTTGGAGCCGTTTTGGGATGGCAGGTCGTCGGAGGGAAGCTCCCCGGTTGGGTTCTCTTGTGCGCAGCAGTGTTTGCAGTGTTTGCGCAAGTGATGGTTTACGCGGATACAAAACGGCAATTCTGGGATGTGGATCGCACGCTGCCACGGTTCTTCGGTTCCGTCTTCGTGCTGGGAGCGGCGTTTGCGTTGGTCTTGCAGCCAAGCCCCGGCATGGCGCTGATGCTGATGGCCGGAATGACACTCAAGCTTGGCTGCGAAATAGCGATTCTGAAATATAAGGATGATGAGAACCGAAACGCCCGGCAGCTACATCGGACCGCGATTCTTCAACTCGGATTGCTCCGTCCCATTCTCACCATTCGGATATTATGTGCCCTGACAGGCGGGTTGTTTCTCCCTTATGTGTTTGTGACGGGTTTCGCTGGAACCTCGCTTTTATTGTTAGCCTTCGGCCTCTGCCTGATTGGCGAAATTGCCGAGCGCTTCCTCTTCTTTGCCTCCGTGGCCCCCGACCGCATGCCCGGCAACCAAGGATCATGAAAAGCACCGCGAACACTCTCCTCCGCCAATGGTCTGGGCCGCTGTCAGCTGACCTCGTGCGAACCCTGGGAAATTTCGGACTTGGACAGGTGCCAGCCCGCCTCATGCCTGATGCCACGGCCAAGATGGTGTGCGGATTTTGTTCTACCGGCTGCGGGCTGACCGCTCACCTAAAGGACGGTCAAGCGATCAATCTTTCTCCAGATCCAGACTACCCTGTGAATATGGGCATGGCTTGCCCGAAAGGCTGGGAAGCGCTCACGCCCTTGGCTGCACATGACCGCGCCACAACCCCGCTCCTGCGCAACCCGAGCACTGGAAAACTCGAGCCTTGCGATTGGGACCATGCCTTGCAGGTGTTCACGCTGAAATTCAAAGCGCTGCTGGACCAGCATGGGCCAGACAGCGTAGCTTGGATTGGCACTGGCCAAATCACCTCTGAAGAACTCGCTTTCCTGGGGGCCCTTGGCAAATTCGGCATGGGGTTGCGACACGGGGACGGCAACACCCGCCAATGCATGGCAACCAGCGTGGTGGCTTACAAGCAAAGCTTCGGATTTGATGCGCCGCCATACACTTACGCGGATTTTGAGCAGTCGGACGTTCTGATGTTTGTCGGCTCCAATTTGTGTGTGGCGCATCCCATTCTTTGGCAAAGAGTGCTGCGGAATAAAAACAGCCCCGAAATTATTGTTATCGATCCAAGGCGGACTGAAACGGCGATGGCGGCCACTCAACACCTTGGGATTGCGCCCAAATCTGATCTGGTGCTGCTTTACGGCACCGCGCAGGCGCTGATCGAACGTGGCGCGGTGCAGCAGGAGTATGTGGCGGCGCATACGACCGGCTTTGACGAATTTTCAAATTTCGTTCAACAGTTCACGGCAGAGGTTACATGCAAATGCACTGGCTTAAGCCATGCGGCTTTTGAGAAGTTCGTCAGCTCGATTGAGCGTGGCAAGGCGGTTTCGTTTTGGTGGACCATGGGAGTGAATCAGGGACACGAAGCCACCCGCACTGCCCAGGCTATTATCAACTTGGCCCTCATGACCGGGAATATCGGCCGCCCCGGCACTGGCGCGAACAGCATCACCGGCCAATGCAACGCTATGGGGTCGCGATTGTTCAGCAACACAACCAACCTGATCGGTGGCCACGAATTCACCAATCCAGAGCACCGAGAAAAGATTGCGCATACATTAGGCATCCCAATGGAGCGCATCCCAACACAGAACTCCTGGGCCTATGATCAAATCCTCGATGGCGTGCAGGCTGGCGTCATCAAAGGACTATGGATCGTAGCCACGAATACGGCGCACTCCTGGATCGGGAAGCATAAGGACCTGCTCTCGAAGCTTGAGTTCCTGGTGGTGCAGGATATGTATAGCTCCACCGACACTGCGCAACAAGCCCACTTGGTGTTGCCTGCTGCCGCGTGGGGCGAAAAAGAAGGCACGTTCATCAACAGTGAACGCCGGTTCGGTGTGCTGAAGAAAGTCGCGCGAGCCCCTGGTCAAGCGTTGGCTGACTTCAACATTTTTCGACTCATCTCCCACTATTGGGGTTGTGACGGGCTTTTCCGTGAATGGACCTCCCCTCAAGCAGTGTTCCAAATCCTGAAACGCTGCTCCGCTGGCCAGCCTTGCGACATTACCGGCATCGAAGACTACCGCCATCTCGAACACGCTGGCGGGATTCAGTGGCCTTACCCGGCAGGTGCGCAAGACAACTCACGTGAGCGCCGCCTCTTCGAGAACGGCAGGTTCTTCACTCCCGATGCCAAAGCGCGTTTTCTGTTCGAGCCTCCAAAGCCAGTCCCCGAGCCACCTGACGCTGAGTATCCCTTCACCCTCTTGACCGGCCGAGGCTCCAGCGCCCAATGGCATACCCTCACCCGCACCGACAAATCGGACGTCCTGCGGAAGTTGAGCCCGAGCAAGCTTTACGTCGAGATCAATCCCAGAGACGCCAAACGCCTCAAGCTCAGCGCCGGCCAGCAGGTCACCATTAGCACTCGCCGTGGGGAAACCCAGGCTTCAGTGCTCATCACTGCCACCGTCCAGCCCGGAAACATTTTTCTCCCGATGCACTTCGAAGGAACAAATAAACTGACCCTGCCCGTTGTGGATCCTTACTCTCGTCAACCTTCCTATAAGCATTGTGCGGCGAAAATTTGCTGATGAACACGTAAACCTGGCTTCCGCCTGCCGTTGACCAAGCCGGCTCCGTTCGTGAATGATTCGTGTATGAGTAAAACCATCACCATCGAAGATGATGTTCACCAACTCCTCCCTTCTTTAAAGCCTTTAAAGCAGGGAACGGGGGATTCTTTCACCAAAGTTATTCGCAGGCACATCCATAAACCTGCCGAAGCTTGTGGTGAATTGCTCGACCACTATAGAAACGAATCCCCACCCAAGGCGAAATTGCAGGTGCTGGATCGGGAGCTGAAGGAAAGAGGCAGACGCTCGGGCGGACGCACATGATAACCGACACTGCGTTTTTGTGCTTTGAGCCACTCATCAGCTTGGATGCTGATTTTGACCGCGTTCCGCAACTCAGGCGACGGGCTTATTGACATCCAAACTCGTTCATCGGCCGACACTCCGCACAAAAGCAAAAACCCGGCTCGAGGCCGGGCTGTTGGGTTTTGCGACGGGGTCTTTTTAGTGACCGGAAACGATTTCGCTCATCTTGAAGATTGGCAGGAACATGCATATTGCTATGCCGCCGACCACAACTCCAAGGAAGACGATCAAGAGAGGCTCGATCAGGGAGGTCAAGCCTGAGAGAGTGGTTTCGATTTCCTCGTCGAGGAAGTCGGAGATCCGTTCAAGCATGCTTTCAATCTTACCGGTTTGTTCACCGGCAGTGATCATGCGGACGATCATGGCTGGAAAGATGGGGTGCTTGCCAAGGGCGTTGGCGATCCCTTCACCGCGTTCGATGTCGGTCGCTGCCGTCTTGATGGCTTTTTCCATGACGACATTTCCGACCGTGTTTTGCACGATGCCGAGCACTTCAAGGATGGGGACACCGCTGCGAATCAGGGAACTGAGTGTGCGGGTAAAGCGGGCCAAGCAGATCTTGTGAGCGATATGGCCGAAGATGGGGAGCTTGATACGGGTCCGGTCCCAGAATTCCTGGCCGGACTTGGTTTTAATATAGGCGAGCCAGCCGTAAACGATCCCGACCATGGCTGGGATGATATATAATATGTAAGCTTTGACGACATTGCTCAACGTGATGAGCGCCTGGGTGGGGCCGGGCAATTGCTTGCCGAATCCACGATAGACTTCGCCGAAAACGGGAACAACTTTGACGAGGAGGAAAACAGTGATACCGATGGCAATCAGAGTGACTGCCGTCGGATACATCATGGCTGATTTGACCTTCTTGCGCAGCCGGGCTGTATTTTCCAGGTAAGTCGCGAGGCGTCCAAGAATTTCAGCGAGCAAACCGCCTCGCTCACCGGCGCCTACCATGGCGACGTAAAGTTTTATAAAAACCTTGGGATGCTTGGAAATCGCTTCGGAAAGACTGTCCCCGGATTCGACCCGAGTGCAGACATCCTTGATCACGTCACGCATGACCTTGTTCGTGGTCTGGTCGGCAAGAGCCTGCAGGGATTGAACCATTGCCAAACCCGCATCGATCATGGTGGCGAGTTGGCGGGTAAAGATAACCAGGTCGGCGAGAGCGACGGAGCCCCCGGCGGTTTTACCCTTTTTGCCAATCTTTTCCTGGATGGATACAACGAGGAGGTTCCGGTTCAGCAGGGCCGCGATGGCTGCCTGCTCGGACGTGGCGTCGAGCGTACTGCGAATCTCGCGTCCGCTTCCCGTCTCGCGCGCAACATACGTGAAAGAAGGCATAATCTAGGTCTTTTTCCGAATCAGGACTTTCTTAGCACTTGGCAGGCCATGATGGCCTCTTCTACAAAAAGAGCGCTTCCGTGCTTTTGTTTCGTTTTGTGCCATTAACAACTAATCCGTTCAACGAGGTGATCGGCAGGAAATGTCTTTGGTTAAGAAGAAAGTTGGGTTGAACGATGGCTCAGGGCAGAAAATGCTCCGAAATGCCTGAGCCCAAGACAAAAACGCATTGAAACGGGACAATACTGGAGGGGGTGAGTGGCTCACCGCTCTCATTACAAATAAAAGAGAGCGATAAGGATTATGCTTAAGAGCAGGAATAAGAAGGGAACAAAGCGGGAGGGACGAAGCAAAG
>JAQGOV010000234.1 GCA_028293425.1 Verrucomicrobiales bacterium
GCTTTTCCGGCGGTGCAGGATCTCGTTTTTGATTTTGTTCATTACCGCATTCGTTCATTCTGGTTTCGTCATTTTCTCTCCCCTACTTCACCACTCCGCACTCCACCGCTACCGTGGACACCAGCAATTCTGTCGCTCGTTGGAGAAATTTGTAATTCAGCGTATCCGGCGTATCTGTCGGCTTGTGATAGTGGGGGTTTCGAAATTCGGCCGTATCCGTCCACATCACGGCTGGAATATTTCGATCCCAGAACGGAATATGATCGCTCCGGGCCAGCACTGGCAGGCACTTCTCCATTCCCAGTGGCACCTCAAGACCGATCACCGGCAATTCTGGCATGCTGAAGTGCGCCTGGCCAAGGATTCGGTCCATCACTTTGCCGGAACGGTGATCGGAGAGAAGTCCCAGGAAATTCCCTGTGTCGGGCAGGCGAATGGGAAGGGCTGTGGGGACGCGCTGGCTGCCGGGTGCGTCGCTGGCAAAACCCAGCATCTCCAAAATATGTGCCTGGCGCACTTTAAAATCTGCTGTTGGCAGGAACTGCTCCACAAAATCGCGACTGCCTTCGTAGCCGGTTTCTTCGCAATTGAAAGCGACGAAGCAAACCCCCGCTTGCGGCCCAGCCTTGGCCATTGCCTGCGCGCAACCGAGCATCGCCGCTACCGCGCTGGCATTGTCGTCCGCTCCAGGTGTTTGTGCCACGCTATCGTAATGGGCACCCACCAGGATCACTTCGCCTTTCTGCTTTGGCAAAGCCACAATGTTCCTTAATGGACCCTGCACCTTCACTTCATAGCCCCAGTCGGTGAGATGTTTCGCGATCCAGCCTCCAATGGTTTCGTTGCTGATCGTTTCAGCCATGAACCCGCGCGGCACCGACAAGGCTGTGACCCATTGGCGCAGCTCAGCCTCGGAAATTTGCGGAAGCTTGCCCGCGGTTGCAACCCCCTCCCCAGTCCATTGCGATGAGTGAATGAGACGCATATGCAATGGCTGTAATCTGTACCCAATCGCTCCCGAAGAACAGCCTCACTCGCCCTTTTGTTTACGTTCTTTTGGAGGCTCTGCCACCTCAAGATGAAACCGATGCAGGAACCGATGCGCTACCGGCCCCAGGAGCACGGCAGCCATCGTGATAAATACGATACCGCTGAATAGCGCGTAAAAAGAGGCAAACAGCTTCCCGGCAACGGTCTGGACTGGATTTACCGGACCCATGCCGGTCAGGATCATGGCGGCATTAAGAACGGCGTCTATCCAGGCCAAGTTGACCAGGAAGTGGTAGCCGAGAATACCGATCCCCCAGGAGGGTATCAGAAGCAGCAGAGCGAGGATCCCGCTCTTCCCCATCCGCAAAAGAAAATGCCGGCGCGGCGGGAGGGGTTGGTGCCTGGTTTCAAACATTAGGCGGGAGAATTTAATCTATCTCTGCCCCCTAAGCACGCCAATACTCGCTGACTATTTCGATCCATCCACCGTGTTGTTGGAGGGCTTCCCGCTCGGGGTCACCGTTCCCTTCGGATTGCCGGAGTTCTCGCTCACATTGGTGTTGTTCTCCTTGCCGGCCCCGATTTGCAAGCTCCTGTCTTTCCGGGCTCCTCCTCCACTACCACTTCCACTACTAAAGCCTCCCTGGCCCCCGCCGCCGTAACCGCCTTGTTGTGTGCAGCCGGAAAACAGCCCTGCCAGCACCATCCATGAAAAAAGTGCCCTTTTCATATGTCCTTAACCTCGCTGGGGCTGCGATAAGCGAAATGGGGAGCAGTCCCTAGAAAAGCCTTTGGGGCTAAACACGGAATCGGCCCGGAAGAAATTTCCGGGCCTGCGCACATGTCGGAGACTGTGCTGCTTTACCTTGAGGAGTTCCCAATGACCCTTGAGCTACTCAATTTCCAGGACGTCGAAGACATCGCAGCCGGCATTAGCTCGGTAGGTTTCATACAATTCCAGCGTGATGGCCAGGTGCGTGGCCAAAACAGGAATATTGTTCCGGGCAAAGGCCCGGACCTCTGCGTTTCTCCCCCGCAACGCCGCCTTCTCGAAGAGACCGATGTCTTTCTTATGGGACGCAATGCTGGCCTCAAGGAACGCTTTGTCGAAGTCTGCCCCGGTTAAGGCCGCGAGGTTCTGCACTAGTTGCTGGGCTTCCGCGTTCAACGTCGTGGGCAAGGTCACACCCAGATTCGTGGCCAGCGGTTGGGCTTGCGCCAGCGTGTTCGTGTGATCCGCCACCAGCCGCGCGCCGAACTGTTGCACCGCCGAATTGGTCGAGTTGGTTTGAGCCAACTGTCCTAACGTAATTTCCAGGAGAGAATCTTCCGCTGCTTTAAAGATGAATAAACGATCGAATAACGCATTGGTCGTGGCACTCGAACTTGGGCTGGAGCTGACGTTGCCACTCGCAGCCGCGCTGCTACTCGTGGCAGCCTGGTGCCCCATCGCTGATTGAGCCAGGGCCGCTGCCATCAGGAACGCTAAGGTGAAACCTTTGAATCTTTTTGTCTGCATGATGTTGCTCTTTCTTCCTTTGGTAGCGTCTCCATCTCACCCGGTCACGACACCGGTCCTATCCAAAAACTTTGCCCCTCCCCCACAATGAATTCGCCACCGATTGCTCTTGAAAGACGGCCCTTACGGGCTCCCGCCTCCCTTGTCGTGCGAGGGAAGTTGAAGCACTGCGGAAAGCCACTCAACCGGGCGATAGCCCGCGGGTGCGTCAGGAAGAAACAAACCGCTGGGGACAACGCGGTCGCTTCGCCAAATTTCCAAAACGATGCTGGGGTTTCCTTTCTGCAACCCGTGAAAAGCTTGGCATTGTCGCAAATTCAAACTAGACTCAATCCATGAAGGCGAGAGTTAGCGCAGGGCTGCTCCTTTACCGTTTTCGCCATGGAGCCTTGGAAGTTCTCCTGGCTCACCCCGGTGGTCCTTTCTTTGCGCGCAAACACGACGGGCATTGGACCATTCCCAAAGGCGAGGTTGAGCCGAATGAAGATTTCCTGGCCACGGCCATTCGCGAGTGCAAGGAAGAGGTCTGTATTGATGTGGACCCCAAAGGTCCTTTCCTCGATTTGGGTTCCATCCGGCAAAAGGGTGGCAAAGTCGTCCATGCCTGGGCCGCGGAGGTGGACATGGAAAGGCCCCCTGCCCTCAAGAGCAACCATTTCACGATGGAATGGCCCCCGAACTCAGGCAAATCTCAAAGCTTTCCCGAAGTGGATCAGGCCGAGTTCTTCTCCGTGGAAGACGCCCGACTAAAGATCAAAGAGACACAAATCCCTTTGATGGACCGCCTCGAAACCTTGTTGAAAGAAATGGAGGAGAAACGGAAGTAATCCCTATTTCTCTGCCCAGAAATCGATCACGAAAACATCGCCCAAAACCGGTCCCAGCAATTTCCCAAAAGCCTTGTGGTCCGGGTGTTCAAGGTAAGTGTCGCGGTCCTTCTCGGTCTTGAAGCTTAAAATAAACCCGTGCGTAAAGCCCTTGTCATGCTTTTCTGGGCTGACATTCGTGCCCCACTCCAGGCTTTGCACGCCCTTAATCTTTTTCTTCAGATCACGAAAGGCGTCCTCCACCTGTTTGATTTGATCTTTCGTGGCCGTTTCTTTGAACTTCAAAGCGACCATGTGCACCAGCTTTCCCTTGCGCGCCGAGTCCGCCGCAAGCCCTGGGATGCACATGCCAACAACGAGAGCGATGATGATGAAAAGTTTGTTCATATTGTGTGGACGACCTTAGACAATTCGGCATGGGGATGGCAAGGGCAATCATGGCATAGCCTGCACGAGCCCAAAATCAATAG
>JAQGOV010000422.1 GCA_028293425.1 Verrucomicrobiales bacterium
TTACAAAGGTCGTGAGGACGAGGTTGCCTCACGGATTGTAAACAAGCAACGAGCGCAACGCGGTGAAACCAAGTCGGGAAAAAGCCGCAGCTCCAGCCGGAGCACGAGCAAGAAAAAGTAAAGACGAGTGTTTGGTGGCCCACACGGGAATCGAACCCGTCTTTCAGCCTTGAGAGGGCCGTGTCCTAACCGATAGACGAGTGGGCCTGTCGCTCAAGAATATTGAATTTGTCCCCTCAGCTTAGCAACCAAAATCTAGGGGGCTCTCCTCCGTTTTCTGAGAAACCGTCCCATTTATCAGGTTTTCAGCGGATCAGGGGATACCACGTTACACATTTTGCACCCCGCTTTCGCTTGGAAAGGCATTCCCTGCTAAGCGGAATCAAAATCCTGTTGCCCAAGGGTGAGCGCATCGCCAAGCTGAGGCCTACGACAACTGGTCAGATAGAAAAATGAGTTATGGGTGTGCCGAAACCCTCGTTCTTTTTAGGCCATCTACCCTATTTCCGGGAAAATCCGCTTGGATTTCTCGAAGCATGCATCGAAGACGGTGCAGATTTGGTTCCTCTCCGGTTCCTCAACCGAAGAGTCCTCCTCGTAAACGATCCTCAGCAAATCGAGACAATCCTCACTTCGCAGAGTAAAAACTTTCGTAAGACCATCGGATATCGAACGCCTTTTATGCGACGGCTCTTCGGCCAGGGGCTACTGACGAGCGAGGGGCCTCTCTGGACGCAACAACGTCGGCTGGCCCAACCTGCCTTTCACCGGGAACGGATTGCGAGCTACGCAGATATCATTGTGCGGTTCGCTAAAGACATGTTAACCACCTGGCAATCCGGTCAACAGCGGGATGTGCATGATGACGTCATGAAGCTCACGACCCGTGTGGTTGTGAAAACGCTGTTCAACGCAGAAGTGCCACCTGCGATTGCCCAGTTGGGGGACGCATCTGAGGCAGTTTTAACCGAGTTCACTCGGCAGTATGGAATTTGGCGGTTTATCCGAGGGTTGTTGCCCGGATCCGGTTCCGGCCGGTTTGAACAAGTGCTTCAGGAAATCGATCAATTTATCTACGGCCTGATTCGCGAGCGCCGTCAAAATGGCGAAAACGCCGGTGACCTCCTTTCAATGCTGCTTTCTGCACGCGATGAAACAGGCCAAGGAATGAACGATCAACAACTCCGCGACGAGTTGGTGACTCTGATGGTTGCAGGTTTGGATACGACCGCGCTGGCGGTTTCCTGGTCCCTCTTCCTGCTGGCCAAAAATCCGGGCGAACAAACCAAGCTGATTGATGAAATCCGACAAACCGTTGGAAGCCGCCCGCCTGCTTTTGCTGATCTGCCACAATTACGTTATACAGATGCCATCCTGAAGGAGTCGATGCGCCTTTTTCCACCAGCCTGGATCATTGGGCGTGAAGCCTTGAGTGAAACGCAAATCGGCCCACACCGCCTCAGAAAAGGGGACTCGGCGATCATGAGCCAATGGCTCAAGCACCGTGATCCGCGCCACTTTCCTGATGCAATGACATTCCGTCCTTCGCGTTGGCTGGATGGCTCCACAAGCACTTTGCCGAAATTTGCCTACTTTCCATTCGGAGGGGGACCAAGGGTTTGCATCGGGAGCAACTTTGCCACCATGGAAGGTACACTGGTCCTGGCTACAATTTTTCAGGCTTTCGAATTTGAATGCGAGCCGGGCTATGATGTTCAGCCCTGGCCTTCGATTACGCTCCAGGCCAGGGGAGGCATCCACCTGCGACTCAAGAAGTCTTCTGACCTCGGTTGAACGCCACTGCCTCCTCATAACGAATTCCCTTGCCCCCAAAAATATCCAGTGCGGAGCCGATTGTCAGATCGATGCGGCCACCCCCAATCCGATCAACTGTTTCCAAATCTTCCAGCGACCTTGCCCCGCCGGCGTAGGTTGTGGGAATCGGCGACCATGCTCCCAGCATCTTGACCAACTGCAGGTCAATCCCCTGGCACAAACCTTCCACATCCACCGCATGAATCAGGAATTCAGCGCACTTGTCAGCCAGCGTCTGCAAGGTTTCCTGGGATATTTTCAGGTCGGTAAATTTTTGCCATCGGTCCGTAACCACAAAGTATTCCTCCCCTCGACGCCGGCAGCTCAAGTCGAGGACCAACCTGGCTTTCCCGATGGTTTTAAGCAGCGCTTCCAACCTTTCCCAATCCAAAGCGCCATTGCGAAAGACCCAGGACGTAACAATCACGTGGGAAGCGCCGGCTTCCAGCCATCCAGAAGCATTTTCCTGGTTGATGCCGCCGCCGATATGCATTCCACCTGGGTAGGCCCCCAGGGCGGCCTTGGCAGCATCGTCGTTGCCAGGGCCCAGCATAATGACATGGCCACCTGGCAACCCGTCTCGCCGATACAACTCCGCGTACCATGCGCTCGATCGTTCCGAAACAAAATTCGTCCGCAGGGTGGAGGAGCTTTCGCCCAGGGTTCCACCCACGATCTGTTTGACTTTGCCTTCATGCAAGTCAATGCACGGCCGAAACATGGTTTTACTTTCCTGCCCCTCCTTGGCCGAGTCCAGCGGATTCGCAGAGCTTGCGTAGAACAGGATTCCAGTTATAACTGCCAAACTGATGATTACGCTGATACCGACGAGATCCGCAACCTCAAGGACTGCCCTGAAATTGATGAGCGGCATATTCGCGTGCTTCCTCCTCGTAATTTCTGGTTGTCCAACCCTCCTTGCCAAAGGCGTGGCTGAACATGTGGTGTTAGTGGTGTGGGACGGCATGCGGCCCGATTTCATTACGCAGCAATACACGCCAAATCTTTATTGGCTCGCCACCAACGGGGTGTTCTTCAAGAACCATCACCCGGTTTACATCAGTTCCACGGAGGTAAATGGAACCGCGATCGCAACCGGGAATTACCCATCTCACAACGGCATTATAGGAAATCTCGATTACCGGCCAGAAATTGGCTGGCTCAGTCCCAACGCTACCGAAGGCATCGAGAATATTCGACGCGGAGATATGCTCAGTGACGGCCATTACCTGCTGGCGCTCACGGTAGCGGAAATCCTGCAAAAGGCCGGCATTTCCACGATCATCGCCGGCACAAAGCCCGTTGCGCTCTTGCACGATCGTTCAAACCGGCGGCCACAAGGCACTGCTTCCAACTCAGTGGTCCTTTACAAGGGGCAGACAATTCCACGCGGGCTCCAAGCTGGCTTGAACAAGTTGAACGACGATAAAATTTTCCCTACCAACACAACCCACCCCAACCTGGCCAGTGATGCTTGGACCACCAAATCCCTCACCAAGGGCCTCTGGAGCAAAGGAGTGCCTAAATACACCCTGCTTTGGCTGAGTGAACCCGATGCTTCCCAGCATGAAACCGGTCCCGGTTCTGACATCAGCTTGCAAGCCCTGGAAAGCAGCGATAGGAATCTGGGCGAGGTTTTCAAGGCCTTGACGGAGAAGAAAATTGGAGAGAAAACAGATATAATCGTTGTTTCTGACCACGGGTTTTCAACCATCGTCAAAGGCCCTGATATCGTGGATATCTTGAAAAAACAACGCTTCAAGGCTTTCCGTAAATTCGACGATCCGGAGCCGGGCGACGTCCTCGTGGTTGGATTAGGCGGTGCCAGCGCATTTTATGTGGCGGAACACGAGGAGCAGACGGTTCAACGCTTGGTGGAATTCCTGCAAGGTTCCGATTTTGCGGGTGTGATCTTCACCCGCAGGGAAATGCCAGGCACATTTCCACTTTCGGCCGTGCGGCTCGATACAACCAATGCCATGCCGGATATTATTCTGTCGATGCGCTGGAATTCCGACATCAGCAGCGCCGGCACTCCTGGGATGGTTTACTCAGACAATGGCACCAAAGGCAAAGGAACGCATGGCTCACTCAGCCGCTACGACATGCATAATACCCTGGTGTGCTATGGACCTGATTTCAAAGTGGGATACGCCAGCGAGTTCCCAAGCGGAAACGCCGACGTGGCTCCAACGATTTTGCACATCCTCGGAGTGAAACCGCCGAGCAAAATGGACGGTCGTGTTCTATTGGAAGCCTTGGAAAGCGAAAGAGGACCGTCCGGAAAGCCCGAAACCAAAACAGTCGAAGCCAAAAGTGAATCGGGTTTATTCCGCTGGCGGCAGTATCTTAAATTCACCACTTTTGATGGCGCGATCTACTTTGATGAAGGGAATGGGGAATCGGCAATGCGGTAAGTTGCTGGCTTTCTCGCAGGGTTTGAAGCATGTTCACGCCCTGCCGCACTAGTCTCCACACGTCGGCGACTTTGCCCTGTTCCATCATCAGCCTATAGCTGACGCAGGCGATAGAAGACATTGCTGCTTGCGACCACATTGGTGATGGTCAGCAGATTCCCATTGGTGACGCGCGCACTGGTTTCCGGCGTCCAGTTAGTACCGGTAATTTGGCCTGCTCTTTCCAAAACAAACCCGGAAGCGGAAACGGGCCAAGACACAATCGCTGTAAAGTTGCTTTTGACGATCTGAATGTTTGGTTGAGGGACATCCCCGTCCAGCACTCCGTCGACATCTCGATCAATTCCCATGCGGTAACCGGAACCTGGTGGCACCCCCATAAGTGTGAGCTTGTCGCCGGACTGGATTTTTGAAAGGAGTTGCGAGCGAGTAAATGGGCCCACGCCGGTGGTGTCGCTGCGGTAATTATTTAATGTCGGTTGATAAACTAAGCCTCGCCACCTTCCATCAATGGTTCCCTTCACCACTAGATCAATGTTGGTAACAGCGGCCGCTTGAACCTCAAGCAGGTTCCAGTCATTCGAAATACCTGGTGTGCTGACATTGCTCGTTGTAGCCGTTCTGGCATACCCCACGCACGGGGCGGTGCCAGTGTCGAGGCATTGCACAAACGCGCTAATGTTGTTCTTAATGTTTGTGTC
>JAQGOV010000499.1 GCA_028293425.1 Verrucomicrobiales bacterium
GGCGTTGGGTCCTAGGAGGCACCAAGCGTTCGGTACATCCTTTTTGAAACGCAAAGACGCAAGCCAGGCCGCAAAGCACGCAAGCAGTGGCACAAGACCCCTCAGACCATGGGATTGAGCCACAAACGACTCGAAGATCACGAAAAGATTAACGTGAAAAGTGGCGCAAAATCTTCGGAGGCAAGACGAGTCCACTCCTTTTGGGCGACTAGTCTATTAAGCGTCGAACGCGTTTTGGCGGCCTACTTGCCGAGGGGGTTCGAAAATGCTTCAATTGGGGATGTCGCAAAAATATTCGACGATTATCCCTGGACTGCGCAGCCCTTTCGAACAGGTCAAAGGCCTGGTTTATTTTGGCCGGATGCTGGATAAAATCCGGCTACAAGCGGCGGGGAAATTGCCCGAGGGTTGGCAAACAGCGCGGGGGACGGCAATGCCCGGGAGCTTTGACGCGCGCTGCTGCAGGTTCTTGCGTATCGACTACGCGGCTTTAGAGGCGGAAACGCTTAAGTGCGGCAGCGATGAAGAGTTGCTGGCATGGGCATTCAAGAATGGGCGCCAGCCGAGCGAGGAAGAGATCGAAATTTGGAATGCTTTCATGACCAAACGCGGCTGGCGTGACGCCGGGGCGCAACGGTTGACCGAGCGTCTAGCGGAGATTGGCCTGCCGCCGGGCACGGTGCAAACGATGTTTGAATTCATCGATGTGGATGAAGGCCGGCGACAGCCTGGTGCTGCAGCGTGAACCACCGAACTGTTCTGTTATCCCACGGGAACCGAACCCTTCAATTTCAAGAACCGCCCGTTGAGGAACTCTTCTTCCCAGAGATAAAGGAAAAGGGGCTGCGGTTATTCATGCTGCGAGGGGACCTGGTGCATCCGGTGATCTCCGGGAACAAGTTGTGGAAGTTAAAATACAATTTGGAGGAGGCGGGGCGGCTGGGGAAAGAACGACTGGTCACCTTCGGAGGGGCGTTTTCCAATCATTTGCTGGCGGTGGCTTGCGCTGGAGCGAGTTTGGGTTTTCAAACACTTGGGATTGTGCGGGGGGAGGAACGGATGGACAGTGCCGTTCTGAAGCAGTGTCGGCAGTTCGGAATGCAACTATTGCAAGTGTCGCGTTCTGAATACCGGGACAAAGATGAGCTGGTGCGGCGGCTCAATTTGGAACGAGCTGAGAATTATATTCTGCCCGAAGGTGGAACCAATGCACTGGCCGTGAGGGGTTGCGCCGAGGCAGTGCCAAGCGATCCTGCTTTTGATCATCTGTTCGTGCCGGTGGGGACAGCGGGAACCCTGGCGGGTTTTGCTTTGGGAGCTAGTCGAGTGATGCCGCAAGCATCGGTCGAGGGAATTGTGGTTTTAAAGGGCGGTGAGTTTCTTCGGGACACCGTGCGGGAATTAATCCCGGAGCAGCCGAACTGGAAGTTGCATTTGGAATTTCACGGGGGTGGTTATGCACGAGTGGATGATCGGCTGAGAAAGTTTATGCAACGGTTCGCGGCTCAAACAGGCATCCTTCTGGATCCTATTTATACAGGGAAAATGATGCGGGCTGTTTTTGAACTCGCTGCCGAAAATTATTTTCGGTCAGGATCATCGATCTTGTGCGTTCACACCGGAGGGTTGGGTGACGTTTCTGCCCAGCTAAATCGAACCACGGAGGGATCGGGACAAGCAGGGAAAAGCCGTTGAAACGGCTCCGAGCACGTTCTTGTTTGTTTCTTTGTCCGCCGCGGAAAGGTTCAATCCCCCTCCGAAAATCAACACCGTCACCGCTAAATAAATGTATCGCATAAGGCTCCAGCCTGCGGCTCGATTTGGACGCTCAAGGTTGAATTTCAGAGTCTGTTTGAAAAACAGGCTCTCATCCGGAACTATTCCCTCTTGCTTCCAGCGACCGGCCCGTAGATTCGGCAGTAGTAAGCTTCGAGGAGCTCGAAGAGTCCGTAAGCCAGGAGACCCATGGAAACAATGGCAAGGAGCCAGCTGCCATACTTGAGGCTGCCAAGGACCTGAAGCGCGTCTCCAACACCGCCTGCTTCCGCTGCATTCAAATGGAGGGCTGACTGGAAAAGGAGCCAGGCGATCACCAGGAAAATTACACCTCGTGAAGCCAACCCTATTTGGCCGATGTAGCGGGCCCAGTGCTTTGTGTCCTGAGCTTGCTTTGAGACCTCCCAACGGTGTTGGAATTTGCCTTTCCAGGCCCGACCGAATTGATAAAAGCCGCCGATGGCAATCCAAGCGGCGATGATCCCTGCCAGGTAATCGCCCAATGGGTGCATGAAGAGACGGGCCAGCCAATATTGCTCAAGCCTCACGTGCCCGTGGTCGTTTCCAAAGGCCAATTGAAACGCTGTCCATCCAAAACCCAGGTGAGCGCAGCCGCTGCCGAGGAAGCCGAGCCTGACAAAGATGGCTTTCCATTGAGTGCCGCGGTGTTCGGGATCGCAGGTAGCCTGAAGCAATTTCCAAAAAGAATAAGCCCACAACCCGGTCCCAATCAGAGGGAGCAGGATGGCACCGGATGGGTGCGAGACGAAGAGGTTTAATGCCTCACGTGGGCCCATGGCTGGCACCAGCCGGAAAACAGCCGTTAAGCCAATTCCACCGACAAGAATATAGGTGAGACCCTTGCACATCAAACCAAGACGGGCAATCGGCTCGATCCATCCCTTGCCTTCACGCGAGGCGTTGCGCGCTTTACGATTCAGTGAGGCGATAAAGGCTGCCATTGTTTTGAGATGTTGAGTTGCCTGGGTTCCCTGCGACGTGGCGGGAACTAAATTTCTTATTTATTAGGTTCCTATCTTAATGGTTTGGCGGCAATAAGGCGTTGTACCAATCAGCCTCGATGAGAGTCGAACATGGAGGAGGTTGGTGATTCTAGTCGCGTCCATAAAAAGCTTGTCATTAAAATTTTTAAGTGCCCTAATAAGCTTAATCAGCTTTTCCAAATTAAACGCTACGCCAGTCATGTACTTTTAAGGAATGTTGTTGCTGAGGTGGAATATCGTTTTTATGCGTCGATTTCTTCTCTCTCTGCTCCTTTTCGGCAATGCCCTGTGCTCTAGCCTTGCGGTGGACAGCATCGTCGTCTTCAACGAAATCAACTATCACCCAGCTACCAATGAGAGCACGCGAGAATGGGTTGAGATTCATAATCAGATGTCGATCGACATCGATCTCTCAGCCTGGTCTATCAAGGGGGATATCTCCTATACGTTCACTGAAGGAACGATCATTCCGGGGAACGGCTACCTGGTGGTGGCGATTAGCCCAAGTGCGCTGCAAGCGGACACCGGTGTTTTGAATGTGGTGGGACCTTTCGCGGGCCGTTTGCTGGATTCTGCCGGCACGCTCGAACTACGTGACCGCAACGACCGGTTGATGGACGCGCTTCAATACCGAGACAACGGCAAATGGCCTTTGGCGCCGGATGGCTCTGGAGTGACCCTGGCCAAGAGAAATCCGAACACGACCAGCGGTTCTCCAGAGTATTGGACTTCAAGTGTGCGGGTGGGAGGCACGCCGGGAACAGCCAACTTTCCCTCATTGGCGGTGCCGAAAAGACGATCGTTGATATCCTTTGATGCCCTGTGGCGTTTTGAAGCTTCTGGTAATGATCTTGGGAATGGCTGGCGCGGACCTGGATTTGATGACAGCGGCTGGCAGGGGCAGAACAATGCCGCACTAGTATCCTATTGGCCATTCAACGGCGATGCTGCAGCTACCCGAGGCACAAGCGGTTCTTTGATTGGCGGGGTTGTCGCGGCGACTGATAGAAATGGAACGGCGGGGGGCGCTTTAGCTTTTAGTGGAGCTTCATCCCAATATGTGAGCGTGGCAGGCGGGGGCGGCCTCAATGCCGCACCGGCGGGCACAATCAGCCTCTGGGTAAAGTGGAGCGGAACCCAGGACGCGGATTGCTGCGGCACATTTGGGGCGGTGCTGGCCAGACAAGCCAATGGGCAGTTTTCGGATGACATTTTGGCGCTGAACAATGCGGATCCTGCTGTGGCGCACTTGGTGTGGCGGCAGTCTGGCGGGCCTGCGCCCGTGCTGGTCACCAGCTCCGCTATCGTGGGCACGACGTGGCATCACATCGCTGTCACCTTCTCCTCCTCGGGGAGCACGCTGTATATGGATGGGGCGCCACAGGGCAGCGCGGTCGGCTCGGGCATGGGTAACAATTCCTCTACACCTTTATCTATTGGTGCCTGGGCGGGGGATGGTGGAGGCTTTTGCACGGCAAGCATCGATGATGTGGCGATTTGGGACCAACCACTCTTGCCCGGACAAATTGCGCAGCTCGCGGCTCAAACCAAATCCCCGTTGGACTTCACCGCTCGCGAAAATGCGGTTTACTTTGCGGGAGATGGCAAAGTGATCAATTTCGATGATTTGCGAAAGACTTCGTTGCCATTAGGTCCGGTGACCTATTATTTTCGGAAAGCTTTCCAATACAGCGGCGATATTAGCCACACCACTATGAATTTAGGGCTGGCAGTGGATGACGGAGCCGTCTTTTACCTGAATGGCACCGAAGTTTACCGCCAAAACATGCCCGCCGGAACGATCAGCTATGGAACGCTGGCCTCAAGTATCGTGGGCGATGCTCCGTTGCTGAGTGACCTTTCTCTGCCAACGGCCAGCCTTCTGCAGGGCACAAATATTCTGGCCGTGGAAGTCCATCAAACGGGTGCTGCGGATTCGGGAATGGTGTTCGGGGCGAGTTTGGACGTCACGGAAACGTCGGTTCCGGCTTTTGAGATTCGGCCGCTCATCACTCGGCACGATGTTTGGAAAGCTGAGGGCACGGGTACGGATCTCGGCACTGGTTGGCGCAATCTGATTTACCATGATACGGAATGGATCAGCGGTGCGGCGTTGTTTTTCGCCGGGGCAGGAGAGGTTGATGGCGTTCCCCCGGACCGGATTACGAACATCACGGCTTCGGCCTCCTCGGAATATACAGCAGATGGTCGGCTGGCGGTCAACGCCGTCAATGGCGCGGGCTTGATTGGCAACGCGCACGGCATTACGCCTGTGAATGCGATGTGGATGACATGGGGGACCCTCGTGGCTCCTAATGACCTCGACCCTTCGATCACATTTGACCTTGGCTCCGTCAGTCCCATCCGTTCGATGAAAGTGTGGAATTACAATGAGGGGCTGCCCGGCCGCCCGGAACTGCTGGCTCGCGGGACGGCGAGTGGTGACATTCTGGCGGGCACCGCAACCAACCTCCTCAACATGGTCATTCCCAATCAGCAATTTAACCAAGCGCCTGGAACGCAAACGGACTTTTCACAAGAGGTGGACCTGGGCAGCATCCAGGGCCGGTATGTGAAACTGGATAAGCTCACCAACTTTCCGGGCGGGGACTTTCGTTTCGTTGGGCTCAGCGAAGTTCAGTTTTGTCGCGATCCGGCCCTCAAACGTACCGAGCTTCCCCTCGGACCTGTTACCCATTATTTTCGTAAAACCTTCAACTTCGGCGGCGACCCTTCTCACGCAAAGCTT
Source organism: Verrucomicrobiales bacterium (assembly GCA_028293425.1). Classification (GTDB taxonomy): domain Bacteria; phylum Verrucomicrobiota; class Verrucomicrobiia; order Limisphaerales; family JAQGOV01; genus JAQGOV01. Next base: position 5,530 of record JAQGOV010000499.1, read on the forward strand.
GTCCTGAACGCAGCAGTGGATGACGGCGCGGTATTCTACCTGAACGGAGTTGAGATCCATCGGGTGAACATGGCGACAGGGACGGTCACCCACTCGACCCTCGCCACGGCTTCCCTGGCACACGCGACCTACTCAGGAGCCATTGCGGTTTCGGCGGCCAGCTTGCTCCAAGGATCAAATATTTTCGCCGTCGAAGTCCACCAGGCATTGGTCTCGGGAGACCCGGATATGATTTTGGGAGTGGAACTCACTGCTGAAATCAGTGCTGCCGACGCGCAGGAGTTTGAGCCTGGTTCACTCGTATTCAACGAGATTACCGCCGGGGGCGTGGCGCCTTTTCAAATCGAATTGATGAATCGAGGCTCTCAGCCGATCGATTTAGCAGGTTATGTGATACAGCGCACAGGCGTTTCTCCGACTATCGAGCATGGTTTGTACTCGCAGGTATTGGCACCGGGCGGTTTCCTTGGACTCAATGAAACTGCGCTTGGCTTCACGGCGGTAGCGGGGGATAGATTGCTCCTTTTCCTGCCCGGCAAGAAAGCAGTCGCTGATTCCGTGGAAATTCATCAACGGCCGCAGGGACGTTCCCCCGATGGGCAGGGAGAATGGCTCACGACTTCCGGACTGACCTTCGGCGCGGCTAACAGCTTTCTGATTCACAACGAAGTGGTGATCAACGAGATAATGTACCACGCCCCACCCACGCTCGAGGTTCCGGCGGTCATTGGCACCAATGTAGTTATCACTCTGACCAACCTTTGGCGGTACGAGCAGTCCGGCACCGACCTTGGGACGAACTGGATCGCGAATGGTTATGACGACAGCACCTGGCCTAGCGGGGCTAGTTTGCTCTACAACACGGCAAGCACCCTGCCAGTAGCGAAAAATACCGCGCTCGCGCTCGGTCCAACCACTTACTATTTTCGTTCCTCATTTGTCTACACCGGCACGCCAGCCATTCTCGCGCTGAGCTTGCGCCATATCGTAGACGACGGAGTGGTATTGTACCTGAATGGGCGTGAGATCGCCCGCTTCAATGTGCCCGCTGGGCCGATCGGTTATACCAACAATGCCGTCAGCACCGTAACAACCGCACTTTTGCGGACTATTCCTGGAACCGTTGGTTTGACTAACCTGATCCTCGGCACGAATATCCTTGCCGCGGAAGTTCACCAGGCGGTGAACTCGGGGAATGACGTGGTCTTTGGAGCTGAACTCACGGCTACGATTGAGGCAAAACCGCGGGTGCCGTACTCCGATTCGCCTGAAGAGTGGGTCGAACTTTTTAATCGGGGGAGCAACGCGGTGAACCTCACTGGTTGGCGGCTTGATGAAGCGGTTGACTATCGTTTTCCAACGAACACCACCATCGTTCCGGGAGGGTATTTGGTTGCGGCCAAGGATCCTGCGGCGCTGTTGGCAAAATTTCCAGGTATACAAGTGGTTGGCCCCTACGCGAACAACCTGCCGAACCGGGGCACGCGCGTTGTACTCAAAGATGCCAGTGATAACCCTGCGGGCTCGGTCTTTTATTATGATGACGGACGCTGGCCCGAGGCGGCTGATGGCGGCGGGGCCAGTCTTGAATTGCGAGATCCGCGCGCGGACAACACGGCTGGTGAAGCCTGGGCGGCCAGTAACGAAGGTGCGCGCTCCAGTTGGCGTACGTATAGCTACCGTGGGACAAATAGTGGCAGCCCGGTGGGACCTGATGGTCAATGGCACGAATTCGTGATCGGTCTGCTCGCGACTGGCGAGGTTCTGATTGACGATATTAAAGTAATCGAGACGCCGAGCACCACGCCAACCAATCTCATCCAGAACAGCACTTTTGACTCCGGCATAGGCCATTGGCGGATTATTGGAAACCATCATGGCGAAGTGATCGATGATCCCGACCAGCCCGGAAATAAAGTGTTGCGGCTGGTTGCAAATGGATCGACCGACCATATGAGCAACCACGGGGAAACAACTTTTGCGGGGAACCGGGATGTGGTGAATGGCCGGGAATACCAGATCACCTTTCGAGCCAAATGGATCAGCGGCTCACGCCAGCTCAATACGCGACTTTATTTCAACCGACTTGCACGCGTCACGGTCCTGGATGCTCCCGTGCAGCATGGCACGCCTGGCTCGCAAAATTCCAGGTTTGTTCCGAACATCGGTCCTACCTACGCTGGCTTCAGCCACTCTCCCGCAGTTCCGGCGGCTTTTGCGCCGGTTACAGTTTCCGTGCGTGCCCAGGATCCGGATGGTGTCGCTTCCATGAGGCTCTGGAGCCGGGTTGATGGCAGCGATTGGACGAGTTCCGCGATGACGCTTTCGAACGATGGCTTTTACCGGTCGATGATTGCAGGGAAGGCTGCCGGGACAGTGATTCAATTTTATGTGGAAGGCGCGGATGCTCTGGGAGCTATCTCGACATTCCCCGCTGCCGGAACCAATTCGCGTGCGCTTTTCAAGGTAGATGATGGATTGGCCGCCACGAATGGGCTGCACAACGTTCGCCTGGTCACACTTACCGCGGATGCGAACGAACTTCTTCGCACGATCAACCTGATGAGCAACGAGCGCATCGGCTGCACTCTGATTTACGATGAAGAGGAGATCTTTTACGACGTTGGCCTCCGCCTGAAAGGCAGCGAACATAGTCGCACCACGACGCCCCGTCTTGGTTTCAACGTCGGTTTCACGAGCGAGCAACTGCTGCGCGGAGTGCATCATTCGGTGGCGATTGATCGCTCGGAGAGCGTGGGTTTTGGCCAGCGAGAGATGCTCGTGCATCAAATGCTCAACCACGCCGGCGGGGTTCCCACCAAGTATCACGATTTAATCCAGGTTCTGGCGCCTCGGGCGGAATACACTGGCTCGGCGGAACTACAGTTGGCCCGCTACAGCAATGTATTTCTGGATGACCAGTTTGAAAATGGAAGCAGTGGGATGGTCTTTGAGTATGAATTGGTTTATCAACTGAACCCACCCACGGACGACGGCACGCCCGAAGGTAATAAAGTCCCCGCCCCTGATTCTGTCGTTGGCACAACTATTCGGAACCTGGGTGATGACAAGGAAAACTATCGTTGGAGTTTCCTGATCAAAAACAACGAGGACCGCGATGATTACAGCGGGATTATTGCATTCTGCAAAGCCATGGAATTAACCGGGGCAAGCTTCAATAACCAGATCACCAACTATATTGATCCGGACCAGTGGCTGCGCGGCGTTGCGGTGAATGTGCTTTCCGGTTGCGGGGATAGTTACGGTGGGGACGGTTCGCAGCATAATGTGCAGTTTTATGTGCCGCCTGGCGCTCAGAGAGTTCTGTATTTTCCGCATGACATGGATGCGTTCTTCGATGCGAATCGTTCCATTGTTCCGAATAACGATGTGGCCAAACTGATCTCGGTTCCCGCTCATGCACGCACTTATTATTCTCATCTTCAGGACGTTCTTGCCACAACCTACAACGCCGCCTACATGACCCGCTGGGCGAATCATTTCGGGCAGTTGCTACCCGCGCAAAACTTTGCTTCCCACCTCGCATTCATCGTGCAGCGGGCCTCAGTGGTCAACAATGCCATCAACGCGGCAGTGCCGACTGTCGCCTTCGCCATCACGAGCAATAGCGGCAACGACTTTGGCACCAGCACGAACACGCTGAGTATTAGCGGCAGCGCGCCTCTCAGCGTCAAAACCATTCAGGTTAATGGTGTTGCCTATCCTCTCAATTGGATCTCAACGACCACTTGGTCCTTATCCATTCCGCTCTTTGGTGGGCCAAACCCGTTGTTCTTTCAAGGCTTGGATCACCGTGGAGTTCGCCTCACGAATGCAGTGGACACCATCACCATCACCAACACAGGTTTGGCCGCTTCCTTGCCGGTTGTGATTAACGAGTGGATGGCGGACAATGCAGGTCCTATGGGGTTCGCGGATCCGCTGGATGGGTTTTACCAGGACTGGTTCGAGCTCTTTAATCCCAATACGAATGGTGTGAATCTGGCCGGATTCTATCTGACAGATAATTTGGGCCAGCCTACCAAGTGGCAAATCCCTTCCGGGACGGTTATTGCGCCGAGGGGTTTTCTTTTGGTTTGGGCGGACAATGAAACCAACCAGAATGGATTGAGTCCGAAGGGCGACCTCCATGCCCCGTTTCAATTGAGCGCGGGAGGTGAGTCGATCGGCCTCTTCTCCCCTGGCGGTGTGGCCCAGCACACGATTTCGTTTACTCAGCAGGTTCAGGCTGTCAGTCAGGGACTGTTCCCGGATGGCGATACAAACACCTTTTATTTCATGGCCAACTGGACACCACGTGCCGCGAATACCCTCGCGGGTCCCTTGCGCTTCTCAGGGCTCTCCTTTCAGAACGGGAGCGTGCACCTGACGTGGGGTACCATTCCGGGGCGAACGTATCGCGTGCTTTACAAGGACGAGCTCGCAAACTCCTCATGGCTTCCCCTAGGTGGAAATGTTCCAGCCTTGGGAGCTACGGCAACAGCCTCGGACTCGCTCCCTGCGGGGGCACACCGGTTTTACCGGATCGAACGGGTGGAATAGGATCCAAGGGTGGTTTGATGCAGGGAGGATGGGGACTGGGGTGCCGTGCGCTGATCCCTTGAATCGTTACGGAAGGAAAGAGGGCCCGATTATGAGTACGAGTAAGATTAAGAGCAAACGCGGAAAACTGGACAGAGAGGGACAGGTCGTTTCAATCTGCCCCTCTGTCCGCGTGACCAGGCTAAGGCACCTTTCGATGCTCGCGCAGGTCAAAAATTCAGGCGGTCCTGATTGCTGTTCAGAAAATACGGTACTAGGATAGAAATGAAATGAGGTGTAAACCTTATGACTGAAAGCTTCCTCCATTTTTGGTTGGAGGAAGGTATGAAGATCTCGACTACGCTAGCCCGCTAAACGGAGACCGCGTTTCATGGTCGGTAGCTAGGACTAAGCCGCATTCTCCTCACGAGGAGGGAAGTCAAAGGTGACCTTGCCGTTTTCGTCCATTACCAGGTAAGCGGGGAAAGGACGGCCGGCTTTGGAGATGAATCCTCCTAGCAGATCGGTCTTTCCAGATTCGAGGAGCTTGGCAGCCTGTTCGCGAGGGACAGGTTGCTGCAGAATCACCTTGCCCATCTTGAACTTGCAGGCACGCGTCTCGGCTTGAGACTTCTCGCAGATGTAATCCGTTTCGCTCTCGAAAACGTTGCTGCTGCACTTGGGGCATTTGCCCAGAGGTTGCTGGCCTGTGAAATCGAGCTTCTGTTTGGGCTCCTTGGCTTTGGCCGCTTTGGTCTTGTCTTTCGGTTCTTTCTTCTCGAATTCAAAGGTGGACTTGCCGGCCTTGTCGAGGACCAGATATGCCTTGAAGGTGCGCCCGGTGCGCTTGGAAATAAACTTTTGGAGCAGATCGGTTTTGCCCGTGTTGAGCAGCTTGGACATTTGATCGCGTTCCATCGGCTGCTGGAGAATGATCTTGCCGCTGCGGAAGTCGCAGGACTTGTTGGGTCCTACCGATTTCTCGCAAACGTAGTTCATGCCGTGCTCGTAAATATTGGCCTGGCATTTGGGGCACTTGCCCAAAGTCTCTAGACCGGTGAAATCCACCTCCTGGGCGGTGCCGTCTTCTTTGTTCTGATCCTGGCCAAAGTCGAACTCGGCTTTCAGTTCAGGGGTGAGCTTCACAATCGCGGCAAAGGGCTTGCCCATTTTGCTCCGGAAGCCTTGCAAAGGACCGACTACCTTCTTGGTGAGCAGTTCCTCAATTTCCGAGATCTCAAATTGCCGGCTTGCGGCAATCTTCCACAAGGCAAAGTCGCAGCTTTGACACTGGAACTTCTTGTAGTTTTCCTTGATGACACCGCCGCATTTAGGGCAGGGGACTTGCAGGGTGGCGAAGTCGCCCGGAACGGTATCGCTTTCATGACCTTTCGCTTTCTCCACGATTTTGCGGGTCATGTCCGCAATCTGGCTCATGAATTCGTCGCGACGGAGCTGTCCGCGTTCCATTAGGCGAAGTTTGAATTCCCAATCGCCTGTCAATTCGGGGGCGCTCAACTCCGGAATTCCCAAGCCGCGCAAGAGCGTAATCAGCGAGAACGCTTTAGCGGTAGGCTGGAGTTCACGGCCGAGACGCAGGACATATTTTTCCAGGATCAAACCTTCGATGATGGCGGCGCGGGTGGCTGGAGTCCCCAGGCCCTTGGCGCTCATGGCTTCGCGCAGTTCCTCGTCTTCGACCAGTTTGCCGGCACCTTCCATGGCGGAAAGCAGTGTGGCTTCTGAATAGCGAGGTGGCGGCTTGGTTTGAAATCCGTTGGCCTCAACGTTGTTGGTTTTAACCGTTTCGCTGGGCTGGACTGGGACGAGGCTTGGCGTATCGTCGGTTTGCGCTTCGCGTCCATAGACGGCCATCCAACCGGCGTTGAGCATGACCTTGCCTTCACTCTTGAAGGGCTCGCCTTCCACGCGAGTGATGCGGGTGGTAATCTGGAATTCGGCTGCCGGATAGAAAACCGCCAAAAATCGCTTAGTGACCAGGTCGTAAAGCTTCTGCTCGGGCTCGCTCAGGTTCTTAGGCGCGAGAGAGGTCGGAATGATTGCGAAATGGTCTGAAATCTTGGCATTATTGAATATGCGCTTATTCGGGCGGACCCAGCCACTGTTCAAAATATGCTGAGCAAACGTTTGGTAACCACCGGTGGCAAGGGTTCCCAATGTTTGCTTCACCGTATCCAGATAATCCTCGGGCAGAGCGCGGGAATCGGTACGGGGATAGGTAAGGACCTTGTGTTTTTCATACAAGGCTTGCGCCAAACCTAAAGTGTTCTTGGCGGAGAAGCCGAACCGGCCGTTGGCCTCACGTTGCAAACTGGTCAGATCATATAATAGTGGTGAAAGCTGCGAACTGGGTTTGCTTTCCTCGGTGACGATAGCTGGCTTGCCGAGGCATTTGGCGACGAGCTGTTGAGCTTTCTCGAGGGTCCAGACGCGTTCGGCTTTGAAATCGACTGTGTCGCCTTCTTTGGGCTTTTGGAAATTTTCATCGAACCAGCGGCCTGGGTATTCGCCGGCCTGGGCCCCAAAAGTACCGAGGATTTCCCAGTAATCCCGGGAAATGAACTTCTTAATCTTTTCCTCGCGCTCAACCAAAATGGCCAGCGTGGGGGTTTGGACGCGACCGACCGTGGTGAGATGGAACCCGCCGGTCTTCGAATTGAAGGCGGTCATGGCGCGAGTGCCATTAATGCCAACGAGCCAGTCGGATTCGGAGCGGCAAACAGCTGCATCGGCAAGCGGTCGCATCGAGGCATCATCCCGCAGATGGGCAAACCCATCCCGAATGGCCGCCGGAGTCATGGATTGCAGCCAGAGACGTTGGATGGGTTTATCGACCTTGGCGTGCTGAATGATGTAGCGGAAAATCAATTCGCCCTCGCGGCCGGCGTCGCAAGCATTTACTAAAGCATCAACATCCTTGCGTTTCAGTAACCGGGTGAGGACCTTCAGGCGCGACTCGGATTTCTCGATGGGGCGGAGGTCAAAGTGTGGGGGGATGACAGGCAATTGGCCAAAAGTCCACTTACCCCGCTTGACTTCAAATTGCTCTGGAATGCAGAGCTCAAGCAGGTGACCGACGGCCGAGGAAAGCACAAATTTGTCATTCTCAAAATAATCTTCGTGCTTTTGAAAACCACCGAGTGCCTTCGCAATATCGGAGGCAACGGACGGTTTTTCGGCAATAATTAACGCTTTACCCATAGGTATTTTTCGAGATTTACAACACGTTTCAGTACGTTTGCAACCTCTTGTTCTAGTATCGACTCAGGTGAAAGTGGCTTAAACCCTTCCCCGAGTCAAAATAAAGGATCTTTTTACATTAGCAGAAGAAACCCATTGCGCCAGAGGCGCTTTGGAAGGGAGTTCGGCGGGGTACGCTCCAAAAAGAACCGATTTATTGAGCGAGTTCTTACCTTCTCGCTGCAGCTAAAACGCGGAAAACCTTTAATTCTGGATTAGACCGTTGAGCACCGTCATCACTTATTTGCCGATGCAAAATTGGCTAAAAATGGAGTCCAACAAATCCTCTGTACTGGTCTTTCCAACGATTTCTCCAACGGCATTGACCGCAATTCTTAAATCCAAAGCAGCCAATTCCAGCGTCAGATCCTGCTCCAAGGCTTCCGCAGTCCGCTCGGTAGCAGTTTTAGCGCGCTTGAGCGCTTCCTGATGTCGGGAGTTGATCATCACTTGGAGCATCTCGGCTTTAATTTCACCGGACCAAACCAGGCTCTTAATGGCGTCTTTCAGGTCCTCAAGCCCCCGGCCGGTGAGGCAGCTAACATCCACAAGGGAGTTTTTGAAAGCCGGAGGAAGTTGCAACCGCGGAGGTAAATCGGTTTTGTTTCGAACCAGGATGCGCTTCTTGCCCTTGAACTCCTCCAGGTATTTTTGGTCCTCGACCGTGATCGGTTCGCTCGCGTCGAGCACATGGAGAATTAGTTCCGCGCGGGTGAGTGTCTCGTGGCTGCGGCGGATTCCCTCAGCTTCAATGGTGTCGCCAGCTTCGCGGAGACCGGCGGTGTCCACGAAAATAACCGGCAGCCCGCGGATGTTCGCCGTCTCTTCGATCGTATCCCGAGTAGTGCCAGCAATTGGGGAAACGATCGCGCGGTCGTGACCGAGCAATTGGTTCAACAAACTAGACTTGCCGGCGTTTGGCCTCCCGATGATGGCTGCCCGAATGCCGCGCCGGAGGATCTGGCCTTCGTCCGCGGTGCGGAGGAGGGAATCCATGAAGGAGACGGCATCGCGCAAGCGTTGAATCAAGAGCTCTTTGGTGTCGGGGGCAATGTCCTCGTCTGGGAAATCAATGTGCGCCTCAACGTGGGCGAGGGTTTTGATCAGGTCGTCGCGCAATTGGTTGATGCGTTTGGAGAGCTTGCCGGACAATTGTTCGTGGGCGGCGGTGAGTGCCATCTCAGTGCGCGAATGAATGAGATCGGCGACGGCTTCCGCTTGAGTCAAATCCAGCCGACCATTGAGAAAAGCGCGCTTGGTGAATTCACCCGGCTGAGCCAGGCGGGCGCCGTTTTCCAGAATGGCGTCCAGAACCAATTTCGCGGGTAGCAAACCACCATGGCAGGAGATTTCCACGACATCCTCACGCGTGAAGGTGCGGGGAGCCCGCATGACCGCGAGCATGACTTCATCCACGGTTTGGCCTGCGCGAGCTATTTTACCGTAATGCAGGGTGTGGCTTGGAACTAGCGAGGGCTTTTGTGAGTGCTTGCCGATTGGAGCGAAACATTTGTCCGCAACGGTCAGCGCCTCCGGACCGGAGATGCGGATGACCGCGAGCCCGCCTTCACCCAAAGGGGTAGCGATTGCGGCAATGGTATCGTCGACAAGCATATCAACAGGGTACTTCTGAAAATCGGGAGAACGTTGGGGTCACAAGTCCACCGGACGGCCCTTGTTGTCCACATGACGGCAATTGCCCAATTGGTTTTCGGCGTCGCGACCTTCCAGGAACAGCCGAGCCTTTTGGTAGCTCTTCTTGTGAAGATAATGCAGCAAGGAGGGATCAGACTGTGGGGGCAGTTGGCTGGTCAAATCGTCGATCCGGGAAAAGAGGGCAGGAAGATTCGGCCTCGGGTCGGCGGTGCGAATGGTTGCGACCGCGTTTTCGAGATTGAGCAACGCATCTAAAATATCGTGTTCCAGTGGAGTCATAGGTTACCGCAGCCCTGAGGGCTGCAAGCACCGTAACCTGAGGAACGGCGGCATTCAAGGTTCCAAACAGTGCGTGAGATTTGATGGAAATGCGTGCGGAGCCCTCAATTTTGAGCGCAGCCCGCCTGAAAC
>JAQGOV010000703.1 GCA_028293425.1 Verrucomicrobiales bacterium
CTCATACCATCCAGGCTGATATCAGTCTGGTTGGGAAGACGATCTCACCTGTTTCGACGGTGACCCTTGTAGGCGACGCGACCATACCTGCCTTGGTGAGCGTAAAAGCTGATGGTACCCTGCAAAAGGTATTCATCCAGTTTAACAAGCCGCTTAACGCGGTTGAATCCGGAATAGAGAAGTTTGCATTGTTCGACAATAACGCTCAGGAAATTGAGCGGGACGGTCTAACGGTGGACGCTACCGGTTCCTTGTTCACCCTCCACACCTTGGCTCCAATGCCTGACGGCGCTGTCATAACACTGCAGCTTTCGGACCTGATTGATGCGTGCAGCAACCCGTTGGCTGCCAATCCTACGATCACGACCTTCACCACGCCGAAGATTCTGCCTGGTATGGTTACGTTCGAAACCTACGGTAACCCCGGCACTGCTGGTGGTATCGGTGGTAACAACGTGAACAACCTGATCGCGGATCCCCGCTATCCGAACAGTCCTCGTGAAACCCTCTTCATCGGTGGTCTGGACACTCGTCTGGGTTATCCTGATGATTCTCACGAAGCTTACGGTGGCCGGATGTCCGGTTACTTCACTCCCACGGCCACGGACAACTACGTCTTCTACACCAAAGGTGATGACGGACAACGTTTCCGCATGAACACCAATGATGTGGATTCTGCCAACGCGGCAGGTGCCGTGACTCTTATGGACACAGGTGATGCCTGCTGCCAGGCCTATTCTGCGCATGGCTCACCCACGGTTCACCTGAATGGTGGCCAACGCTACTACTTCGAAGCCCTCTGGAAAGAAGGCGGCGGTGGTGACTTCCAGCAGATCGCCTTTAAGACGGTTAGTGATAGTGCCAGCCCGGATGGTTTATCCCCGATTGGCTGCGCCTATCTCTCCACCACCGTGGACAGCTCAGTGCTGGCAACGCGCCCTGGTGCTCCCAAGATCCTGCCGACAACCGGCAAGATGCCATTGGGCAGCCTTACCAGTCGCGGTTTCCAGGTTCACTTCGTTCAGATCGCAACGAACATCGACCCAATCACCGCGAACAGCGAGCGTCTGCTCGCCTGCCAGGCAGGTCCGAACGTGGCTGGGTTGCCGCGCTTCACCTCGCAAAAGTTGAACTACAATATCACTGGCCAGGGTTCGATTGGTCGCCTCCAGCCTGATGATATCTTCCCGGGCACCCCGGGCCGTATCGGTGTGAACTACAACGACAACATGGCCTTGGAAGCTTTGACTTATCTCGAGCTCCAACCGGGTCTCTACACCTTGGACGTGAACAGCGATGACGGTTTCCGTGTCAGCCCTGCTACCAGTGTGGGCGATGCGAATAACTCCATCACGCTCGGTGAGTTCAGCGGTGGCCGTGGCTCCTCGGACAGCCTGTTCCAAATTATCGTAACGGAAGCCGGTTTGTATCCGTTCCGTTTGACTTGGATTCAAGGTGGCGGCGGCGCGAACCTCGAGTTCATGTCTGTGGCGCAGTGCCCGACAACGGCCTTTACGGCCATCAACGATGACACTGGGATCAAGGCATACCTGCCTCCCACCACTCCGGTGATAACTGATCCTCCCGTCATCGTCTCCTGCCCGACCAACCGCGTCATCGCCATCACCAATGGCTGCACGGCTGTGATTCCGGACTTGATGGCTGAGTTCTTCGCCGCGGATTGCAACAGTGTTGTATCCGTTGGACAGTCTCCTGCAGCCGGCACGGTTGTCGGTCCCGGTAACCAGGTTGTGACCTTTAGCGCAACCAATTCAGCGAACCTCCGCAGCAGCTGCACAGTAACGCTGACCTTCGTTGATCGGGTTGCCCCTGTCATCACCACCTGCGCTCCTAACAAGAGCGTCGCGGCTGGCAATGACTGCTTGGGTATCGTTCCTGACATGACAGCCGGATTGGTGGCCAACGACGGTTGCCCCGGTGCGCTGACCGTCACGCAGAGCCCGTTGGCTGGGACATCGATTCCGTCTGGTCCTCAGCCGGTCACAATCACCGTGGCAGATGCCGCTGGCAACACAGCCACCTGCGTCGCGACCTTGAATGTCGTGCCTCCCGGCCCGACACCGGTCATCTCGTTCCAGGTCGTTGGACCGAACCTGCAAATCTCCTGGACCAGCCCAGCCTCCTGCTGGAAACTCCAGGGCTCAGCCGCACTGGTCCCGCCGGCGTGGACAACCATTGAAGGTCATTCACCTGTCTCGGTGCCTCTGAGCAGTGGCTTAGGGTTCTTCCGGCTTATCGCCGCTCCGAACCCATAAGCTGACAGACCATAGTTCTTCAGAGGAGACCGGGAGCAATCCCGGTCTCCTTTTTTATTGCGGCAGGCAACACTGCCAAATGCTTCGACAGATAATCTTCAGAGGGTTTTGCGGGCCCGGGCAGTTCGATTGCCAAAGGGAAGGACGGACCTCAAATCCCTCGATCAGGAAATCGATGGCCCGCCGCACGTCTTTCCTTGTGCCGAGGCTTGAGATTCCTCAAAATAATCCGGTTCGCTGAACGCCTAACAATTGGAATTTCCCGTGAATGCACCCGCAGTGTCTGCCAAACCCAAAAACATCCTTTATTTTGATCTGGAAACCCAAAAGTCCGCTGATGAGGTGGGTGGGTGGGACAAAATTCGAGAGATGCGAATGAGCCTCGGCGTGACCTACAACTCCGCACGGCAGGAGTACAAAATCTATACCGAGAAGGAGGTGGATAACCTTTTGAACGACCTTCAGCGCGCCGATTTAGTGGTGGGATTTAACAACCTGCGTTTCGACTACGAGGTGTTGCATTATTACACGGTTTTCGATCTCCGCCAGCTTCCCACCCTCGACCTGCTGGTGGACCTGCAAGCAAAGCTCCAGCACCGGCTTTCTCTGGATGCGGTGGCGACCGCCACATTAGGGGTCGAGAAAACGGCCGAAGGCCTCCAGGCAATTCAATGGTTTCGCCAGGGGAAGCTCATGGACATCGCCGAATACTGCTGCTACGACGTGAAAATCACGCGTCTAGTGCACGAATTTGGCGCAAACCACAAGCAGCTCTTTTATAAAAACCGGTTCGGGAACACCCTCACCGTTTCAGTGGATTGGGGTATTTAAGAAGGAAAGAGTGGTGCCCGCGACAGGACTTGAACCTGTACGATGTTACTCACTAGAACCTGAATCTAGCGCGTCTGCCAATTCCGCCACGCGGGCTTGTCCCGAAGTAATTAAGCTCTTCGCCTCGATCCGGCAAGCAAAAAGACACTGAAGTCGGCGAATAGAAGAACGTTCTTGTCTTCCGACAGTCGTTCCGCTGTAATGAGTTCGACAGCAAGGCAGAGGAAAGGAGGCCTCCCAGCGTGGAATTTGACTGACCATAACAGTCAAGTCGAGCATTTCGGCGAAAAGCTCCTTTTTGATGAACGAAAGCATCCTCGTATGCCCGTTCCGTGAGAAAAGTCGCTCGGATAATATTTCGCGATTGCCAAAAGCAGGTTTGCATGCTTTTTATATAGCATTGCCCTTGTTGAATGCCCAACGGAAGTCGTGGTACAAATGTAGCTACTGTTAACGCAGTCATTTGGTCACACAAACAACAGCAGGCGAATTGAAGAAGTGATAATTGTATGCGAGTAAACATTTTCAAAACCTTTGCCCTCGTCCTTTTCCTCAGTTTGACAGGTGCGGCCTTCGGCCAGCCTTACCTGCTGATGTCCATGACAAACACCACATGGAAATACAATCAAACAGGGAACAATCTCGGCTCCGTTTGGCGGAGCGCCAGCTACACTGACACCGTCGCCGGATGGCAATCCGGTCGTGGTGTGTTTGCGTTTGAGACCGATAATGCGCTGGTCCTTTCGCAGACAAACACGGTTCTTTCCTTAAACAATACTGCCAATGACCGCATCACCACTTATTACTTTCGTACCCACTTCACCTTGACCAATGATCCCTATCGCGTCAGCGTCCTTGTCACAAACCTGATTGACGATGGAGCCGTTTTTTACGTGAACGGAACAGAAGTCAGCCGGTTTAACATTGCGCCAGCCCCTTCGCAAATCACATACCTGACAACGGCGACAGCGGCAATCGAGGCCGCTTACAACACTTTCACAATTCCTTACGAACTGTTGCTTCAAGGGGACAATGTTTTTGAAGTGGAAGTTCACAATGCCGGCCCGACGAGCAGTGACATCGTATTTGGTTTAGCTGCATCCGTGCTTCCGCCCAGCGGCACGAGTTCGTTAATAATCACGAATCAGCCGAAAGATTTGACAGCCACCGAGGGCGCGCTTGTGAACCTGAGCGCTGGTGTGAGCGGTTTTCCGATCCTTTCGGCACAATGGTTTTTTAATGGAACGGCCATCCCAGGAGCCAACCGTCTGACGTATACTATAAATTACCTGGATATTACCAACGGTGGAACCTATAGCTTGGCCATCTCGAATGCCAACGGCGCGGTCGTGAGCAGTCCAGCTCTGATCGGTGTCATTGCGGACACCAATGGGCCCGTGATTCTGGCAGCGGATGGTACCGATTCGCTGACCAACGTTGTCGTCACCTTCAGTGAGCGTCTCTTGCCTAGCACGGCCACCAACGTAAGCAACTATCGGATTACCAATATCAATGCGGGCACCATCCTCACCCTGATCTCGGCAACTTTGGCCCCCGATGGGTCCAATGTAAACGTTATCGCATCCACCCCTCGTAACCCGACCAATAACTACCTTGTGGTGGTGAGCAATGTTCGCGACTCATCGCCGCATACTAACCTCATAGCCCCGGGTTCGGCATTTCCGGTCAGAATGGCCATCTCATTATTAACTGAGACCAGCTTCTTTTATTTTTATAATCCCGTTGTGCAATTCGGGGACGAACCTGAGCCAACGAACATCTGGCGGAGTGTTGGTTTCAACCCCTTCATTCAAGATGTGCCGCGGCAGTCCGCTTGGGGGAAGAGTGATTTACAGCCGGGGATTGCCTACTTCGGCAATTCTGATTTGCCTGGCCCGACTGGGATCAAATTAGCCCAGAACGATGTTATGACTCCCGCGTACTTCTCCATACCTTTTTCCATGGACGCGAACCCGAGTCCATTGGGGAGTTCAATCAACTTGGAATACCTGGTTGATGACGGCGCAATTTTTAACCTGAATGGAACAGAGTTTTTGAGGGTTGGACTGCCGAGTGGCCCTATTACATATCAGACGCCTGCCACAGCGGTCGCCGCTCCGGCTTCCTGGAAAAATATTTTCACCAACCTGACCTTCCGGGCGGGAACCAACACCATGGCAGTTGAACTTCATGCGGATCAGTTATTTGATCTGAACTTCGCGTTTGGCGTGCGAGTTTCGGCGGAATTGAGCTCCTTCGCGACGGGGCCCGTAATCATCACGCGTCAGCCTACAAACATAACTGTGTTTGAGGGGCAAACTGCTACCTTTAGTTTTAACGCAGCAGGGGCTGGTAGCTTCCAATGGTATTCAAATGATGTGCTGATCGCTGGGGCAACGAATCCGGTCTATTCTATTCCCTCCGTGTTTGCAAATATGAATTCGAACCGGTTCAAAGTAGTGGCATCCAACACCTCTGCTTCAACCACGAGCAGTAATGCATTGCTGACCGTTTTGAGCGATACCAATGGGCCCGCGGTTGTGAGCGCTTATTGCAATTCCAGCAACACCATTGTCGTCACGTTCTCCGAGCCAATTACAGCGGCAAGCGCACAGGTTCCGGGAAATTATGCAGTTACTAACCGGACTGCTCCCAGCCTGACCGTTTCAAGCGCGGTTCTAACCAATGGCACCAATGTTATCCTGACAGTCTCCCAGGGAGGAGCAGGCCAATACATAGTGGTCGCAAGCAACAACATCCAGGACACTTCCGGGCAACATAACGCGCTGGGTCGGACAAACGCCGCGACCGTGGGTTTACAGGTCAGCATCCCGATCGTGACAGATTGGAAGTATAACAATTCAGGGACAAGTCTTGGCACCGCGTGGACAGGAAAAACTTATCCCGATACAACATGGTCAAACGGCCTGTCGCTCATTTATCATGAAGAGGCTGCTCTTCCAGCTCCTAAGAATACGGAACTTCCTCTGGAAGGGTCCGCGACGCCTGGGGTGGAGTCCCTCGCGTTCTACTTCCGCAAGCACTTGCCACTGGCGGTTGGCGCTGCCAGCGCGGTCACCTCCATCCGTCATGTCATTGATGATGGAGTGGTTGCCTATATCAACGACGCTGAATTTCATCGGTTCAACATGGCTTCTGGAGCAGTTGCTTTCAACACGGTTGCTAACGCCACCGTTGGTGATGCGGTCTACTCAGGGCCTTTTGCTGGAGCTGTCAGCACCATAACTGGCGGGGACAATATCCTCGCCGCCGAGGTGCACCAAGCCGCTTCTACTAGCAGCGACTTCGTATTTGGTATCGAGCTTAACATTAACTCGCCTTCTGTGCCCATTGTG
>JAQGOV010000684.1 GCA_028293425.1 Verrucomicrobiales bacterium
GCCGGTAACGAAACAATTCATAGTGCGAGCCGATTCAATCATGAATCCGCGCGAACAAACACGAATAAATTTGGCCGCGAAACATTCCAGAAGACCCGGGCTCGGAGGCGGGAAGAGGAGTCAAGCCATGGCATGGCTCGCTTTTGCAAGGACGGCTCACCGACGGACTGCGATCAACCGTGCATCAGTTGATGATCATTTCCTATTTGCTTCCCGGAGGGAGTTCGAAAGGAAATGGCCGCCTCGCCCGAGGCAGCCATCATGTGGAAAACTATTTTACCGAACGCCAAGAACACTCCGGCAACCGGCGTGGCTCAGGCCTGCTTTTTGACCTCGTTGACCCAGGGCTGGTTGGCGAGGTACCACTGGACGGTCTCACGGATGCCCGTTTCAAAGGTGTGGGCCGGCACCCACCCGAGCTCGTGCTTGATCTTGGAAGCGTCAATGGCGTAGCGCCGGTCGTGCCCCAGGCGGTCGGCCACAAAGGTGATCAGTGAGCGCGAGTTGCCCCCCAGCTGGGGGGCCAGCTGGTCGATCAAGTCACAGATGAGCTCCACGATGCGCAAATTGGCCCATTCGTTGTGCCCGCCGATGTTGTAGGTTTCCCCGGTGCGCCCGCGGGTCAGCACCTGCCACAAGGCCGAGGCGTGGTCGCCCACGTAGAGCCAGTCGCGCACGTTCATGCCGTCCCCATACACGGGGATGGCTTGGCGGGCCAGCACCTTCTGGATGATCACCGGGATCAGTTTCTCCGGGAACTGGAAGGGGCCGTAGTTGTTGGAGCAGTTGGTGAGGACCACCGGCAGGCCGTAGGTGTGGTGGTAGGCGCGCACCAAGAGATCACTGGAAGCCTTGCTGGCCGAGTAGGGGCTGTTGGGCGCGTAGGGGGTCGATTCGGTGAAGTAGCCCGTGGCGCCCAGGCTCCCATACACCTCGTCGGTGGAAACGTGGTGGAAGCGCTTGCCTTCCCACTGCCCGGCCCAACTCGCGCGGCAGGCCTCCAGGAGGTGGAAGGTGCCCACGATGTTGGTGTGGATGAAGTCCCCGGGCCCGGTGATGGAGCGGTCCACGTGGGACTCCGCAGCCAGGTGCATCACTTGCGTGATGGCGTGGGTCTGGACCACCTCGCGCACGGCGGCGGCCGCGCGCAAATCCACCTTGAGGAAGGTGTACTTGGGATGGCGGGCCACCTTCTCCAGGTTGGCCAGGTGCCCGGCGTAGGTCAGGCAGTCCAAATTGACCAGGCGCGTGATCTCGGGCCGGTCAATGAGCTGGTGGATCAGGTTGGAGCCGATGAAGCCCGCGCCGCCGGTGATTAAGAGGTTCATAAAGTGAATTAACAGCCAAGAGGGATTAACAACCAAGTAACCAAGCCACCAAGAACAAGGGGGACCGCTGCCATTCCGGCAGCTCCGCACTGGATTTCTTGGTTGTTCATTTTCATCCTTCCTTGCGCCAGTGCTGGAGCGCGTCGGCCAGGGCCGCCTCCACCGGGCGGATCTTCACGCCCGCGGCCAGGAGCTTGGTCGTGTCCAGGACGCAGTTGGAGCGCGGGGTCTTGGCCGCCACGCGGTAGAACTCCTGGTCGCTGGCCCAGAACTCGAAGGAGCGGTCCAGCTTCAAGGTGCGTTGCAAGGTCTCCACCACCTGGCGGGTGGTCAGGAAACCCGGGTTGACCACGTTGTAGGTCCCGAAGGGCGCGCGCAAGGCCCACAAATCCAGGCAGGCCCGCACAAAGTCGGTCCGGTGGGAGATGGAATTGACGTTGTCATACACCTTGGGGTAGCGCTGGACCTTGGAGAGGTAGTTGCGCGGGTTGTCCACCCCGTCAAAGGGGATGCGCAAGCGCCAGATGTAACTCTGGCCCAGCCCGCTGATGGCCTCCTCGGCCAGCGCCTTGGTGCCGCTGTAAAAACTGCACGGGGGGGCGCGGAAGGAGAAGTTGGGCGGGTCCTTCTCGGTGAAGCCCAGGATGGACTGGGGTGCCTGGGCCACCAAGGCCCGCAGCTCGGGCCGGGTCAGGTCCTTTTCCTCGGTGATCACACCGTTCACCCGCACCTTGGCCCCGGCGTAGATGCAGCCCGAGCTGACATGGCCCCAGGGAACCTGCGCCGCCGCGCACGCCTGGGCGATGGTCAGGGGCAACAGCGTGTTGCCCTGCAAGGTGTCGGCCTGCGCCACCTCGCACGCGTCCACGTTGGGCTTGCCCGTGTAACCGGCCGCGTTGATCACAAACTCGGGCTTATGCTCCTGCAAATACTTGAGCAGCACCTCAAAGCGGCTGTAGTCCACCTGCGCGCGCGAGAGCGCGACAAAAGGCACCCCCCGCCCCTGCAGCTCGGCGGCAAAGGCCGAGCCGAGGTAGCCCGTCCCGCCCAGGAGCACCATCATAGGCCACCCTTCAGGCGGCGGGTCTCGGCCACCAGGGCCGTCAGGTAGTCGCGGTATTCGCAGCCGGGCATCCGCCCGGCCAGCGCTTCCAACTGGAGCAGCGAGAGGAAGCCGCTGCGGAAGGCCGCCTCCTCCGGGCAGCCCAGCTTGATGCCCTGGCGCTTCTCGATGGTCTGCACATAGGCGCTGGCCTCGTGCAAACTGCTGCTGGT
>JAQGOV010000551.1 GCA_028293425.1 Verrucomicrobiales bacterium
CACAATGACACACCATGAAATTAAGTTTTGCCATGCGCTCTTTATTGGTCGCGCTTTTACTCTTGTCGGGCGGCATAAGCCCGCAAGCAGCCGACAAACCCGCAGCTAATTCCAACGACACCCGTTTTAAAATTCCTGATACAGATGAAGGCTTGCCTGGAGAAGGTCCAATTCGCCGGCAGGATTGGTTCCGCAAAACCTGGAAAGATCGGCGCAGCAAGTGGGTGGATCGAGCCAAGCAGGATCAAAATGCCGTAGTGCTCCTCGGGGATTCCATTACCCAGGGCTGGAATGACGATTTCACCGCCTGGTTTCCCGGGATGAAAATTGCCAACCGTGGCATCAGTGGGGACACATCCCGCGGCGTATTGATCCGCTTGCAGGAAGATGTTCTCGCGTTGAATCCACGGGCAGTCGTTTTGCTCATCGGTACCAATGATCTGGAGGAAAAGGCCAATCCAGAAACCATTGCCGCGAACGTAAAACTGATCCTGGCTGAACTGACGAAACATAATGCAACGATGCCAATTGTCCTTTGCCAAGTGTTTCCGAGCTCCGCTTCCAAAGCTCGCCCTGCCGACAAAATCAAGAAAGTCAACGACCTGTGCGCCGCAATCGTAAAAGGAAATTCGCAGGTCACCCTGCTCGAAACCTGGCCGGTCTTTGCGGATCCGGCCGGTGACGCCATTCCAGCCCTGTTTCCTGACCTGCTGCATCCTAACATGGCTGGCTACGCCAAATGGGCTGCGGCATTGCGTCCCATATTTGCAACGCTTGGCTTTTTCGAAACCACACCCTACGAATTCACCCCTGAACCCGGTTTTGTCAGTCTCTTCAATGGAAAAGACCTGAGCGGCTGGGGCTTCGCGCCCACTTCCGAGGCAGACAAGGAATCGGCGCGAAAGTGGCAAGCTTCTGATCGAAACGCGCCGCCCTGGCCCATCGTGACCAGCCAGGTGAGCTTTGATGGCCAAACCAAAAGCGCGGACGGAAGGTTCATTGCCAGCAATGGCCGCCTCATCGTTGCCACCCCGGCTGAAGGTCGTAGAATTCAGCAGCTTTCCACGACCCAAGAGTTCCCCAAGGATTTTATCCTGCGCTTGGAATTCCGTGCCACTCCAAACGCGGACAGCGGTATCTTTATTCGTGGCCGGCAACTGCAATGCCGTGACTATCCGCTCGCTGGTCCTTACAAAAATCTGAAGAACTATCGCGCTGGCGATTGGAACGAAATTGAAGTAACCGTCAGGAATGGCGTCGCTCATGCCCTCTGCAATGGCGAAATCCTGGAAACCGCGATGAAAGTTCCCGTGACCGGGTCCATCGGCCTGGAAGGGGACCGCGGCCAGATGGAATATCGCCGCATCCGTATCAAAGAAACCCCTTAAAGCTTAACGCCCTGTTAAATTTCTACCCCCATCTGCCCAGCACAGCCTCCGTCAGGTTCTTGCGCTGCCTCCTTGGGGCTTGCCCCCTAGTTGTGCCGCCTGCGGCGCACACGGCACGTTGCACGGGTCTCGAGTGAGATTCTTCTACAGGAGGATGGTGTCAAATCAGCAACAGAAATGCGGTTTATGAAATGCAACATGTTAAAGATAGTCTCAGCGATGGCGCTGCTGGGGGTCGCAGTCCAGGTTCCGGCCTTTGCTGCGGACGAATCGAGTCCTTCCAGTTCGTCGAGCTCATCGAGTTCATCCAAGCAGTCCTCAAAAAAGAGCGTCCAGGCGAGCAAGTTGAAAGGCAGCCAGATTTCCTCCAATACCGGGGAAAACCTTGGCACAATCGAGGAAATCGTGATCGACCCGGATTCGGGCATGATTCAGTTTGTCATTCTGGATGCGGGTCCAGCCGCCGGTGGAGGGCAAAACTATAAGGCTGTACCCTGGCAAGCTTGCAAGGCATCCAAGTCGGGCCAAAACCTGACCCTGAACACGGACAAACAAAAACTCCAGTCATCGCCCAACATTCCTAAGGATCACTTCGCCGACCAGACCCCTGAAGCGGTTGCTGCCATTTACCAGATGTACCAAATACAACCTCCCACCGCGGTGGGGGGCACTGGGTCAGGTGGCACGAGCGGCCAGCAACAAGGCCAGGGCCAAAGCTCAAACAGTCCATCGAGTTCCTCGAGTCAAAGTTCGGGCAATTCATCAAGTTCGTCAGGTCAGAATCAGCCTAGCTCAACTGGGCAATAGGCGCAGCGCCTGCAGGCAATTCTTAGTTCAAAAGCGCACGGGTAAAATCACTCGTGCGTTTTTTCTGATCAATACTCCGGGTGATGCTCCCGCTGCCGCTTCTACTTCTCCCCGAGCTTGCTCAAAAGAAATGCCACCAGAAAACCGAGCACGGTGATCAGACCAGCGAAATCATGGGCCTCTGCAAAGGCTTCCGGAATCATCGTGTCCGCCAGCATTGCCAGAATGGCCCCGGCGGCGACCGCTGTTGTTCCCGCGATCACATCAGGTGCGTAATGGCTGAATAGCGAGTAACCGGATAAAGCCGCGATGCCGGAAACCGCTGCGATGGCTCCCCATACTCCAAAGATGTAAAGCTTGGATCGGCCAGCCTTCTTCATTCCGGAGGAACTGGAAAGGCCTTCGGGAATATTGGAGATAAAAATGGCAATCACGGTTACCCAACTAACCGTGCCCCCCTGGATCATGCTCACGCCGATGGCGATGGATTCTGGAATGCCGTCGAGGAGCGCTCCAACGGCGATGGCCAATCCGCTGCCTTCCGAATCGGATTCGGAAGGCTGTTGTTTGCCGGACCGCTTGCGGTGCTTTGCTCCCTTGCGGGAGAGATAATAATTAGCCCCCGTATAAACCACCGCTCCGCCGACGAACCCTATCGCCGTGGAATCAAAGCCCCCTCTGGCGTACGCTTCATCCATCAAATCAAACGCGAGAGCTGAAATCAGAACTCCGCCGCCAAAGGCCATGATCCATGCAATGATGCGCTGTGGAAGACTTGCGAAATAACCAACCGCAGCACCCAGCAGCAGAGCGGATCCCGCAATCAATCCCCACAAACCCGCCTGAAACCAAATTGGCAAAAGCCAATGCATGCTAAGACAATAACCTCGGTCGGTCAGACGCGAAGAAAAAAAGAGGGCGGGTGAGCAGTCCGCCCTGGTAAGAACAACCTAAACGAGCCTCCTTTAGAACGTGGTTATTAAAACCATAACAGCCTGAAGTTGTTATGGGGTTCAGAGGAATAACGTTTCCGGAG
>JAQGOV010000554.1 GCA_028293425.1 Verrucomicrobiales bacterium
TCCAGAAACTTTTTGGGCGCAAGGATGACTCCAAGCCAACTGCTGCCAATTCTTCCGCGGAACTTGCGTCCACTCCGGCCCCTGCACCTGCTCCCCCGCCCAAAGCCCCAGAGCCGCCAAAGATTCGGGTATGGGACAGTTATGGCAGGCTGACGGAGTTTTCACGGGAAGATTGGCGGACCAAAGTGCTTCCGCTGAATTTTGAGGCAGCACGGGATAATCCGGACACTCTCGTAAAAATTATCTCCTCCTCGTTAGCCGACGGATTCATCGTGGAATGCCTGAATTCGGCCCGGCGGCTGCGAACGCTCGACCCCAAGCGTGGAGGATTGTTGCTCGGCGTGGTGATGAATGGACTGCAGCGTTTTGAGGAGGGCCAACGCATCCTTTCAGAGACCATCCAAAACCATGGCGAGGATGGACAAATTTTGGCCAACTTGGCTCAAGCCTATCAGGGCTTGGAACAGGAAAGTTTAGCCGAGGAAACGTTATGGCGCGCGCTGGTTTTGGACCCGAATCTCAATCAAGGATTTGCCTGGTATCTCCGGATGGATCGGGCGCGAGGGAAGGAAGATGATGAAGCATTGCGACGAATTGCAGCCATACCCGGTGCCTGGCGGGCAAAAATCTGGCTGGCAAAACGGGCTCTCGACACGAAAAACATAGAGGAGGGGCTGCAGATATATCGTGAATCCCTGAGCTGTGCCGTGAAACCATATCCAGCGGACTTGCTCATGGAAATGAGCGGGCATTTGGCGAATGCCGGTTATCTCCCAGAGGCGCTGCAGTTGGTCGAGCCGCATTTCGAGCCGGCAGTCCATGGATTACAGGTGGGGAATAATCTGATAAAAATCCACTTTGATCTCGGGCAATTGGATTCCGCTGAAAAGATTATTCAACGGCTCCATGCGCTGAAGCAGTCAAGTTGGAAAGAAGGGCTCCGGTATTGGGAGGAAGAGATAATCAAAGCACGCATGGCGATAAATTCACCGATGCCACCCGAGGAAATGGCGATGTCTTTGCAGCTAATAGAAGGCCCGGTGTGGCTCAAAGCTGATTCTCCCGCCATAGAGTTGTTTCCGCCGAAGGAGCCAGGCAAGGGAACAGTGTGTTTCCTTGGATCTTCCTGCGAGGTGGCAACCAACTCCAAACGCGTTCAGCAGCAACTCTCCGACGCTCCCACCAGGTTGAGTCAAGCTCTGCCCGTGTTTTTTGCCGAGCAACTCGAATTTAGCACAGAAGCGAGCGCCCGCACCCTGGTCCCGTGGCTGGACAGCGAAAGCTCTCCCTTTGTTTTCTTTGGCGAGACGTGGAAGGACGAGGAAGCTGCCACTTACGCACGGCAGGTTGAGAAGCCCTGCGATTATGTTGTAACTGTTCACCTGAAGTCAGCAGTTAAGCCCTGGTCCGTGCAAGTTCGCCTGATCCGGACCATAGATGCTCAACTGCTCGGGACAATAGAGGAACCGTTTCCGGAATCTGCATACAGTGGGCTAAAGGAGCTTACGAGAAAAATCCTGGGTCTGTTGGAGGAGCGAGCAGAGATAAAGCCGGTTGAGCGGCCTGCCATTTATCAAGTGCCTAATAATCAGAATTTTAGTTATTACCTTTTTGGCCTCGAACAGTTGCTCACACTGCGGTGTGCTGGGATGGAGGGAGCCCGGAGCAAGACTGGGCCTGGTGGACACGATGCTATAGAAGGAACCCTGCACCTGTCCCTCGCAGAACCGCAGAACATCTGCGTCCGGATTCTTCTCGCGCAAGTTTTGATTGCGATGAAGCGTGCCAAGCCTGAAATCTTGGCTCAGTTCAAAGAAAAAATTCGGTGGCATCAAACGGACCATGCATTGCCGGCACCGGCCCACGGGGTAGTGCAGCGACTCATGGATGAAGCATTTGCGGGCGTGTGAAGTTTTTTTAGGGGAGCTGTACAAGTCGCAAGTGCAGGGATATTTATTCGTTAGCTGTTTCAGGAGGGGGGTTTCACAAGAAAAATTGCCCAAAGGATCACGGGGGGCAGTCCCAACCAATGTAACATTTTCCTTCGTGCTCTTCGATTCTTCGTGGATCAATCTCGTGCTCAATTAGCTTCGTGTTGAACGCTCGGTTTTCCTCATCATTCGGTATTCGTTCATTCGTCATTTTCTCACGGTGTCTCCCGTATCCTTCCCACGCACCCCACGCTTCCAATGGGTCCGGTGCATCCTGTGCGCCCCACGCTTCCCACGCGCCCCACGCGTTATGCATTGCCTTCTACGCGTGCTAAAACGGAGCCATTATGAATGCTGAAGTAAAAAACGATATTAACACTAACAGTACAGTAGAACAGAATCAGAACAGTGCGGCAGACCCGTTAGTGTCCGGCATCCCGAAAGTGGAACCAGAAGCCGGTGCCGCGCCACCCAGGCCCTTGGCCGGGAGCACCGCTTTGCAGGCCACCATCACCTTGAACCAGCGACAGGGCCGGCCCAGCAAAGTGAGCCAGCTTCCCCCTGAAATCATTGCCTTTGTGAACGAGGAGCTCTTAAGGCGAGTACCGGCCAGGATTATTGCCGAGGAACTGGCTGAAAAAGGCTACCCCGGCTTCAACAAGGATAACCTGAGCAGCTGGAAACTGGGGCCCTTTAAAAGGTGGGCTTTAGCCCAACAAACATTGGACCAGCAAAACCGCCAAAGGGAGCTGGCCCTGGATTACGCCCGGACCCGCGGCACTTCACTCCTGGAAGTCTTGGAGGAAATCCACGCCCATAACCTGTATGAAACGGCCCTGGGGTTGAATCCTGCTGGAATTGTCGGGAAAATTCGGGAAAACCCGGAGCTCTTTCTCAAGGTGAATCGGGAAATATCGGGTTTTGTCCGGATATTTCGGGAAAAGAAAGCACGCTCCGCTTCTGTCGAGAAAAGGCTGGAAAGTAATCACTCCACCGGTTGGGAACGAGAAAAAAACGGGGGCCTCACCGAGGAAGAACGGGACAAAGTGGCTTGGGACCTGGGCATCTTTCCTCCGCCTGACATGCTCCCAACACCCAGCAAAGTTGAACCGGAACCCGTCACCGAGGATGCGCCAAACTGCAACCAGAATCACCCTTTGTAAAAAGGCTCCATAGGAGACGACGTCAGGGCGTGTTGCCCAAATGGTTGGGTTTTATAAGTTCGGCTGAGATCATCTGGGTAAGCTTGAGAAAGGTCGGCCATACTTTGTGCAAGTGGCAGCATTGATTGCGGCTTCTGCCAGCCAGCCGACG
>JAQGOV010000556.1 GCA_028293425.1 Verrucomicrobiales bacterium
CGTCGGCTGGCTGGCAGAAGCCGCAATCAATGCTGCCACTTGCACAAAGTATGGCCGACCTTTCTCAAGCTTACCCAGATGATCTCAGCCGAACTTATAAAACCCAACCATTTGGGCAACACGCCCTCACCTCGTCTCCTACTTGATTTGTTTAATCCGTTGTCAGATCTCGATTCCTGGCTGCACCACTGGCGCCCAGAGGCTGGCGTATTGCTCCGGGTGCGCGATCACATTTTCCAGGTTCAGCTTCTTGCGTTTGGCCCAATCCTGGAGGCCGAGGGGCCGGTAGTGGTTGTCGAGCTGACAACGGCGAATGACCGACACATCGATCCGCTCGTTCACCGTCCGGACCACTCCGGCTTTGATCTGCCGGGTTCCTTTCCAATGAGGCACTTTGCGTACGAGGTCGGACATGACCCAGCGCACATAAGGGCGGCCGAAGGTGAGGATTTTCCACATTCCCCGGAGGAACTCCGCGTAGGAGTCGCGGGTGGGAGTTTTTAGATCCGCTTCATCTGGAACGCTTACTTCGGCCCGAAACCCGAGCCCACAAGCTTTGGCTTTGCCTTGCAGCCAGGCCAGTGGACGTTGCGGAATGAGATCATCCCGGTAACCGCCGCCGACGTTGGCATGGGCTCCCGAGAACCAGCGCTGCTCCACCATGCGATTATCCACATCCGAGACAGGGGCGTCATCCGGCTGATCGGGCTCGAAGCTGGTCCAAAGCACCGCCCAGTAAGGCTTCCGGTATTCATCCAGTGCGAGGGCCTGGAAGGAATTCTGTACGGTGGTGCTGAGATGGGTGTTGTGGAACCGCAGCGTGTGGCGGCTAACGCCCGGGACGTTTCCCAACGGAATGCCCAGAGAGCCGACAGTATCCCAGACGCCCACCATCTTGATGAAGTTCCTGCCATAATGGGCATGTTCCAAGAGCACTTTCTCCTCGAAGTTGAAGTCGCGCTCTCCCTTCTTCTGCAAATATTTGAGGCGATAGATCGGGCGGACAAGGTCTCCCTGCATGTACCGCTCGTACAATTGCATGAAGGACATGGGAGCATCCGGCTTGAGCAAGCCGCAGCGGGAGATAACTCCGGCCAAGCTCCGGGCGGTGAACGCGCCGCGGCTGAAGCCGAAGATGAAAATCTCGTCGCCCGGGTCGTAATGCTCCATGAGCCAGCGATAACCGCTGCGCACATTGTCGGACAACCCGGCTCCAAAGGCGCCACCAGTGACTTTATCCCACCAATGGGTTCCAACGCCCGCATCGTAAAACTTTTCCTGCCGCACGCCGTCTGGCCCGGTGTCTGCCAGCATCAAGGAAAGCCGCCAGACATTGGTGTTGCTGCCCGGGATGTTCCAAGTGCCGTCAAAGAATAACGCCAGCCGTTTGCCGGGCTTTATCCCCTTCGTTGCGTGGCCTATGTCGAGTGTCTCCTGATTCATGCTCTGGCCTTTCGTTGCTTCCATGTCACCAACCGTTGCGCAGATTTTACCAGCCTTTCCTGGGAACTCACGCTTTCTTCGCTCGCTGCGATTGGTTATGACAGGACTCTGGCTTTTCAGTCAGCAAGGTGTCTGTCCGGGTACCGGCGAAAGTGCCGACCGACGCAATGTCGTACGAAGTCGAACCACACGGATTGGCAAAGGCAGGGAAAAGCCGTTGAAACGGCTCCGACCCCGTTTGGTCGGCCTGAGACCGCGCTGAAGCGGCGGTCTTCATGAGAGGTTGGCGTAATTTGGGTGCTTGCCCATGGGACGAAAGGGCTACAAACCTGAGGGACATTCAACTGAGATGGGTTAAGCCATGTTCAAGCCCCCAAGATGACAGGGAGTGGTGTCACGGAAATGAAAGCGCCTTTGACAGCGTTCGTGTCTGGAGCTTAGTGTTGAGCCCTGACCAATTTATGAAACGTTCACTTTTTGCTTCCCTCTATAGCGTGCTCCTGCTCACGGGCTGCGTTGCCGTTGGACCGGCAATTTCCAAAAGCACATCTGGCAATCTGGAGATAAATGTCGCGGCCCCGCAAGGAATGGACGTGCGCTCAGCGCATGTTCAAGTGGATGGTCTGTTTATCGGGAACGTGTCCGAGCACATGCCGGTGCTTTACCTAAAACGAGGGCGACACACGGTGCACGTTGAGCTGGAAGGCGCTGGAAAGTACGAACAGACGATCACGATTCTGGGGGAACCGAATCACCAGGTTTTGAATATCACACTGAAGAACAGATGATGTATAGAACTTCGGCCACCCAATTTCTGTCTCTAGCCAAAAAATAACCTTTGACCCTCACGTTACGTGATGCCTGAGAGTGCAAACCAGCCGCGGGGCCGTGGTGGCCGCCGCGGGAAAACAACGATGGCTTACACCGTCAAACAAGTGGCCGCAATGTCGGGAGTCAGTGTGCGCACGCTTCATTTTTACGATGAAACGGGGCTGCTGAAGCCTGCATATCACGGGGCGAATAGCTACAGGTTTTACGAGGAGCTACAGCTTTTAAAGCTCCAGCAAATTCTCTTTTACCGGGAGCTGGGGTTCGAGCTGAAGCAAATCAAAAAGATTCTGAGCCGACGTGATTTCGAAAAAGTGGCCGCCCTGCAATCGCATCGGAAGGTTCTGGAGAAGAACCTTGCCCGGACGAGCAGTTTGATTGAAACCATCGACAAAACGATCCAGCACTTGAAAGGGAAAAGGAAAATGAAGAGTGAGGAAATGTTTGTGGGGTTCAGCGTGGCGGCAGGAAAAGACAGGTTCAATGCGCAGACTACGCTCGGCGGAGAACCGATGGACTGCAAGGTGTCCGGAAAAGACACCCAGGACGCGATGTGCGTTTTCGAGTTCACGGGCAACGGCGGGGGGCCGCGCCATTTGCATTACGACCAGGACGAGTGGATCTATGTCATGCATGGTGAGTTTGAGTTTCAGATGGGGAAAGCCAAGAAGCCGGTGCGCGTGGGCCCCGGTGAGAGCATTTTCCTGCCGCGCAAGGTGGCCCACGTGTGGGCCTGCGTAAGCGGGCAACCGGGCAAAATTATCAATGTCTACCAGCCGGCAGGCAAGATGGAGGAGTTCTTCCGTGAGATAGGCAAGTTCAAGGACCTGCCGACCTTGGAACAGATGGTGAACAAGACCTACACCGAGGAACAGGTCAAGTCGCTCCAGCAGTTTTTTGATGCGCATGGGATGGATTTGCTTGGGCCGCCGCTGGGGTTTGAAATGTAGTAATCGGTGCGGCAGTAATTAACCAGTGAGGTAGTAATCAGTGATCAGTAATCAGCGGGGAGAAAGAGAAGCCGGGGTGAAGAGGGTGAGAGGGAGAAGGGAATTTTTCCGCTGGGAACGGCACCCAAGTTTATCTACCCTAAGGCTTACTATGAAGAAGCAGAAAAAAGCAGCCGCTGGAACCAGCAAGGACTCAATGCCGCGCCGTACTTTTTTGAAGAGTGCCACCACTCTGGCAGCAGGTGCTTCGCTGAGCATTCCTGGTAGCGCACGCTCCGAGGATTCTGCGCTTTACAAGGTAATCAAGGGGCGTATCCAACAGTCGGTTGTGCATTGGTGCTTTAATCCGATGTCCGTGGAGGAACTCGCCCGGAACGCGGCCAGCTTGGGAATGAAGTCTGTCGAACTGATGGGGGCGGAACACTTCGGCACGCTCAAAAAGCACGGGCTCATCTGCGCTATTTCGGGGAGTCATGGGTTCTCGAAGGGTTTTGCGCATAAGGAAGAACACGAGGAGTGCCTGATCAAGCTCCGGGAAAGCATTGATGCCACCGCGGCTGCGGGGTTCCCAAGCGTTATCACATTCTCCGGTTTCCGCCGCGGGCTTCCGACAGAGGTCGGGATGGACAACATGGTGGAAGGTTTGAAGAAGGTTGTCGGCTATGCGGAGAAGAAGAAAGTCACGCTTTGCCTGGAGATGCTGAACTCACGCGTGAATGTGACGATGAAAGGTCATCCGGATTATTTTTGCGACGACATCGATCGGTCCGTGGAAGTCTGCAAGCGGGTTGGCTCTGAACGACTCAAGGTGCTCTTCGACATCTATCACGTGCAAATCATGCATGGAGATGTGATTACGCGAATCAAACAGCATCATCCGTTCATTGGGCATTATCACACTGCGGGGGTCCCGGGTCGCAACGAGATCGATGATACGCAGGAGATTAATTACCCGCCGATCATGAAAGCGATTGTGGAGACGGGCTACAAAGGATATGTGGCGCAGGAATTCATCCCGCTGCGCGACAAGGTGGAATCGCTGAGCCAGTCCGTGAAGATTTGCGATGTGTGATTTGTAAAGCGTAACTTAAAGAGACGGCCGAAGCTCAGAGCTTAACCGCGAGCCAGGCGCGCTAGCCAGATTTGCGTTCTTCTCGTCAAAAGAGGGCGCAAGGCATTCGCGGCTCCCTGAGCAGCTCACTCCGCTGCCTTCACGGCTCGCCGGCGGGTGACGTAACGTTTGATGAGTTCATCCGTGACTACGCCACCGAGAATGACAATTCCGATAATGGCGAACTCAAGCTGGGTGGGAATGCCGAGGATATTAATGGCGTTATAAAGAACACGCATCACGGCTGCGCCAATGATGACGCCCAGGATGGTGCCTTCTCCGCCCCGGAGGGAGCATCCGCCCAGAACGGCGGCAGCGATCGCGTAGAGTTCAAAGAATTCCCCAAGACCTGATGGCTGGATGGAATTGACATCCAGGGAGAACAAGATTCCACCCAGGCCAGCCAACAGCGAACAGACCACGTAGGCCAGAATGGTCATGCGATCGGTGTTGATGCCACTGAAACGGGTGGCCTGTTCGTTGCGCCCGAGGGCGAGCAGATAGCGGCCATAGATTGTGTGATTCAGGAACACGCCCGCGATGCAGCCGAGCCCAATCATGATCAGGAAGGGCATCGGAATGGCCAAAGGAAAGTCCATGCCGGGGATGGGAATCGTGAATGGCTGCCCGATGGAGAGGTAGCGCAACGGATTATACTTATCCGAAAAGCCAAGCGTTTGGTCGTTCGTGATGTAGCGCGCCAAGCCGCGGTAAATCAGCAAGCCGCAGAGCGTCACCACGAATGGTTGCAGCCGAAGCCGGGTGATTAAAAGGCCGTGCGCCAGCCCGATGCAGAGTGATACCAGCAGAACAATCCCAAGCGCCGCCGGAACGCCAAAGCCTTTCGAGGTGAGAAGATAAGCCAGCAAAGTCCCCGTTAGGCCGATAGTAGAACCAATCGAGAGATCGATACCGCCAGTCATAATGACAAATGCGACTCCAATGCTGATGATAGCAAAGAGGGAGCTCCACCGGATGGTGTTTTGGAGATTATAGGCGTTCATGAATTTTGGGTTCATGATGGCCGTGGCTACGCAAACAAAGATCAGCAGCCCGAGGATGCCTAGGATTTTCTTCATGCGCTCAAGGTTCTTTCGCTTTTGGTCCGGCCGGTGGCAAGATGCATTATGGCCTCTTCACTCAACTCCGCCCGGCTCAGTTCTCCGGAGATGCGACCCTCGTGCATGACCAGCACGCGATCGGACATGCCAAGGATCTCGGTCATTTCGCTCGACACGAACAGGATGCCAACGCCAGTTTCCGCTAACTGCTCCATGAGACGGTAAATCTCCTGTTTCGCGCCGACATCAATGCCGCGGGTTGGTTCATCGAGCAGGAGCAGCCGGGGCGCAAGGGCCAGCCATTTCCCCAACACCACTTTCTGCTGATTGCCTCCCGATAAGAACTGCACGATTTGTTCGCCGGAGGGAGTCCTGATGTTGAGCTTGGCGATCATCTCCTTCACCAAATCCTTTTCAACGAGCCGATTCAAAAACCCGCCTGGTTTCTGATGCCGCTTGAGTCCCGGCAAGCTGAGGTTTTGGCGAACCGCCATTTCGACGATTATCCCCTGCTGTTTACGATCCTCCGGCACGAGCGCCAAACCAGCAGCGATTGCTTCCCGGGGGGAGCGCAAGTTTACTTCCTGTCCAACAACGCGGATTTGTCCACTGACCTTCCGGTCGATCCCAAACAGGCTTCGCAACATTTCGGTACGCCCGGCTCCCACGAGACCTGCGAGTCCGACAAACTCCCCTGCCCTGACTGTCAAATAGAGTGGGTGCCTGGGGTGCAGCGGCGTGCGCAACTCCGCGACTTCCAAAACCGGTTCGCCGATGGCATGCGGCCGGCGTTCATAGAATTGTGACAAATCCCGCCCAACCATCAATCGCACCATTCGATCGTGATTTACCTCCTCGCGCTTCAGCTCACCGGCATTCTGGCCATCACGCAACACCATGACCCTGTCCGCCAATTCCTTCACCTCGCTCAGCCGGTGCGAAATATAAACAATGGCAACTCCCTGACGCCGCAAATCATGAATGACCCGGAAGAGGTTTTCCGTTTCATGCTGCGAAAGACTTGAAGTGGGCTCATCCATGATCAAGATCCGCGATTGGATGGAAAGCGCTTTGGCGATCTCCACCATCTGCTGGTGGCCAATGGATAATGTGGATACCAACTCCCGCGAGGAAACTTTTAAGCCAATGCGGTCCAGGAAGGGCTGAGCCTCTCGATGGATGCGTCGATGGTCCACTAAACCAAACCGGCGCGGCTCGCGTCCGAGAAAGACATTAGCGCCAACGTCGAGATTGTCGCTCAAGTTAAGTTCCTGGTGGATCAGCGAGATCCCCACACGCATGGCATCGCGAACGGAATGAAATTCCAACGGCTTTCCCGAAAAGAGGAGATCGCCGGAATCGGGGCGTTGGATTCCGGCCAGAATTTTCATGAGCGTGCTTTTCCCGGCGCCATTCTCACCAATCACTGCCAGGACTTCGCCGGGAAACAAACGAAGATTTACCTCATGCAAAGCGCGCACGCCGGGAAAACGTTTGGAAACGTTCCGGACTTCCAGCAACGGTTGTGCGTCAGCGGGCAAGCTCATTGAGACCGGCTCAGCATAGTGAACGGCAAGGAGGTCGTCACGAGGCTTTAGCGAGTTGCATGATTTCCTTGTGCCTGGGGCAAGTCACCAAGTGGTCGTTCACCATGCCTGTTGCCTGCATGAAAGCGTAGCAAATGGTGCTGCCAACAAATTTAAACCCGCGCTTCAGCAAATCCTTGCTCATGGCGTCAGACTCAGGCGTGCGCGCAGGCAATTCCTCGCGGCTTGTCCAGTGGTTGGTTTTCTGCTTTCCGCCCACGAAACCCCAGATATATTTGTCAAAAGTTCCGAACTCTTCCTTCACCGCTAAAAATGTTTTGGCGTTCAGAACGGCCGAATTGACTTTGAGCCGGTTGCGAACAATTCCTGGGTCTTTCAGAAGCTTTTCGACTTTTGCAGGGCTATAGCGGGCTACCTTCTCCGGATAAAACTCATCAAAAGCGGTGCGATAATTATCCCGCTTTTTCAGGATTGTTTCCCAACTTAAGCCCGCCTGAGCACCCTCCAGAATGATGAATTCAAATAGCAGACGGTCGTCATGTTGAGGCACCCCCCATTCGCGATCGTGATAACCAAGATTCGGCTCTCTCGTGGCCCAAAAGCAGCGTTGAATTTGGCTCATGGACGAAAGCCTAACCAACATAGCTCTCCAGCAGCAACTGAAAGTCGAATAAGGACTTGGGCGGTTTGCTTTTCCCTTTACTTTGTCGGCCTTTTTTTGTTTCATCTGCCCGATCATGAAACCGCTAAGGCGTTATCAGTTCGGACTAACTTTCGTATTATTTCTGGCCACAGCCTTTGTTGGCCGGGCCGCGAGCTTCGGGATTGGCGTTAGTAACTCGCCGGCAATTGGGTTCATTAATTCGAATCTCACCTTCTCGCTGTCATTGAGCAATGGGTCCGGGTTAATTCTTCCAGACGTAGTAGTTTTAAGCACCTTTCCGACAACTCTTCAACTGGTTCCCGGCTCATTCTTTACAAGCACTGGCGCTGGCAGCAATTCTTTTACGACCATATTAAGTCCGGGTCAGGCCACGAACGTAACATTTCAGATGCTGCCAACGCTCGCCGGCACGTTCACCAACTTCATTAACATCACTTCGGCCTCCGCTGCGCTCGCAACCTCGCTAACCAATGTCTTTCAGGTCAGCTCCGGGAACTCGGACCTCGGTGTATTTATCTCCATTCCTTCCACGAATGCGTTTCCTGGAGATGTTGCCCAGTATAACATCATCGCCACCAATGCAGGGCCGAGCGTAGCGCCAACATTTTTTATTACAAATACTTTGCCGGCCGGGGTGAGCCTTATCCAGGTGAGCCCCGGTACCGGAGTCGCAAGCAACACACCCGGGCGAGTCGTGCTGACCGTGAATGGGCTAGCCGTGGCTAGTTCCGTCACCAACACCATCTTTATTATCCCGACCAACACAGGTCCGCTGGCCCTGACGGCCATTATCGGCGCGCCCGGTCTCACGGACACAAACACCAGCAATAACTCGGCAACGAACAACTTGACGGTCATTGCGCCGGATACAAACCAGGTTGTGGCCACTTTCTCCGCCCAGGCTCTGGACTTTCAAACGGGGCTCTTCAGGCAAACCGTAACACTGGTGAATACGAGCGCCACTGCCATTGCCTCGGCGCGCCTGATTGTGGTTGGGCTCGCCTCCAGCAACAAACTGTACAATGCCGTCGGTACAAATCTTAGCCACCCTTTCGTCATTTACCCCAACGCCATCAACGCCGGTGATACGGTCAATTTCCTGTTGGAATTTTATTATCCGTCACGGGTGCCGCAAACCAACCTGACCTATGTTGCTTACGGAGTGCCTCTGCCGAACCTCGGCACCACCACGAACGGCACAAGCATTGCATTGCGGCTGGTGGACGTGTCAGCCAGTCGTGTTCTGGTCGAGTTCCCATCCACACCGGGGAAGACTTACCGCATTGTTTACAGCACGAACGCAGATTTTTCGAATCCCTTGATGGCCGAGCCACCCGTTGTGGCGCCTGCGGACAAAACTCAATGGATTGATGAGGGGCCACCCAAAACCATCAGCCTTCCAGGAGACAGCACTCTGCGTTTCTATAAAGTTTTTCAGCAGTAAGACCCAGCTTTTTACCCGAGGCGACCATTATGAATTTCAAGAATCCTTCCAAGCTGTTGCTGCTCACAGGGGCGGCGTTCGTTGCTCCTCAAGCTCATGCGTTTGATGACTGGGATCAACCGAGCGATTGGACCCGAAACCTCCGCGTTGGGATGCAAATCGGCCTGAACATCAATGCCAAGTTCAAAACGTCAGGGGCTTTTGCCGTCCCGGGGAGCGGCGCCAGTGCGAACGGAGTTAAATTCGACAACGGGTATGTGCTGAAAGACAGCAGCGGCAGCACGGACGGAAGGACCTGGAACTGGGGCTATGACAATGCCAGCCAATTGAGCGGCTCGACCCTGACCTATAAAAGCACCACGGGTTACGACGTTCAGAACAGCGGAACAAGATCCAAGGGCGACGAGCCTTACGTCGGTTTCGACATGGGCTATGGCTGGACATTCGCGCGGCTGGGTTCGGCCAAAGTAGGAGCAGAATTTGGCTTTGGACTGTTGCCAATCTCCATCTCCGACAGGCAACCTTTGCAAGCGACTCTTTCCAGCCAGAATTCAACAGTTGATACTACTGGCATCGAAGTTCCATTGGGAGGCTACCATGGCACCTTCCAAGGGCCGGGCGTAACGATCCCAACCGCCGTTACCCCGGGTGCCATCAGCACCACCAACGGTCCTGTCTCCGGCAGTCGCACGCTCGATGTAAACCTATACACTTTTCGACTTGGGCCCACGCTCTTTTGGGAATTGAATCCCAAGATTGGGGTTGGGGTCAGCGCTGGAGGCGCTTTCGGAATTGTGTCTGGTGATTACGAATTTCGGGAAAGGCCGACCGGGTCCACAGGAAATTTCTTTACGGGCAAGTTTGGCAAAACAGATTTTGTTTATGGCGGCTACATCAGCGCTTTAACCACCTATCGGGTTGAAGACCATGGGGACCTGTTTCTCGGCGCTCAATTCATGTCCCTGACCGATTCCACCTTCAGACAAGGCGGCCGGGAAGCCAAGCTGGGTCTGGGTTCTGGCATCTACATTACTGCCGGCATCAATTGGCCGTTCTAACCAGAGCCTCGAAACCAGATAAACGCTGCCTGCTGGCGGACTTCATCAAAACGCCGTTGTCTGAACCGCGTCTCAGGTGCAAGTCTGGGCTGCCTTCTGCCAAAGTCGCCATCAAAACGGCCATTGACGCCCGAACACTTCCTCCTAATCTCCTCTCATAGCTGAACTATGAACACAACCTTTGCCACTCTTTTCGTTCTCGGCTTGAACTTCGTCGCGCACGCGGCCGACCCAGCCAACACGGCTTCAAAACTCAAACCGCAGGCTTTCCTCACGGTGGAAAGCGCCGGACAGGACTACGCGGATCAAGGGGAATACGCCAACGACTGGGGTGGTGCGCAGGTGATTGCGCTGGGGGATGATAAATTTCGAGTTGTGATTCACAAAGGCGGGCTCCCAGGGGCTGGCTGGGATCAATCTCCAAAGACCGAGGTTGAAGGCAAGCGCCAAGGGTCGGCCGTCGTCTTCACTAACAAGAACAACAACTGGACGTATTCGCTGGCTGACGGGGTTTTGAGAACCACAACCAGCAACGGTGATGTCTACGAGATGAAAAAAATCAGCCGCACCAGCCCTACCATGGGCGCGAAGCCGCCCGCTGGTGCTGAGGTGCTCTTCGACGGCACAAACGCTGACGCCTGGGTGAACGGCAAAATCGATGAACGTCATTTCCTGCGCTGTGGCACAAAATCAAAAGCCATTTTCACAAACTACACCCTGCACATTGAATTTTTGCTCCCTTTCAAACCCTTGGGACGCGGCCAGGACCGAGCCAACAGCGGAGTTTATTTCCAGGACCGCTATGAGGTCCAGGTGTTGGATAGCTTTGGGTTGAAGGGAGAGAACAACGAATGCGGGGGCATTTACACCAAACACAAGCCGGCCGTGAACATGTGCTTCCCGCCATTGGTCTGGCAAACCTACGATGTGGACTTCGAGGCAGCTAAATTTGATGACACCGGCAAAAAGATCAAAAACGCCAACATGACAGTGAAACACAACGGCGTGCTGATCCACGACCACGCCGAGGTCAATGGAACCACCACTTCCGCTGGCATCAACACCGAAACGCCCATCGGAGGCCCTATCCAGCTTCAGGATCACGGCAACCCCATTTATTACCGGAACATCTGGGCTATCCGGAAATAGGCAATCGCCCGGCTATCCCAGACACGCCAATCTTGAGGCTGAGTTGCTGACTGAGCTTTGCGTTGTTGCCTTTTATCAGGCTAGGCTGGGCACTTTCTGAACGAACCACGCTTGGAGCCATGTTGGCCACAATCCTCAATCACTTTCTTGACGCGATTTTCCCGTCCTGATACGCTCAAATCAATTCACACTGTTACGTCGTTCTGGCAAAGCGCCTATTGCACCAGGCCTTTGCGCAGTTGGCTGGCATAGATTTGGGAGTTCCAACCAATCTAAATCAACCTTCTGCTGGGCGATTCAGGCTGGCAGCCGCTTTGAGTGGCTTGCATTGTCTGGACTGCTTTCAGGAAACGGTCAGTGGGAAGCATGCAGTGCCCGGCGGATTTATTTTTGGACCGTAGGAATGTGGATTATGAAAATAACGTTACCCCTCTTCTTCAGTTGTCTTCTCCTTTGCAGCAATGGCTTCGCCGCGGAGACGGTGATCATCACCGAGTTCATGGCTTCGAACACGAAAACTTTGGCTGATGAAGACGGTTCTTTCGAGGATTGGATCGAAATCGCCAACACTGGAACCAGCTCCGTGAATCTGGGTGGCTGGTATCTGACCGATACCGCCGCCAGCCTCACCAAATGGCAATTCCCCGCCACCAACTTAAATGCTGGCGGTTTCCTCGTCGTGTTTGCTTCGAATAAAGATCGACGTATTCCCGGCGCCCGCCTGCACACAAATTTCCGCCTATCCGCCACTGGTGAATATTTGGCTTTGGTTAAACCAGACGGCGTCACGATCACTTCCGAGTTCGCGCCCGTCTTCCCCCCGCAGGCGAACGACGTTTCTTATGGGATAGGAGTACTCACCACTAACCAGGCACTTGTGACAACGAACTCGGGCGTCCGCGTCCTAATTCCCGGCGCGCAGGATCTCGGGACCAATTGGCAGGCCATTAATTTTGACGACAGCCTTTGGACCCTCGGCACTAATGGGGTGGGCTTCGGCTCGTCCAATACAATCCAGGCGGACTACAGCCTGGCGGTGACACCTACCGCGCCAGTCGGCTACTGGCGCTTGAACGAATCCGCCGGAACCACAGCGGTAAACTCTGGCTCCGGGGCCAATTTGAATGGCACCTACACCAGCGCCACCGTTGGCACGGCTGGTCCTCGTCCGCCTTTACTTAATGGTTTCGAAGCCAACAACAATGCTCCCACCTTCAATGGCTCCAGCGGCTTCGTGGTTGTGAACAACAGCTTATTAAGCGGCCGGAGCGCGTTCACGGTCGGCGGATGGGTTAATCCAGCCGTCACGCCAGGCAGCCGCATCGGCCTTTTCGGGCAGAACGACTGCGTTGAGTTTGGTTTCATCAGCGGCACGACCATTGAACTTTGGACTCCGGGCGGCGGCTCCATACAAGTCGCTTATCCATTTCCAATGAATACCTGGCATCACGTGGTGGCGGTTGCCAATGGCCAGAACCTTCGCATCTTCCTGGACGGAAATCTCGTCGGCACCGGCGGGGTCGCAACCGCCAATTATGGCAGTTCAGGTGACCCTTTTCGCATCGGCGGTGGCGGCATTCAGGACGTCAGCGGCAATTTTTTCAACGGCCAGATTGACGAGGTGGTGGTTTATCACCGCGCTCTGGATCCCACGGAAATCCTCTCCCTTTACAAGGCGGGCACTAACGCGGTGGGTGGCTCGGTGGTTCCTTTTGTCAAAACGGACGTTGGCACGGCCATGTCCAATGTGAACTCCAGTGCCTACATTCGCATTCCGTTTGTGGTGGATAATCCTACCAACATTTCCCTCCTTACCCTGCGCATGCGTTATAATGACGGGTTTGTCGCCTTGATCAACGGCATAGAGGTCGCGCGCGCGAATGCCCCGCTGACACTCGGTCAGCAATCCGCCGCGACCAATGCTCATTCGGCACTTGTAACGGAAGATTTCCGTTTCGGCGCGGAACTGCAACCCGGCACCAACATCCTTGCTATTCAGGGCCTCAATGTCGCAAATAATGACCCGGACTTCCTCATCGTAGCTGAATTGTCCGCGACACGAGCGGTCACATCCAGCAGCACCCCTGTTTATTTTACCGTGCCGACGCCAGGCAGCCCCAACAGTGGCGGAACCGTGGTGTTGGGCCCAGCCATTTTGAACCCTGCGAATACTCCGAATGTGCCGCTTGATTCAGATGATATTGTCGTCACCGCATTGGTGCGGCCGACCTTCAACCCGGTTGGGAGCGTGACCCTGCGTTATCGCGTTATGTTCAACGCCGAGATTCCCGTCACGATGTTTGACGACGGCCTGCATGGTGATGGACTTGCCGGTGACGGCGTCTTCGGCGCAGCGATCCCTGCCAGCGCATCCACCAACGGCCAGATGGTTCGTTGGTATATTTCGGCAACTGACACCAACGGCAACGCGTCCCGCTGGCCGCTCTTTTTCGATCCCGCTGGCTCAGCCGAGTACTTGGGGACAGTCGTGGAACCCTCGTATGTCACGAGCAAACTCCCGATCGTGCATCTCTTCGCCCCGCCAACAGTCGTGCAACCCGGCCCAACAACTGGCGCCGTAGGAGCCGATTCTCAGGGTGGCGGCCGCGTCTCGCTGTTTTTTGATGGGGAGTTCTACGATAACATTGAAATGTCCCTGCGCGGGAACAGCACCGCCGGCTACAACAAGAAATCGCACCGCCTGAAGTTTAACAGGGAGCACACTTTCCGCCACGCGAGCCCTGGCGGACGCATTCGCGACACTTCCTTTACCGCCGATTATCCGGATCCGACTTACATGCGGCAAGGCCTGAGCTTTTGGCTGGCCACCGCGCTCGGTTGCCCGGCTCCATTCTATGAACCCTATCGCCTGCAGTTGAACGGCCAATTTTATCAACTGGCCAATCATAACGATGTGCTGGGCGAGGAACTCCTTTCACGAATCGGTTACGATCCGAATGGCGCGCTTTACAAAGCTGCCGGGGTGGTCGTCACACCTCCCTATAGCACCGGGGTGATGGAGAAGAAGACCCGCACCACTGAAGGCAACAATGATTACACGGCTCTCGCAACCGCGATTTCCGAGGCTCTGCCACTCGGCCAGCGGCGCACAAATATTTTTGAGATGCTGGATTTGCCCAATGTCATCAATTACATGGTCGCGGCGCGATGGGCGCACGAGAACGACGATATCTGGGCGAACATGAGCCTTTACCATGACAACGATGGGGACAACCTTTGGCGCATAGTGCCTTTCGACATGAACCTTTCCTGGGGCGCTATTTTCTACGAAGGCAGCACTCCATTAGTGATTGAAGGTGTCCAGGCCACGAATGACATTCACAAGGCTTTCCCGATGTATGGCTCCTCGCAAGCTCTTGCCCTCAGTGGACCGGGCGCGCCCGATAACTTCAACCGTATGTACGACGTTATCTTCCAGGTTCCCCAAGCCCGGGAAATGTTCCTCCGTCGCATGCGAACCATGCTCGATACCTACATTAAAAACATCGGCACCCCGACCAACAGCACCATGGTGGAACAAATGATCCTCGCGAAACGCGACCTGATCGCTGAAGAAGCCAATCGAGACCGTGCCTGGTGGGGCTGGCCCGCCAAGGGAGGCCAGGGCAACTTTGACCCTGGCATCAACATCACCAACGGGGTCAGCCAGCTCCTATCCAATTTTTTCATTGCTCGTCGCTACCATTTCTATGGCAAGCACAGCATTACCAATACGGCTCTGCCGGTCGGCATCAGCAAGGACATGAATGCTGGTATTCCTCTGGCCCAGTCTGTGGACGCTGTTGTCGTGATTTCCGGGATTGAATTTAACCCGTCATCCGGCAACCAGGACCAGGAGTACGTTTGCCTCACCAACCCTATGCCATACGCGGTCGATATCTCCGGCTGGAAGCTCGGAGGCGGGATCGACTTCACCTTCAAGCCGGGAACCGTCATGCCCTCCAATAGCGTCATGTATGTCTCTCCGAATGTAGTGGCTTTTAGGGCTCGAACGACTGGCCCTCGCGGTGGTCAGGGCTTGTTTGTTCAAGGACCGTACAAAGGCCAACTGAATGCGTGGGGTGAAACGCTTTCCCTGACAGACGAAATCGGCCGCATGGTTTCCACGAATGGTTACTCCCCTGCCCCAACGACCCTTCAGCGTTATTTGCGCATCACCGAAATCATGTATAACCCGGCGGCCGTGGCTGGAAATGCGACCGACGCCCAAGAGTTTGAATACATTGAGCTAAAGAATATCGGCCCTGTTACTTTGGATTTAACAGGCGTGCGCTTCACCTCAGGAGTTGATTTCTCCTTTACAGGCAGCGCGGTGACAAGCCTCGCTCCAGGTGCCAAAGTATTAGTGGTCCGCAACCAGGCTGCCTTTAGTGCCCGCTATCCCAACGCCACCGGCATCGCGGGCTCCTACCTCGGTAATCTCGATAACAAAGGTGAAATGATCCGCCTGGAGGATCCGAGCGGCGAAAAAATCCTGGAATTTGCTTACGATAGCTCCTGGTATCCGATCACCGATGGGTATGGCTTCTCCTTGGCCATTGTGAATGAAAATGCTTATTGGGCCACCTGGGGCAGCAAAGAAAGCTGGAGCCCTAGCGGAACCGTCAACGGCTCTCCCGGCCAGGAAAACCCCGCGCCGCCGGTCATCGCGCCCATTGTAATCAATGAGGTTTTGAGCCGTTCGGTTCCCCCTGCCACCGATTA
>JAQGOV010000576.1 GCA_028293425.1 Verrucomicrobiales bacterium
GTCAGCCTGGTCAGCTCCGTGTTCTGGTGCATCAGACCCAGCAATTGCGTGGTCAGCTTCTCGCTGGCGGCCTGGTGTTCCAGGCTGGCCCGGGCGAGATCCTCTCGATGCTGGGCATCCGCGTCGGCATGAGCCTTGTCACGATCAGCCTGACGGGTCTGAGCCAGCAGGATCAGCGGGGCCGCATAGGCGGCCTGCAGGCTGAACGCGAGGTTCAGAAGGATGAAGGGATACACATCGAAGTGGACCACCCCGACCGCATTGAGCACGATCCAAACCGCAACAAACAGGGTCTGCCCAATCAGGAACACCGGCGTGCCGAAGAAGCGCGCGAATGCCTCCGCCCTCAGCGCGAACCAATCGCTTCCGAACACCGGTGCGAGGTGCAGGTGCGGCCCGTGAAAGCGCAAGTGGTGCCGGGAGGGTGTGGACAAATCGGGAGATGACTTCATGCCTTAAGGATAACCAAAAGCACCGCACGGTCGAGGGCGAAGCCGGCCGTTTGTGCAGCCGGTAATTCGCGCAAATCTGGTAGTTCTCTTGTGATAACGTTCTCTGCAGCACGCTCATAAGGATCAGCCTGGTTCCCCCTCGCGTAGCGAAGCCCTGAAGGTAGGCGTGGGTTTCAACCCACGTTCTCGAACCCCAACGGAACCCGCGTCGCGGAGCGACGCATGAACTTCCACCCTCCTCAAGCTCCCTCACCAAAGCCCAAGTAGAAAGCCCGCCCTCCAGCCATTGGTCAGGCGCGAGGAAGCGGTCTAAAACCTGGCCAAATACTTCCATGGTCGAACGTCGCGTGTCGTGCTTCGACAATGCTGTTATCTGCTTTCGCGGAACCGATGGCGGTAAATCTGGCGGCGACGCAGGTTAGAGCGGCGGTACTAATAAAACGCCGGCGGTCACAGGTGAACTCGTCTTTCCTTTGCTGATTCATATCATTCATTCATTGATGCCAAATCCTTGGTAAGTTTCCGGCCGGTCAGACTTGCGGTGTCGATAATATCCGACGGGCAATGCCCGTTGCTGCTCGGGCTCGAAAAATCCCGCCACTTTCCCAAGGTCATTTGAGCGAGGGCTTCCACGCCTGATTACAGGCAGGCCATGCTTGTGCGCAAATTTCAAAAGAGTCGGATGCGCGAGCGCTTCAATGTGAACCCAGTCGTTGTTTTCAAGTATGCCAAAGGCCACTTCTGGAATATGGCGCACCTCAGCCCAACGTTCGAGCCAGTCCAAGAGGGGGAAGGGAGTGAACCCGCGAGATTTGCAG
The DNA here is from genome assembly GCA_028293425.1 of Verrucomicrobiales bacterium. Classification (GTDB taxonomy): domain Bacteria; phylum Verrucomicrobiota; class Verrucomicrobiia; order Limisphaerales; family JAQGOV01; genus JAQGOV01. The sequence goes on from JAQGOV010000576.1 coordinate 1,271, forward strand.
GCAGCACGATGAGATCCACGTCCTGTGCCTGCACGATTTCTTTGCGCGCAAATTCCTTTTCGTTCAACGCAGCCACTGACCAGGACAACACCATCCAATCAATGTTTTTTTCTGCTCGCCCCCCGACGCGACGCAGTATGGCGTCTGCCCTTGCCGAACCCCATCTGTTAGTGAATGACAACAGCTTTCATAAGCAAAGGATCACTGCGTGGAACCCAGTCGTTTCGATTGTGCCATTCGGTCCATGAAATCTGCCGTCAGACGTATGACCTCAGTTGCTTTTTCATCCAGCGCGAAATGCCCGGCATCAAGAATATGCACTTCGGCGCCTGGTACGTCTTTGCGGTACGCTTCCGCGCCTCCAACGGTGAAGGAAGGATCGTATCTTCCCCAAAGAACGAGCAGAGGAGGTTGGTGATCGCGCAGCCACTTTTGCCAAACTGGATAGGCCTTCAAATTATTCTGATAATCAAAAAACAAATCCGTTTGGATGTCGGCCTGGCCCGGCTGACTTAAGAAATAGTACTCATCAGTCCAGGTATCCGGATCGATCCGCTCCGGATGAGGAGAGACGCCCAAATGCCGGTTACGGGTGGTTTCCAAGGAGAGAAAACTTTTCCGAAAGGCAGCTTCATGCGACGGACGGTCCGTCCAGAAGGCACGTCGCGCTCCCCATAGAGATGATAAGCCTGCTTCGTGCGCAACCGCATTTTGGATGATGATCGCTTCGACCCGTTCCGGATGGTTCACGGCCATTCTCATACCAACCGGCCCACCGTAGTCGTGGAGGAAAAGGGTATAATGGTTGAGCTTTAAAGCCTCCGTGAACTTCTCCGTCACCTCCGCAAGATGGTCGAAGGTGTAGCTAAATTCTTTCGGTGTTGGCCACGAAGAGTGACCGAAACCTGGGAAATCAGGAGCGATGAGATGGAATTTGGAGCATATTGAAGACTCCAACATCGGCTGGTACATGCGGGAGGAGCTCGGTACTCCGTGGAGCAGGAGGATCACTGGCGCGTCCTTTGGCCCGGCCTCCCGGTAGAATAGATCAAAGTTTTCGACTCGTACAGTGTGGTATGAAACCGGTTCTTGAGCGATGCTATTCATGTTATTGGCGAACATTAGCAGGCACATGGGCAAAATTCGCGATTTCATGGGATGGCGTGTTGTTCGCGTCCGGTTGAGGCACCGGTGCGATCTCGAAAATCGTGTCAACTATCGCTGGTGCTCCGATGGGCAGGCTTTGGACTCCGTAAACCAACCGGACGTGCCCGGCATCCCGGCCAAAGATTTGAACAAATAAATCGGACGCACCGTCGGCCACAGCCGCGTGCTCGGCAAAGGATTCGGTCGTTGCCAACAATACCGTGAGCTTCACCAGTTTCCTGATTCGGTCCAAGTCGCCGATATGTCCCTTTGCGGCGGCGAGTGCGTTAAGTGCGGCGATGCGCGCGGCTTTCTGGCCATCCTCGATCGCTAGATTCTCTCCGAGCCGGCCCGAAACTGCGAGCTTGCGGTTGACAATCGGCAAGGTCCCGCTCAGGAAAAGCAGATTCCCGGTGTCAGAGGATTCGACGTAAGCGCCAAGAGGCGTAGGGGGTGCGGGAAGAGTAATTCCGAGTTCGTTCAGGCGTGAAGCCGGACTACTCACGAGAGTTCTGTTATCGCTTGTTGTTTGCATGTGCTTTCTCATCTCTTGATTGTAATTACCACTTGGCACCCGCGTGTGCTCCTCCATCAACTCGAATGTTCTCGCCGTTCACCATTAGCGCCGATTCCAAATACAACAAGGCGTCCACGATTTCAGAAACTCGAACCAATCGCCGGGCCGGGTTAAGCGATTTCAGTTGCTCATGGTCGTCTTTGGCGTGCATTGGTGTGTCCACGACCCCGGGCGAAATCGTATTCGCTCGAATCCCGTCCGCCACGAATTCCATCGCCAACGCGCGACTGAATGCCGGAATGGTGGATTTTGTGATTACGGGCAGCGTGGCGGGCGACCCTGCCAGCGGCTGGTCGGTCAAGACAGTCGAAATGCTCACGACGTGTCCAGATTTTTGCTTGAGCATCTGAGCAATAGCCTGCTGGGTAATGAAAAAGTATCCCCTGACATTCGTGGCGATCATTGTATCGAAATCCTCCGGCGTGCATTTTGTGAAGGGCCTGGAAATGTAGATACCCGCACTGTTGACAAGGAGGTCAATACGACCGAACTGCTTGACCGCGACGTCAGCCACGGTTGCCGCCGCCTCGGTCGTGGCGATGTCGCCGTCAACAAGGATGAGGCTTGCGGAAGTTTTCAGGTCTTTGGAACGGCTAATCTTCCGTGAATTGGCCACAACCCGGTAACCGCGTTCGAGCAGCGCCTGGGTGATGCCGAGGCCGATGCCGCTCGACGCGCCGGTCACAATTGCCACTCGTTCATTGATGATTTTCGGTTTTGCATTCATGGGTCCTCGATTTCACTTTCCTCTGGGAATGAATCCGGGAACTCCAGTCTTCACAACGGGATTGAACCGCATCCGCAACTTAATTCCTTCGTTGATCTCCCGTATGGCGGCTTCAGGAATGGTGGACACGTCATAGTTCTCCTTGATTCGAATAGGAGTCTTTGAGGTGGTCAGGAGTGCCGTCCCGCGTTGGATGGCCCATGCGAGCGCGACTTGAGCTGGACTTTTGCCGACCCGGTTGGCGATGGCGGTGATGACCGGATCCGCCAGCACGTTGGGCTCGCCACTGTGGCCCAGGGCGGCGAAAGCTTGCATCACGATTCCATTCTTGCGGCAATAATCTAAAAGTTCCCATTCCGGGAGATACGGATGGGATTCTACGTGAACCACCGCCGGCTTGATGGTCGCGGTATCACAGATCTCCTTCACCTTTTCCAGGTCAACGTCGGATAATCCAATCGCTTTGCACTTGCCCTCGCGCACCAGTCCCTCTAACGCCCCCCATGTGTCCATCAACTTCACCCCTTTGTCGTAGATCACATTGCCGTTCGCGTCCCTCGGGTCCTGCACATCTCCGGGTTGGAAGGCAAACGGGGTGTGGATGAGATAAAGATCAATGTAATCAAGTTGGAGTTTCTTGAGGCTTGCCTCGAAGGCGGGCTTGACGCGCTCGGGACGATGGTTGGTGTTCCAGAGTTTCGTGGCGACAAACACATCCTCGCGCTTGACCTTTCCCTCATTGAACACCTCCTTCATGGCTTCGCCGACTTCTATCTCCGTTCGATAGCGTTCCGCGGTGTCGAGCGCGCGAAATCCTGTTTCCAGCGCCGCCTTGGTAGCATGCTTGGTTGCGATGGGGTCGGGAATCAGCGTTCCAAAGCCGAGCGCGGGCAGCGCGCCGGATCCGTTGCTGAGCGCCAGCTTGGTGTAGCGAAGATTATCGGGGTCTCTCATAAATCAAGGATGACATCCTCCCGGGGGCAGGAACAGCAAGTTAAGAGATTGCCCTCAGCCGGAGGTTCGAGTGGTTCGGGAGCGTATCTGACAGCGCCAGCGATAAGCGCGATTTCGCAAGTGTGACAAACCCCAGTTCGACAGGACCACCGGACTGCCACATCACAGGCCTCGGCGAGCTCGAGCAGACTCTTCAGCGCCGGATTCCAGGAAACCTGGAGACCGCTGCGGGCAAAAAACACGCGGGGTCCCGTCCCAGGCAACCCTGCGGGCGGATGCGGAGAGTGATGCGACACGTGTGACTGACCCGGCGCGCTCGATTCGCCGGGGCCAAAAATCTCTGTGAACACCCGGTCGCCAGCGACACCCCAATTGGCGAGCCCCTCGGTGAAGTCCTTCAAAAATGCGATCGGCCCGCAAAGATAAAAATCTGCGTCCCGGCCAACGCCGAGGCGTTCTAGCAGATCCACTTTGAGATGCCCGGGTGAATCGAAATGTTCACCAAGCCTGTCCTCCTGACGCGGTTGGCTGTATTGCACATAGCTCCGGCAGTGAGACAGGTTGCGAATCAGCCGTCGGGTTTCCTCGGCGAAAGGATGTTCGTTTCCGTTGCGGGCTCCATAAAACCACCATATCTGGCGGGCCGATGGCTCAGCCGCGAGCGCGTGCAACATCGCCAGGACTGGAGTTACTCCGACTCCCGCGCTAATCAAGACGACCGGCCGATTGGCCGACTGCAAAACGAAACTGCCCCTTGGGGCGCTCACCTCCAAAACGTCGCCGACCCCGAGATGGGAGGCAAGATAAGGACTAGCGGCACCGTGACTTTCTCTCTTGATGGCCAAACGATACCGATGCGTGCTGGGAGGGCCGCACAGTGAGTAATTCTTTAACAGCGGGAGCTCGCTCGGTCCAGGATGCAGGCGCACGACAATGAATTGTCCCGGTAAAGCAAGCGCGAGGGGCCTGGTATCGGTTTGGGCGAGGTCCAGAGAGAATACGCTGTCGCTCTCCTGCTTTTTTTGAACGACCCGTAGAGGCCGGAATCCCAGCCATGCGGGAGGAGGCCCCCCGGCGGAGGTTAGGCCAGGATTACCGGTCACCATGTCTGCGCTCAATTCCTTGTCGAGAAGCGCTCGGAACGAACTCTTCCAGCCAATGCTAAGGGCCGGGATTCGTAGCGCCTGCTCCAGCTTTTGCCGGGGATGGCCGGGCAGATACAACAGCCGGCTGGTCTCCGCAACGCTCATACCCTCTTGACCGGCGTGGATTTTGACTATCTCCTCACCTGCCTCCACCTCGCCTTCCTGCAATACGCGAAGATAGAAGCCTGGCCGCCCGTCCGCCACCAACAGCGCGGGCATCAGCGGTTCTTCCATCCTTATCCCAACGCGATAACAGGTGACCCGTGGCTGCGTAACTTCGAAGAGCGCCCCGCCAATACGGTAATGATCTCCGATACAGACCTCTGTATCTGGCAGGCCCTCAACTGTGAAGTTCTCTCCGAATTGTCCAAAGGTAAAAGTTGTGCGGCGGAGTTTATCTTGCCAATAGCGATAGGAATCAAACTGATAAACGAACACCGCACGGTGCTCGCCGCCATGGCCGGCCAAATCGCCCTGCGCGTCTCCATCAATATTCAGTCGTCGGACCATGCGCTTGCCCTGGACTGGCTCCTTCCAAACAGCCGTGCGGATAGTTTGTCCGCGCCAGGTGATCTCACGCGGTAAACCAACGTTTACTGAAAGGAGCCGGCCTGTCATTCGCAACTCCCATGGACCTCACCCGGAGATCCGCTTACGGCGGAAAGCATTGCGGTCGCAAACGAAAGCTGTTGGTTGCTATCCATGCAATCGAGCGAGCAGCCCAGGATTCCGAAAACGTTCTCGATTACTTGGGTTAAGTTCATTCAAGCCGGTTGCGTTTGTCGTAGCGTGCCACCAACATTTCTTTCCGCCTTGTGCGGCGGCCCCAGGAAAGGAAACTCGGCGAGCAGGTCGCCGTGAGGTCCCACACCATCGCCGATTACTTTCCCGTTAGTGAGAATGGTCAGGAAGGCATCGGACACGTCGTCGTTGAGCGCCCGACCATTGCCCGGGAAAGCCGCGGGTCGCGTGGGGTCGTAACGCAGGAGATCGGGTAACAGTGTCCCGGCCACCCGCACTGCTTCCCCGGGAGTGTAGCCGCCCGTATGCTCCAGCGCGTGAGCGAAGACGGGGATGAAACGTGCGTCATACGACGGCTCCCCGGCGAGATAGGCATCGTTCTGCTCGCCGGCAAGG
>JAQGOV010000580.1 GCA_028293425.1 Verrucomicrobiales bacterium
TAGGCACCCGCTCCGCGATGCACATGAATCTCCAAATCGTAGCCGCTGCCCAGGATGCCCTTGCCAAGAAAACCTTTGGCGCGAGCCTCTTTCAAAGCCTTGTTCAAAAGACGCGCCCCTTCCGGCATTTCGCCGCGGATATAAATGTAGGCCAGGCGAACGTCATTCGCGTAGCAGGAAATAATCATCCCCTCGACCAATTGATGAGGGTCTTTGTGGAGAATCTGGCGATCCTTGAAGGTGCCCGGCTCCGATTCATCCGCATTGCAGATCAGGTAAATCGGCTTTCCGCTTTTGCGGTCCACAAACGACCATTTCAAGCCCGTGGAAAAACCAGCCCCGCCTCGTCCACGCAGGCCTGCCGCTTTCACTTCATCCCGGATTTGTTCCGGGCCGGTCACCTTCTTGCCGTCTGGTAAATCCTTCGGTTCGATGGCGAGGGCTTTCTTCAGCGCCTCGTATCCACCGTGACGCATATAGCAATCAATGTCCGGGGTGTAACCGGGCAAATCGGCGTTCTTTAAAATGAGTTTAAACTCTTGCGGCATATCAACAGCTTGACTCTCTGGAGAAAGAAACTAATCTGGCTACCGCACCGAGTTGCCCGATGGTGTAATGGTAGCACAGCAGACTCTGAATCTGCTTGTCATGGTTCAAATCCATGTCGGGCAGCCAGCTCATTTGCAGTTCCCCACGATTTGATCGGCTTTCCCATGGGAAACGCCTTCATGGAAATCCTCGTTGCACATCAGGACAGGAGCGGTGCCGCAACTGGCCAGGCATTCCACAAATTCGACAGTGTATTTGCCATCCTTCGAGGTTTGCGCCCCATGGCCATGCGCATCCAAACCAAACTTTTGGCAAAGATGCTTGTGCAATTCATGAGCCCCGCCGAGCGCGCAACTCAACGTGCGGCACACCTTCAGATGATACTTCCCAATCGGCTTTTGCCGGAACATCGGGTAAAAGGTCACCAGCTCGTAGATATTAATCGGCTGCAGTTCGAGTTTTTTGGCGATCCACTCCACTGCTTCCTTCGAGATAAAACCTAAATTTTCCTGCAGGGCGTGGAGCAACATTAACGACGCGCTCCGCTTCTGCGGATAGTGCGTAATCAATTCGTCAATTTCCGCTTCGAGCGCCTTGGGCACGGCAAATTTTGGATCGCTCTGGAGCGTGTCCGGGATCGGCTGGGCGTTGGCAGTTGGAGGAATGATCACGTTCATCGGTCACATTCTCCCATTACGAAATCGATCGAGCCCAGAATGGACACGATGTCGCTGATCATGTGCCCAGGCAGGACATGCGGCAAAATGCTCAAGTTCACAAATGATGGAGCGCGGATCTTCAAGCGGTTCGGGGTTCCCCCACCCTTGCTGTTAATATAAAAACCAAGTTCACCCTTCGGATTTTCCGCTCCAAAGTAGATTTCTCCGGGAGGCACATTCACTCCCTGCGTGACCAGCATGAATTGATGGATCAGCTCTTCCATGCTGGAAAGGACCTTGTCCTTGGGAGGCAGCACAACCTTGCCATCGGCTACATTCACTGGTTCTTTGATGGTATTGTCTGCCCCGCCGGGAATCTTCTGGATGCATTGGCGGAGAATGCGAACGCTCTGGCGCATTTCTTCCATGCGGACAAGGTAACGGTCGTAGCAATCGCCCACGGAGCCGACCGGCACATCGAACTCCATTTGGTCATATACCAAATACGGATGAGCTTTGCGCAGGTCGTAATCCACACCGCAACCGCGAAGATTCGGCCCGGTTACTCCGTAATCGATCGCATCTGCCTTTGAAATCACGCCTACGTCGCGGGTTCGATCCACAAAGATCCGGTTGCGCGTCAGCAGCTTTTCAGATTCATCAAAGTTCACGACTACCTCGTCGCAAAATTTGCTCAAGGCAGCGAGCCATCCGGGAGGCAGATCGCGGGCCAAGCCGCCGATGCGGGTGTAACTGGTCGTAAACCGCGCGCCCGTGAGGGCCTCGCACAAATTATAAATGGTCTCGCGTTGCGTGAAGGTATGCAGGAAAACCGTCAGGGCGCCGACATCCATCGCGAAGGCCCCGAGCCCCAGCAAGTGCGCGGAAATACGCGCCATCTCGCAGCAGATCACGCGGATATACTGGCAACGCAAAGGCAATTGCTTATCAATCCCGAGCAGCTTTTCCACCGCCAGCGCGTAAGCGACGTTGTTCGACAGTGGAGCCAGGTAATCCAGCCGGTCCGTGTAAGGGATAAACTGGGTATAGGTCATGTTCTCCGCGATTTTCTCATCGCCGCGGTGCAAGTAACCCACGTCAGGAATCGCTTTGGTAATGATTTCCCCGTCCAGCTCCAAGATTACCCGGAGCACCCCGTGGGTGGATGGATGAGATGGCCCCATGTTGAGGACCATCTTGTCTCCATGAATATCCGGGAGCTCGTCATTGGGGCCACCTGGCGCCGGAGCATGGCTCGAAGCCGCTTCGGCAAACCGGGCAGAAGGCTCTTTAAATTGAATGTCTTGAACAGTGGCCATGGAATTTACTTCTTCGGTTCAATGGTTCCTGGGCCATGAGAATGGCCGTGAGCCTCTTTGATATCCTGGCGACGCTCCAGCCGGCTGTTTAGCTCTACAGTCTCGGATTCCGGAAGGCGGACGCGCGGTTCGCGGGCCACCGAATCTTTGCCCCCTGCCACTGTCACAAATGGCCCACCCTCCAAAGGAGCTGGTTTGGTGAAAGCGACTTCGGGCAAATCCGTCGGTTTGCCAGCCAGGGGAAAGTCCTTCCGGAGCGGAAAATACGGGTAACCTTCCCACATTAGAATGCGTCGCAAATCCGGGTGCCCTCGGAACCGGATGCCCATCATGTCGTAAATCTCGCGTTCGTGCCAATCAGCCGTCCGCCAAACGTTTGTCACGGTCGGCAGCTCGCTCTTTTCTTCGCCCACATTGGTTTTCAGCCGCAAATGCGAGTGGTGGCCGTACCCATAGAGCTCGTAAACAACCGTCCAACGCGGATCATCGCCGTAATTATCGACACTGGAAATATCCACCAGGTAATCGAACCCGAGCCCCTGCTTCGCAAAGGCGCACACTTCGCTGATGCGCTCAGCGTCGTTGACTACCAGCGTCACCTCGCCACGAAACTCCAAAGGTGGTGAAAAGAGCTCACCAAATTGAGCAATGAACTTTTGAGCTAAATCGAGGGCCGGCATAGATCCTTATCCTTTAGCCGGTTCAGGCTTTTCCGAATTCCTGAATGATGAAATGGTGAGCGTATTCAGTACCGGTTCCTTGGAAACTTTGTTTTGGAGCTTAATCAAAGCGTCCAGCAGCGCTTCCGGCCGAGGCGGACAGCCAGCCACATACACGTCCACGGGCAAGATTTTGTCCACTCCTTGAAGCACTGAATAGCTGCGATACATGCCTCCGGAAGAAGCACACGCTCCCATGGCAATGACCCACTTGGGCTCTGGCATTTGGTCGTAGATGCGTCGGACGGCCAGGGCCATCTTATAAGTGACCGTGCCGGCCACGATCATTACATCCGATTGACGTGGCGAAAAGCGCATTACTTCGGAGCCAAAACGGGCAATATCGAACCGGCTGGCGCCCGCAGCCATAAGCTCAATGGCGCAACAGGCCAAGCCCATTGGCATCGGCCAAAGGGAGTTCTTGCGAAACCAATTCAAGGCAGCATCGACGCGGGTAACGACGACTTCGCCTTCAATTTTAGAATTATATCCGACTTCAAGGTTGCTGCCCATAAACACTGCTTGGACCGGGGTCTCAATGGCCCGAATGCTTCGGAAACGTAGTTCACGCAAAAGAGAGGAGGCAAGTTTAATTGTGAATTTTTTCACAAGCGCTCCATAAAAGACTTGTGAAGCTCCAAAAAGAACCGCCGCGAATTAATTAATTTTCATTAACTTCAAAGGTAACGAAGCATAATACATTCATTTATCTTATTCCAAATGCAGGTCCAAGGCAAGAAATAGCCATTCCATTCACATTCCACATGCCTTATGGAGAACAACTTACGTCAATTTGAATAGAAAGGAGCCTGCAGACTTCCAAAAACCGGTATCTTACGACCTGTGCCGGAAGGCTCGGCGGGGGTTTCGAAAGGCCAAAAACAGTTGGTTATTGTGTTTTTCGAGGCTGCCGGTAAAATCGTTGATATTGAATCCTGTGAGATAAGGGCTGAGTCGCCTTCATGCTCCACACGATTCATCAGAAAACAGGGCCGGGAATATGAACAACCGGCCAAGAAAGGTTAAATCAAAATGAAGTCACTCAAAGCGTTGGTTGTCGCAGGTCTGGCTCTGGTGTTCTGCTCGAGCAGCCTCCTCGCTGCTTGCTGCGATGCCACTGTTGATGCTGGCAAGAAGTGCGAGCACAAATGCTGCACAAAGGCCGCCGACAAGGGCAAAGTCTGCGAAAAATGCCATCCTAAGAAGGATGGAGAAAAGAAGTAATTCTTCAGCAGCGCGGACCTGCTGCTTCCGTGACGCGCGGCCGCCGGTTTTTACCGGTGCCATCAGTTTAGCGGATATAAGTGGTTCGAATAAAGTTCCTCATCGCAGTAAACTTTAACAGGCGGCCGGTCGCAAGACCGGCCGTTTCGTTTTTACTTGCTTTGAAGGCTAAACTGCGTATTTTGACCGCGCCTGAATGCCGCGTGTGCGGCCATTCGTCAAGGCTGAGAAAAGAACAGTTAACTCAGAACCTAACAATCAACCCTCCGTTGGCCAGTGCAACGAATTGGTCCGTTAGGCAATGGAGACTTCGCCGGGCAAAACGCCCCGACCAGGCCTCCGACGTCGGTTAAGTTTAGATATTATGCTCACAATGGAAGAAGCCATGCGGCAAAGCGCAATGCGTTTTGCGGCAGGCGAAATAGTCAAGGGTACCGTCATTGAAGTTCGTCCCAAGGAAGTCCTCGTCGACATCGGTTACAAATCCGAAGGTGTCATCGCCGCCCATGAATTTGATGACATCAAGACAATCAAAGTCGGCCATGAGGTGGACGTCCTGATCGAAAAGTTGGAAGATAAGGATGGCATGGTCATCCTTTCCAAGGAAAAAGCTGAATTTAAGAAAAACTGGGAACGCATTCTTACCATCGCCAACGAAGGCGTCACCGTGCAAGGCAAGGTGAAGGCTGGTGTAAAAGGCGGCTTGCTTGTGAACATCGGTGTGGAAGCTTTCCTGCCTGCTTCTCAAATCGATATCGTTCCCCCAAAGAACCTCAACACTTTCGTTGGGAACACTTACGACTTCAAGGTCGTCAAGATTAACCAGGAACGCCAAAATATCGTTCTCTCTCGCCGCGAATTGATCGAACAGGAACGCAACGAACGCCGTTCGAAGCTCCTCGGCGAAATGGTTCCGGGCGATGTCCGCAAGGGTACCGTCAAGAATATCACCGACTTCGGCGCGTTCATCGACCTTAATGGTCTGGACGGCCTGCTTCATATTACGGACATGTCCTGGGGCCGCATTGGCCATCCTTCCGAGATCCTCAAGGTTGGACAGGATATCGACGTCGTCGTGCTGGACATCAACCGCGAAAAAGAACGCGTCAGCCTCGGTCTCAAGCAGAAGCTGCAGAACCCCTGGGAAAATATCGAAGCCAAGTACCAGGTTGGTCAGAAGGTCAAAGGCAAAGTGGTCAACCTCGTGCCTTACGGCGCGTTTGTGGAACTCGAGCCTGGTGTGGAAGGTTTGGTCCACGTCACCGAATTGTCCTGGACCAAGCGCATCGCGAAGCCTTCCGATGTCCTCAAGCCCGAACAAGAAATCGAAGCGGTCGTGCTCGGCATCAACCGCGAAGAGCAGAAGATTTCTTTGGGTGTCCGTCAGCTCGAAACCAATCCGTGGGACAAGGCGATGGAGAAGTATCCAGCCGGTACCCGGGTCAAGGGCAAGATTCGCAACCTCACCAGCTACGGTGCCTTCATCGAACTGGAAGAAGGCCTGGACGGCATGATTCACGTGTCGGACATCTCCTGGACCCGCAAGATCAATCATCCTTCCGAAGTGCTGAAGAAGGGCGAAGAAGTCGAAGCCGTGGTGCTCGAAATCGACAAGGCCAACCAGCGCATCGCAGTTGGCGTCAAGCAGCTCTCCGAAGATCCGTGGAGCAACATCGACAAGTATTACAAGGTCGGCGACCTCGTCACCGGCCATGTCACCAAGCTCGCGAGCTTCGGTGCCTTCGTTGGTTTGCAGCATGACATTGACGGCCTGGTGCACATCTCGCAGGTCAGCGAAGACCGCGTCGACAAAATCAAAAACGTGCTCAAGGTTGGTCAGGAAGTGACCGCCCGCGTGATCAAAATCGACAAGGGCGAACGCCGGATTGGTCTGTCCATCAAGGCAGCCAGCTACACCGACGAACAGCTCCGCGAAGAACAGAAGCTGCTCGATTCACTCAAGCCCGGCGAAGACCTGGTTGCCCTGCAACACGCCTTCGACGCCGCCGAAGTGGTCGACCCGAAAGCCGACGAGAAGGAATAAGTTTCCTCTCCCATTTACAAAGGCGGACCGAAAGGTCCGCCTTTTTTGTTTCTTCCTTCGTTCCCCATTTGGGTTCCGGCGTGCCTCGCTTCACGTTTCATGCTTTACGAATCACGTCTCACTTCAGCCTTGTCCAACCCTCAGCCAGCCTTCAAATTCTTGCTGGATGAACATCTTTGAAGAGTTGCAGTGGCGGGGGCTGGTGTCGGATTGCACCGATGTGGAAGGGTTGACCAAACGCATGGCTGAAAAGCCCATCACTCTCTATTGCGGCTTTGACCCTACTGCCGACAGCCTGCACGTGGGCAGCCTCGTTCCCCTCGTGACCCTGCGCCGATTCCAAATGGCGGGGCACCATCCCATCGCGGTGGCCGGTGGCGCCACGGGCAGCATCGGCGATCCCAGCGGCAAATCCGCCGAACGCCAGCTGCAAACCAAGGACATGATTGCCGCCAACCTGGCTGGGATTCGCCCCCAGCTCGCGCGTTTGCTCGATTTCGAAACCAAAGGCAATCCCGCCCGCCTCGTGGATAACGCGGACTGGACCGCGCACCTCACCTTCCTCGATTTCCTGCGCGACATTGGCAAGCACTTCACAGTCATCAAATTGATCGCCAA
>JAQGOV010000606.1 GCA_028293425.1 Verrucomicrobiales bacterium
CTTCCAGAACTTTCAAGGAAGGAGGGGCCAGAAACACAGTCACCAAAGCGCGCGCTAACTCCGAATCATCGCTCGCGGCCTCCCTGATCGTGGCAGCACCCTGGACGTCCACATTCAGAATGACATCCAGCCCCTGACGCAGTTTGCCCACGACTTCGCTTTTCAAGGTTCCGTAGCTGTTTCCGTGCACGGTCGCATGCTCGAGGAAATTGCCTGCCTGAACCCGTTTGAGAAAGGTGCCTGCGTCCAGGAAATAATAATCGACCCCGTCCTTCTCCCCGGGACGCGGCTCTCGGGTGGTGCACGTGATAGCTCGAGTCATGTTCGGCCGAACAGTCAACAAGCGCTGGCACAGGGTGGTTTTTCCGCCACCGGATGGGGCGGAAATAACGACGAGTAATGGATTTAAATTTAGGTTGGCCATGGGGGGAGGCCCAGCGTTCAGCCGTTATTCGACATTTTGCACTTGCTCCCGGAATTTCTCCAACTCTGTTTTCAGAAGCACGACTTCTCGCGAAATAAGGCTGTCGTTGGCTTTGGAGCCAATGGTATTAATCTCTCGGTTCATTTCCTGGGCCAGAAAATCCAGGGTACGTCCCACTGGTTCCTCCGTCCGCAAACAATCGTCGTATTGTTTGAAATGGCTTTCGAGCCGAGTCAACTCTTCCGAGATATCAGACCGATCGGCAAAAAAAACCACCTCTTTAATCAGCCGCTCCTCCTCTATTCCGACGCTTTCCAGGCCGGAATTCCGGATGCGTTCAAGGAGTTGGTCGCGGTACCTTTGTTGTACTTTAGGGGCCTGCTTTTTCACTCGTGTGACAGATTTCCGCATGGCCACCACCCGGCTCGAAAGGTCTTTCCGCAGGTGAGCTCCCTCACGCGTCCGCATTTTCACCAGCATTTCGATCCCCTGAAGGAGGGCCTTTTGAACTGCCGGCCAGAAATCTTCCGCATCGGCGAGTTCTTCATTGGTTTGCAAAACCCCAGGAGCGCGCATGAGCAGGTCAAGCGAGACCGAGCCTTCCAAACGCAATTCACTCGCGAGCTTTCCGAGTTCCTGCACGTAAGCACGCGCCAGGCCCCTGTTCAGATGCACACGAGCAGCCTCGCGTGTTTCCGCGCTGTGGAGAGAAACCCTGGTCGTGAGCCGGCCGCGGGCTATCCGACGATTAATTTCATCCCGAATTTGAGCCTCCAGCACCTCGAGTTCCCTGGGGAGATTCACGGAAATCTCACTCTGCTTGCGGTTCACCGAGCTCAGTTCGACTGTGACCTTGAAGCCGTCCCGGGCGCATTCGCCTCGGCCATAACCAGTCATTGATCTCATTCTGGGGAATTATGCGGAAACCAGCGGCATTGTCGAGAATCGTCACTGGCCGGTTGAGCGGACGCTTAAAGCGCCACTCGGGTGGCCACCTGGGCTACGTCTTTGTCGCCTCTGCCGGAAAGATTAATAATCATGAGCTGGTCCCTGCCCATGGAAGGGGCGCGCTCCATGGCAGCAGCGACGGCGTGAGAAGACTCAAGAGCGGGGATGATCCCCTCCAAACGAGCCAGCCTTATAAATGCCTGCAACGCCTGCTCGTCCGTCGCGTAAGTGTAATCCACCCGCTGAAGATCCCGCAACCAGGCATGTTCCGGACCAACCGCTGCATAGTCCAGGCCAGCAGACACGCTATGAGTCGACTGGATCTGTCCATTCTCATCCTGCAGAATATAAGATTGGGTACCCTGGAGCACTCCCAAAGAGCCGCCCTGAAAACGGGCTGCATGTTTCTCCGGCTTGATTCCTTCTCCTCCTGCCTCCACCCCCAGCATTTTTACCGAGGCATCCTCCAGAAACGGATAGAATAAACCAATGGCATTGGAACCGCCACCCACGCAGGCCACCAGCAGGTCAGGCAAACGTTGCTCCTTTTCAAGAATCTGACGACGCGCCTCGTCGCCAATGATCCGCTGAAAATTCCGGACCATCACAGGATAAGGATGAGCGCCGTAAGCTGTGCCGAGGATGTAATGCGTGGAACGAACATTCGTCACCCAGTCCCGCATGGCCTCGTTCACTGCCTCTTTCAAAGTTTTCTGGCCAGCGGTTACCGACACAATTTCCGCTCCCAGCATTTTCATACGGTAAACATTCAGGGCTTGTCGCGCACAATCCACTTCGCCCATGTAAATAACGCATTTCAGGCCAAACATGGCGCTGACGGTGGCAGTGGCCACTCCATGCTGGCCTGCGCCCGTCTCGGCGATAATCCGGGTCTTGCCCATCCGGCGAGCCAGAAGAATCTGTCCCATCGCATTGTTGATTTTATGGGCTCCGGTGTGAAGAAGGTCTTCTCGTTTCAGGTATATTTTAGCACCTCCCAATTCACGAGTCAGGCGCTCCGCGTAATAAAGAGGCGTGGGGCGGCCGCAAAACTCACGCAGGTAATACTGAAGCTCCTGCTGAAATTGAGGGTCGGCTTGAGCTTTGAAATATTCATCCTCCAATTGCTGCAAGGGATGCATCAATGTTTCCGGAACAAACCGGCCCCCGTATGGTCCAAAATGACCCCGGGCATCCGGCATGGCAGAGGTGGCGCTTACACTCATCGGCACAGATTACTTTCGAAAGACAGGAGAGTCGAGCGGCTAAAAGCGATCACCTTCAAGCGGTGCGTACCGCATGGATGAACTCGCGCATCTTTCCGGGATCTTTCCGGCCTGGAGAGAATTCAACGCCGCTGGAAACATCCACTGCGAATGGCCTGGTTTGTCGGATAGCCTCAGCAACATTTTCAGGGGTCAGGCCACCTGCCAGGATAATAGGCCGGCCTAAGCGGCCGGCCAAAACCGCAAGATTCCAGTTAAATTTAGCCCCTGTGCCGCCGAGCTGGCCCGGCACATAACTATCCAATAACCACGCGCTCGTCTGATAGGAAGGAAGCAACCCCAGCGACTCTTCCCCGGCAATTCGAAATGCCTTTATGACCGGCCGGGAAAAATTCGCGCACATTTCTGGGGTCTCAGAACCATGCAACTGGATGACATCCAGAGGGCAGCAACTGATTGCCAGGTCAATCGCCTCCCTCGAAGCATCCACAAATACCCCGGCCTTCGTGATGAAAGGAGGAAGGTTTGCCATAATTCCAGCCGCTTCTTCCAAAGGAACATAACGGGAACTCTGCTGGTAAAACATGAAGCCCAAAGCATCAGACCCCGCCTCAACCGCAGCTAGCGCGTCTTCGGCAGATGTAATCCCGCAAACCTTCACCCGAACCCGGTTATTCATAAAATCGGGTCTAAGCTACCCGATACTGTGCGGGGGCGAAACTGGTTAATGAAAAAGCCTTCAGAGAAGTCCAAAAAGCTCAATCTCCGTTTCAGGGAGGAGGGAACTTTCAAAAGCAAAGTGCCATGGCGTAAACCATGGCACTGCTAAGGTATTCCTTGATCGACCTGCGGAGTGGTCTTTTTAGCTTGGTTCCGGTTTGCCCGCTGCTCTCCGGCCACTCCGTTGATCTACAACATCAGCTTAAAAGCTTAGTCTTTGTCGTTTTTATGACCGTGGTGCCCACCGCCACTGTGGCCGGGAGGAGGCTGGTCGCCGTTGCCCTTGCCATTGTTCGGGTGCTTGAACGGGCTCGGCCCAAAGATCTCCTTCAAGGGCTCCAGAAATGAGGACTCGCTGATCAAACTCACCAGCCCACGCCGGGAAACTTCCTTATCATTGGGCAGGTCGATCCCTTCACGGGCCAGGATCCGGACAAAGTCTCCACCGTATTTCTTGGGGTTCAGGTTGAATAGCTGCACCAGAACCTGGGCCAGCGTATCGCGCTTCAGGGTGGCACTGGGCTGCCATCCGCCGCTCGGATTCATTCCCTTCACCTTCGCCCAGTTCACGTAATCTTGCGCGGTGGAGTTCGCGTTAAATTGGTTTTTGTCTCCAACCACCTGCGTCATCCATTTTAGAAATTCTAATTGGGTGATGCCACTGTTCTTGCTATCCGCTTTGGCAGTCGCGGGACTCATT
>JAQGOV010000612.1 GCA_028293425.1 Verrucomicrobiales bacterium
TGATGCGTGAGTGACTTTTCTCGACGAGCATCCTGGACTAGAAATAACTTTTCGAAATTTCTCCCAATCCACCTTCCCGTTACATGTGCTGTGGACGGATGCGTACCTCGCCTCATTTGCCCTCCAGAGTAACGTGCAATTAGTCACGTTTGATCGAGGCTTCGGTCGCTTTTCTGGACTGAATGTGGAAATCTTGGTTTGATACGGATCCCCTCTTGCCTCGATTTACCTCATCCTTTTTCTCAGGCAATATCTACCTTCCTTTTCACAGGCCACATCCTATCTTTGTTGCATCAAAACGGCGCTTTCACAAATTTGAGTGCCCTGATGCGCAATGTGCGCATTGAATCCCAAACCGAAATTACGAGTCGGATTTCCTGCCTCTGGCAGGCACCTCAAACATCTGGACGCACCGGTCCACCCATGCGAACCTTCCACAGGGGCTGCATATGATGACTGAACTTGAAAAGGATGAGCAGTTTTACCGGGACACCGAGGCTATCGCCTTTCCAAAACTGGATGACCGGCAGTTGGCCATGCTGGAGCCGCTCGGCATTCGACGCATTCTTCGACGTGGCGAAACCATCTTTAAAGCGGGTCAACGTGACATGGCCCTTGCGGTAGTCCTTCGTGGGGAAATCGAAGCGTTCGAATCTCGCGATGGCCAGGAACAAATCCTGGCTACGGCCGGACCGCGCGATTTCGTGGGGGATGTCGCCATGCTCATGGGCACTGCGGCCTTGGTCACTGCCCGGGGAAAAGCAGACGAAAGCGAGATCCTGGAGGTTCCGGCCGGGCGACTCCGACAGGCGCTCGCCGAACTGCCGGGCGTGAGCGAACCGATCGTGCGGGCGTTTATCATGCGCCGACAACGGCTTCAACGGGACCGGGAGTTTGCCGGCCTGCGTATCGTCGCGCACGGCGGCTCGCGCGAAGGCCATCTGCTTGACGACTTTCTGCACCGAAATCATATCCCGCACCGGTTAATCGATTTTGAAAGCGAAGCCGGGCGAGCGCTCTGCGAGCGCCTGCACTTGGCAGGTCGCGATTTGCCCGCTCTCATTACGGCTACGGGTATGCCCTTGCGGCGGCCATCCTTGCGTGAGGTGGCCCAGGTGGCTGGGCTCCTCCGGCGTCTGGGCAGTGAAGATCAAACGGAAATCTCTTGCGACCTCGTCATTGTCGGTGCCGGCCCGGCCGGCCTTGCCGCGGCAGTCTATGCCGCGTCGGAGGGATTGAAGACGGTAGTGTTGGAAAGCTATGCTCCAGGCGGCCAGGCAGGCGCTTCGTCCTTGATCGAAAACTTTTTCGGCTTTCCCACTGGCATTAGCGGCGGCGACTTAACCTACAGCGCGCAACTTCAGGCTTTCCGTTTTGGGGCGAAGTTCTCCACGCCTGCCCAGGCTCTCTCACTTACGGTCACAGAAGGCGAATGCCGCGCTAGCCTGCAAGTGGAAGGTTGCGGTGCCGTTTTGCGGTCCAAGTGCGTGATCATTGCAACCGGCGCCGATTACCATCGCCTGGAGGCGGAGGGACGAGAGGACTTCGAGGGTGTCGGCGTTTACTATGCCGCCACCGCGCTCGAAGGCTCACTTTGCCGAAACTCGACCGTGCTCGTGGTCGGAGGCGGCAATTCGGCAGGACAGGCCGCCATGTTCCTCTCCGAATGCGCGGACAAAGTGCTGCTGGTTATTCGTGGAGAAGGGCTCGCCAAAAGCATGTCCAGCTACCTTTCCCGCCGCGTGGAGACCAAATCAAACATTGAAATCCTGACACACACTCAGGTGCGAAAGATGATGGGTGGAAAAACGCTGGAGGCTGTTGAGTTGGAGAACACCCAAACCCACGAACGCCGCACTGTCCGCACTCCTGCCGTCTTCTCCATGACCGGCGCCAAGCCCTGCACCGACTGGCTCCCACCGGAGATTGAACGTGACGCAAAGGGCTTCATCAAGACCGGGCACGCCGTGGCCGAAGCACCCGCCTGGAAAGGCTTCGGACGAACACCCATGCCGTTGGAAACCAGCGTGCCGGGCATCTTCGCTGCTGGCGATGTTCGGTCCGGCTCCGTCAAACGTTGCGCCGCCGCTGTTGGCGAAGGCGGCATGGCTGTGGAAGGCGTTCACGTAGCCCTTGCGACTTACGCCTGACGTAGAAGAGGTTGTTCACGAAATCGCCACGTGG
The DNA here is from genome assembly GCA_028293425.1 of Verrucomicrobiales bacterium. Taxonomy (GTDB): domain Bacteria; phylum Verrucomicrobiota; class Verrucomicrobiia; order Limisphaerales; family JAQGOV01; genus JAQGOV01. The sequence continues at coordinate 2,185 of JAQGOV010000612.1, forward strand.
AAGTGAGCATGGCGAGCCCACACTCAAACGGACCATCATGAAAGAATGCCCACTGTTATGCTTTGCTGGATGAGAGACGGAAGAGTCGATGCCGTTTTCCGCTGAAACCTACTGCACCCGAACTCGAAAGAATCGGCTCACCAAATTTGCCGGAACGGTTATTTGGGACGTGGCATTTGAGGCAGTGTAGGTGCTTAGCGCGCTCAGAGAACCCCCGACGGTGTCTGAATAAAGAATAGTGTATTGTTTTCCGGCCACGCTTTGCCAGGAGAGAGTCGCGTTGGATGCTCCTCGAGTGTACGTCAGGGTTGCTTTGAGAACGGAATTTGGATTATTGGCGCTGGTGCCGGCGAGGTACTCGTTCAGGTTGGATAAGCCATCCCCATCTTTATCAAGGTCGGCATCGTTGGCATTGACGTTGAGGCCGTTGGCGGTTTCGTAGTCATCGGGTATGCCATCGCCATCAGTGTCACTGCTCCTGGTCCCGCCTGTGCCAGCGTCGTCGGCTAAATTCCACTGGTAGAAATAGTCATTAATGCCCGTGCGTCCGATAAGAAAGTAATCGATTTGGACGGACTCAAACGAGAATCCAATTGTTTCGGTGAAATCGGAGGAGGCTGCTTCGTTCACAGATGTCACGATTACTTTGCTGGCTTGCAGTTTGCAAAATTCAATGGTGTTTGAACTGGTTTGAGTGCGGCAGGTCAGAAGCGCATTCGTAATCCACTTTCCTTGAGAACAATTAAGCATCAGCTTGGGGGTGGCCTTGTCTACAAGCTTACGAACGGTAAAGCCGGAGAAAGCGAGCCGGCCCGTTGTGCTTCCACCGCTCATTACTTTGGCCGGTTTTGTTAAACCCCACGACCAGTCCAGGATATCAATTTCTTTCGAGTGTTTGAGGTCGCGAGACTCTCCTTCAATTCCATCCAGCTTCAGGAATAGGTCCATGGCTGACTGGCCTGTGCCAAGGCCCACGAACCAGACCAAGGTTGTGAGAAAACACCATGTCCGGCAAAAGCCGTGAAAATTTGTTGACCGTCGCACTTGCTGAAATTTTTGGATTCGGGTGAGAAGCCTGTGACCCAGTTTTGTTACGGTGTATTGGCCTCAATGTCCCATGTATACGTGATAGCTGGCTGGATCAATGTGCCATCCGCCTTCTGCGGCCAGTATTCCACTTTTACTTTCGCGAAGGCGAGAGTAACGTTTTCTGTTAACCGGTCCTCCCCGCCGGAACCACCAGTGCTGAGACTGGTCACGATTACGTCGGTCAGGGTGATTTTCATAAATTCCACGGCGACTGCTCCGGCCTTGCGCAAAGTCAGCACGGCTGAGGCATAGTGCTTGCCCTGGCTGCAGCCCAACATCATAAGCGGGCTGGCCTTGTCCAAGTATTTCGTCAGGCTGAGTTCCTGGATGTTTACTTTGCCCGAGGCGATTCCTCCGCCGGCGACTACCGTCGCGGGGTTGGACATTCCCCAGGACCATGCCAGCACATCTATTTCGGTGCTATGGGACTTGTCCACTGACTCACCTGGAACCGTGTCTAGTTTCAGGAACATGTCTATAGCTGCTTTGGCTGGAACCAGAGTGGAAAGACTCAGAAGCAAAATCAGGCTGATACGTCCAAACATAAGGGACTCATTTATAATCAGTTACGCCGAAAATTCAAGAAAAACCGCGCCTGACCGTAAGACTTTAGACGGGTTAATAAGGTTATATAGAAAAGTAATTCTACTCACTTGCGAGCATCCGGGTCGTCGTGGTAATCATCGGCTCTATTCTCCTTGGAACCTTTCGTAATACTTCAACCGAAATCCAGTTTCTCCTCCACGGCCTTTGCCATAAAGTTGTGCCCCCCTGATGCCAGTCGCGCTTCTACTTCACCACCATTTCGCTAAATGGAAACACATAAGCCTGTAAATAAACCAGCAGCCCCACTAGCGCCGCGAGTGCAATGCTGTGAAAGAAAACGAACCTGAGAATCTTATCTTCGTGTCCGTAATAATCCGTGGCCGTGCTCGCCACCACAATGCTTTGGGCATCGACCATTTTTCCCATCACTCCACCCGAACTATTCGCCGCGGCCATCAGGACAGAACTGACCCCGGCCTTTTGGGCGGCAATTTTCTGGAGGCTGCCAAAGAGCACATTGGAAGCAGTGTCGGACCCGGTCAAAGCCACACCTAACCACCCCAGCAAAGTTCCAAAGAAAGGATACAGCGCCCCGGTCTTCGAAAGCGCCAGCCCGAGCGTGGCGTCGGTGCCGGAGTATTTGGTCACATACCCGAGGGCCAGCATGGCGGCGATGGTGAGTAAAGACAGGCGCACTAGTTTCAAGGTGGACCAGTAAACACGTGCAATCTCCGCCGGGGCGAATCCCATCATCAACCCTGCCAAAATTCCAGACACCAAAATCCCCGTCCCGGTCGCAGACAGCCAATTCAGCTTCAGGATTGCGTCCTCAGGTTTAGTTGGCTTTTCAGCCGAGGGTTCCGGCACGACAGGCGGTGCGCGCAGAACTTGCTGATGCAAAGCGGGGATGGGCAGCGAAGGCGCGGAGAGCGAGTCGAGTTGCTTCTTCACAGCCGGAATTCCCCAGATAAATACCAGCACGCTGAGGACCATCCAGGGAGCCCACGCTTGGCGGACCTTTCGCGCGGGGTGTGCCTCGGAGGACGTAGCGGGCGGACTCCCATTTTCCAACGGAGCCGCAAGCGCCTTCGGCTTCCAAAATTTCAGGAGCAGAACCAGCCCTCCCATGGAGCAAAGCGAGGCGACGATGTCCACCAGCCAGGGGCCGTGGTAATTCGAAACCACAAATTGAGGAACGGCAAAACAGATCCCGGCCGTGAGTGCTGCCGGCCAGATGCCCAGCATGCCTCGCCAGCCGCTCATCGCACACACTACCCAAAAAGGGACGACCAATGAAAAGAAGGGCAATTGCCTTCCCACCATTGCGGAGAGCTTGAGCTTGTCGATGCCAGTCACTCCTTCCAAAGCGAGGATCGGTGTGCCGAGTGCGCCAAATGCCACGGGCGCGGTATTGGCGATCAGGGAAAGCCCCGCCGCTGGCAGCGGCTTGAAGCCAAGCTGCATCAGGATGGCCGCAGTAACAGCCACGGGTGTGCCGAATCCCGCAGCACCCTCGAAGAAAGCGCCAAAACAGAATGCGATCAAAATCACCTGGATCCGGGGATCGGGAGCAATTCGGGCCAGACTATCCCGCAACACGGCAAAGAGGCCGCTTTTGACTGTCAATTGGTAGAGGAAAATCAGGTTCAAGATGATCCAGCCGATCGGGAACAAGCCATAAGCTGCTCCATATCCAGTCGTGGCGAAAACCTGGACTGCTGGCATGCGATAAATCAGGAGGGCTACTGCCGCCGCGACAATCAGTCCCAACAACGCTGCGTAATGGATCCGAAATTTCAGCCACGCAATCGAGCTGAGCAACACCACCACCGGAAGCGCCGCTACCAGCGTGGAAAAAACCGGGTGCCCGAGAGGGTCATAATTTTGTGTCCAGGTCATTCGAATGGAATGCTCCAAGGGAAATACCCTCGGCACCAAAAGTCCAGCCTCGGATTGACTTTCCTGCCTTGCGCCGGACCAAAGGCCCAAGCATATTCGCGGTGGAGGTGCATATGTTCTCTTCGGGCGAAACAATTTTATTAGGTGAAAGCTACGAATTTGATGAGTTCTTTTTCATCCGCACACTGAAACAAGCTCACATAGCTTGTTCCGTGCGGGTTCTGGAGACTGGGCTCGAGGTGTTGCATTACTTGCAAGGACGCGGAAAATTTGCTGACCGGGAGGAACATCCGTTGCCTTCGGTGATTTTCCTCGAAATGTATTTGCCGACGATCAGTGGGTTGGAAATCCTGCAATGGGCGCAAACTCAGGATTATTTGCGCTCCATCCCCATCGTCACGTTTGTGGACGAAATTGATTCAGCAGCTTGTGAGCGGGCCAAATCATTGGGGGCCCTGGGTTGCATCGCAAAGCCGTTCACGATTGAGCATATCGAATGGCTTAAAGACCAGGTCCAGCACGCCTAACGGCAGACCAGGAAGGAACAGAATTAACTTTCAGAAGGACAATCGGCAGAATTCGCGGCGGATGGAAGAAAACCATGGGCGAGCCAGTTTTGGATCATCTTCTCGTATTCCCCCAACTTCGCGGGTTTTACCACAAAGTCGCACGCTCCAAGCTGCAGGGCTTTTGCCCTGTCTTCCGGCAGGGTGGAACTACTCCAAACTGCGATTTTTAGGTGCTTAAAACACGCTTGCGATCGGACCCATTCGAGCACGTCAAAACCCGAACAAACCGGCATTTTCAGGTCAAGCACCACGAGGTGAGGCGGCGGTAATGTGGCCATTTTTTCGAATCGACCAGTTCTCCCGAGGTAATCCATGGCGCTCCGGCCATCAGTCACTCGGTCCAAAGCAAAAGGGATCTTGAGCTTCTCGATGGCACGCTGCAAAAAGAATGCATCCGCGTCATCATCTTCCACCAAAAGTATTGGCGTCTCGGAAAACATGATTCTTTGAGAACTCGATACCCGTAACACCAGTGTTCGTAATTTTCAAGTAACGGAAGAATTTTCTTGTCATAAAATGCCAGTCAAAAAGTTGGACGGGCAAGCCATCGAGAAGAAGCGTTACGCCTTCCAAATTCCCGAGCTTGTTAAAATTGAAAAGATCGTAGCATCGGCGACCACATGCGCGAGAACAGGCAAGGCCAAACCGCCTGTGTAAATGCGCAACGAACCGAGCAGACCTCCAAAAATTGCAGCTAACATCGCGCCGACTGCGCCTGGAGGAAAGCCGTGAAGGTGACCCAAACCGAATAAGCACGAGGTGCAGACAAGTGCGAACCATTCTCCCCATTGCGAGGCTAATGAGTCGTGGAGTATGCCACGAAAAATGAGTTCCTCCATGACCGCATTTCCGAAGGAAAAAATAACTCCGGCGGGAACGAGTCCTCCCAGACGGCGAATTGGGAGCGTGCCCACGAGTTCACGAAGATCTGGATGTAGCCACCTGTGGAAGAGGATGAGGGTCAGGGATGAAACTCCCGCGATCCCCACGGCTGCGATGACGCCATTCCTTGTTACCGTTCCGAAATGCAACCATGCGCAGGAACGACGCAGTGGAGGAATCAGAAGCGTTGGAACACCATAAAGGACGAGGGGAATAAGCCAAACCCAAGGCCAAATTTGGAAGGAATGCAGCGGGATAACCAATCCCATGCATACCACGAGGAGCACCCCGTGAAGGGAGCGCCAGCCCGCGGAGACTCCCGGAAATCGAGGACTCTCTCCCTTCGACAAAACCGCATGCTGTAGTCTAGACATCGACTGTCTTTCCCGACCGCAAAAAATACAGCCAATGATGGGCAACTGGACGGTTATAAATTCTGCTGAGCGCCAGGCCGTAAAGCCGGATTTGGGGTGCATATTGAGCAGCCCGATGGGCGATTTCATCCTCCCGGAGGCTGTCCGTTTTAAAATCCAGGATCCAGATTTCTTCGGGGCGGATGATCGCCACATCCACTACGCCTTGCACAATTACAAATTCGTCTTCAGGCAAGTCTTTCAGAAAGGAAAAGCCGGCTGCCTCCTCCCGCGCGACTCGCATGGTGAACGGCAGCTCTCGCCGCAAGCGGTCCCGTTCATCTAAAATTTTTCGGCCAACCTCGGAAGCCCAGAAGTGGCGAACCGACTCGAGGTCCAGAGCGGAAGCTTCGTTCTCCGAAAGCATCCGGGCCCGCACCAACCGATCAGCTTCCTGCTGCAAATCAACGATGGTTTCCAAGCGATCCAGTGACACGCGTTGCAGGAACAGATGATGGGCCACTCCAATCTCAGCGTGGCTTAATTCGTCATTTGCTTCCGTGAGGAGCTTGTGCTCGTGAACTGGCCCGCTCAACTCCGGCACGTAAGAACTTTCTGCCTGCTCCGCCGCCTGGCGGCGCAGTTCCGTCACAGAAGCCTTGGCGGGCTCCCGCGTGGCAGGTTCATAGATATATTTCCACTCCAGCCGCTCCTTCAGGTGCTGGAATTGTTCATCGGAAGCTGGCTTAACCCTGATCTGAGTGTTTTCAGCCAAGAGCGCGGCGGGCCGAATGGCCCCATCGACGAGCATCGCCCCGTCCTGTTGGATCCACCAACGCCAGAGTTTGCTGGTTCCAAGGATTTTTTCTGTCCAACCGGGTTCCTGGTTGGTCCACCAGGGGCCAAGCCAGTCCAGAAAGGAGTTTGCCTTGAGCAGATGAATCGGCGCGGATGCTCCGGCGGCGGATTTGTCCTGCCATTTGTCAGCGGTCGCCCGCTGGCAGGTACCCGTGAGGATGAGCCATTGCTCAGCGCGCGTCAGCGCTACATAAAGGATGCGCAACTCTTCGCCGAGTGCTTCTGCACGATGGCGCTGTTTGGCCAGCCAGTAGGGCAAGCTCGGATAACTCGCGCCTGTGCCGGGCGGGCGGACCATGGGGCACAAGCCACATTCTTCATCCAGGATAATGCTGCCGGAAGCATCCGACATGTTGAACTTCTTGCCAAGGTCGGGAATGACCACGATCGGGAACTCCAATCCCTTGCTTTGATGGATACTCATCAGGCGCACGGCATTCTCGGTTTCGAGCGGTGCAGGTTCCGTGTCTCCGGCCGCCTCCTGTTGTGCCTGGATATATTGCAGAAAGCGATAAAGTCCCTGGTGCTGGAGTTCCTCGAACTCCCGGGTCACCGCCAATAATTTGTAAACATTGGCCTGGCGTTGCTCCCCGCGGGGCTGCGTGAGGAGCCAGTCCACATAGCTGGTGTCGTTCAGGATCATTTCCAGCCTCTGCGTGAGCGAGGAATGGCGCGCCATCGAGCGCCAATGTGTGTAGTTGCTGAGGAAAGCGTCCACCTTTTTAAAGGTAGACGTATTGTTTTCCCGCTGCGCCTCGTGAAATGCTAACAACGCCTTCCAAAATTGAGCTTTGCGCTTTGCCATTCGGATCTCAGCCAACTCGTTGATGGATAATCCAACTAGCGGCGAGCGCAGCACGGCGATGGCGGGAATATCCTGGAGCGGATTATCCAGCAGTTGCAGCAAGTTGAGCATGTCCTGCACTTCAATGCTCTCGAAGAACCCGCTTCGGCTTGCTTGAAGCGGCAGGTTTAGGCGGGCAAACTCCTTTGCATAGCTTTCGACCTTGCTGCGAGGGGACCGCATCAGGATGACAATGTCCGCATAGCTGACTGGCCTGTGGCAGCCCTCCTCCTGGTCCCAGAGCAGTGTTCCGCTTCCCACGAGCGATTGGATGCGTTCGGCTACGATCCGCGCTTCACGTTCTGAATCCGATAAATCATCAAGATTTTCGTCGCCGCTGCTCGTGCCCCTTTCTTTCAGCCGGAGATGCACTTCGACCCTGGGCCCGGGGTTTTGGTCGTCGATGCAGTAGGCGGCACGCCCTTCCGGGTTTCCAAATTGCAACTCCGCGTCCTTGTCAAATTCCACGCCTCCGACCTCCTGGTGCATCAGTTCGCGAAACAAAGGGTTAATGAAATTTAAAACCGCTTGGTGGCTGCGGAAGTTGTGCGACAAGGGAATCGTGGTGCCTTCGCCCCCCTGCCGGCGCCAACGCTCAGCATAGCCCTGAAAAATGTGGGGCGCTGCCTGCCGGAAACGATAGATGCTCTGTTTTACATCCCCCACCAGGAAACGATTGGCCTTCTCGCCATCACTTCCCAAAGCCGTCAAAATGCGATCTTGCGCTTCGTTAATGTCCTGGTATTCGTCCACAAAAACGAGCTTCAGCCTGGAACGCCATTCCTGGGCGAGCACGGTTGGACTATTCGTTTTGCCATCCCAGAGCAAACGCAAGGAGAATTGCTCCAGGTCATGGAAATCAACGGCGGCGCTGTCGCGTTTTACAGCGCTGAAGGCGTGTTCAAATTCGAGGGCGAGCTTGAGCAGGGTGAGCATGTGGGACCGCACCCATTCCCAATCTTCCGCCAAGGGATCTGTTTTGTCGACGTGCAGAAGGGTATGGAGAAATCCCGCATCTTTGAAAAATGATTCCAGTGGTTTGCGGAAAACAGTTTTTTTGCGAGGTGGCCATGCCTCATCCTGTTCATGGATCAACTGGACCGTTTGTGCGGCTGCTTCCCGGGTGAGTTTCTGCGGCAGGTTCTCGAGGAGCCTGGCACATGCGTGAGCCACAATGTTCTCGGCATCCTGGTTTTTGAGCAAGGGAAGTGACAACTCAGCCCAGTCTTTCAGGCCCTCCAAAAGCCAGCACTGCCATTGCTCCGGCTTTTCCTGTGAAAAAAGCTCCAATTGCCCTTGGAACCATTTTTCAGGGTCCGGCCTGGTCTGGGTGTATTCGTGCAATTCCAGGATCAATTCACGCAGTGGTTGCTCCTTGGCCCTCGGCTGCAGTTGGATCAGGTTCAGCACTGCCGGTGAATCTTCGGAGCCGCCGGCATAATGATGCGCAAAAATTTCGTCCAGGGTTTCAGCTGCAAGCAGTTTTGATTGTTGCTCGGCGAGAACGGCGAGCTGCGGATCAAGAGCCAACTCATAGAAGTGCTCCCGAATTAACTTTAAGCAGAAGCTGTGCAGCGTGCAGATATGGGCCGAATCGAGCAGCACGACTTGTTCGTTCAGCCTGGAATTCGTTGGATCTTTTTCCAGCTCTTCCTCAAGTTGCTGCCGGATGCGCCTCCGCATTTCAGCCGCCGCTGCCTCGGTAAACGTCACCATGAGGATCTGATCGAGCGTGACGTCTGCCTCCAACAAGAACCGCATGCAGCGGGCGGTCAAAGTCTTGGTCTTGCCAGTGCCCGCGCCCGCCATCACCAGGGTATTGCCCTTGGCATCAATGGCCCTCTGCTGTGCTTCGGTGAAGCTCATTCAGCTTCCTCCTGCTCCGTTTTTTTCAACTGGCGATAGGAATGGGTCCAGGGATCAATTCGACAAACGCCCTTGTAATCGCATTTATCGCAGGCCAGGTCCGTCTTGTGTTTGTATGGATCAATTTGCGCATCGCCTTTGTAGATGCGTTTCCCAATGTCCTTGAGCAGGTCTTCGGCCCGGTCAAGCAGCGCCTCAAAATCCGTTTTGGGCAGTGCGTCGGAGCTGTTTGCGTAAAGCTCGCCGTTGCTCTTGAGCCTATAACTAAATTGATCCCCCGTTCGATTGTCGGGCCGGTTATCCAATTTGCGCAGCTCGTCAAAATCGAACAAACCTTCATGCGCGTAAGCCTGCCTGCCGGCTTCCTTCATGTTCGAAAGGACCTCGTTTCGATTAGCACCCGACCCATAGGACCCGGCAAGATTGATGTAGAAAACGCCGGTAGGAATAATCCGCGAAACACCGAAAACTTCCTTAACATTTTTGGCATGGCGCAGCACGTTCAAATAAGCCGGCAATTGCTGTTGCAGGCCGCTTTCAAGGTAGAGCATTTTCAGTTCGCGCAGGCTGGATTTGTAATCCACCACCACGCAGAGCGCCTCGTCGCTGCCGGGGACGCGCAGAAGATCGACACGATCGATGCGCCCGCAGAACTGCAATTGATGTCCGTGGCCAAGGTCCAATCTCCAGGGCTGCAGACCATCCTGCTCGAATCCGAAACCGATTTCCACGACCTCCGGATCAAATTGATACTGACTCATCCAGCCAACAATGGTCTCAATAAAATTTTGCAGCGACTCCTGGTAGGTGCGGCCCAGAAACCGATTTTGCTCGCTCGACAGCAGTAGGCCATTTTCGAATCGAGGCATCAGCTCACTCGCAATTTTCGCGATGTGCTCACGGGCCTGGGCGGGCGAGAGATCGCGCCATTTCTTTTTCTCGGCGCGCAGAGATTCGTGAAACTGGGCGAGGACATCGTGCTGAAAACTGCCCTGCTGCCGGATGTCGAGCTCGAACTTGGTGCGCTCCTCGGCCTGCAATCCGGAGCTGATGAAAAACCGGAATGGACACGCGGCAAACTGCTCGAGTCTGCTCACGGACGTTCTCAACTCCGGCCCATAAAGCTGCTCAGCTAAACCCGTTTTAAGCTTCTCCTCAACGGGTGTGGTATGGAGGTGCTTCAGACGCCGCAACACCGGGTCAAAGGCAGGCAGTTTGGCCAGGAGCAACATTTGATTGAGAGCAGCCTCGGAAATGCCGGAGCCACCAGTCGCTTTGGCCCTCGCTCGCGCTCCCTGCACCTGGAGCAGGGTGGACATCAGTTCCGCCGGATGCTCACATTCGGTCCAGTTTTTCGAAGGTATAAACTTTTCGTGCTTTGCCAATTCCGGGAACATCCGTTCCAAGTGCGAAATGAAGCAGGAAGGATTCAGGGCCTTGCCCTCGCCATCACGAATGGCATAGGTGAGCACAACGCGCCTTCGCGCTCGCGTACATGCGATATAGCCGAAGAACCGCTCCAGCCCCAGTTGTGAACGTGTGCTCAAGCCGAGCGATTGGCCGTGCCTTTCCATGAGCAATCGATCTGCCTCCGTTAACAGGGTCTGGGCAGTGGCAAGAGCCGGGAACACCGTTTCATTTATGCCCAGCACAAAAACGCGCTGGAGATCGGGGTTGCGTGACCGATCAACCGAGCCAATCAACACCTGGTCGAGCACGGGGGGGACAACGCCTATACTGAGGCCTGCCAAACCCGCCTCCAAAATAGGAAGCCATTGCGAAAGGGGCAGCGCTTCTTTGGCGAATGCCAGTTCCACATTGTCCAGCCAATCGTTCATTTGCTCCCAAACGGTTGCATGAACGACCTGGGCGCCATCGGATTTTTCAGCGTGTGCTGCTGTCCACCGGTTCAGCGTTTCGCGGACTTTGAGGCTATCCCACAGGTTCCGGATGGCGTGGCCGAGTTCGCCGCCCGAAGGCATTGGATTCAGGTCCGCCTTGAGCGCCAGAAAGGGCTGCATCAATTTGCGACGGAATGTTTCAAGCTGGTCCGGGAGCATTTCACTGCCTTCATAGCGCAAAGGATGCTCCCAGGCGCTGCCTTCCCAGCCGCGCGCCAAGGCTTCATTCTCCAGCCAATCGATTTCATGCTCCGAGTCATGTACCAAACCGGATTTGAGCGCGCTAAACCAATCCGCTTGCCGCCAATGATAGGCGAGCGTCCGGAGGGCGCCGCGAGTCAGCTCAGCCAACGGGTGATGCGCGACGGGTTCTCGCCGATCGAGGAAGAATGGAATTTCGTAGCGCAGAAACACCCTGCGAAGTGGATCATGATATTGGTCCAGGTGGCGCACCAGAACCGCAGTATCGCGAAAGCGGCCACCGCTGCGCACGTAGCGTAGAATCTCGCGAGCCGCCATGGTGGCCTCGGCTTCGGGATTGGCGCACGAAACAACCCGGATGGGGGCTTGGACCGTGCCAAACAGTTTTGGGGTTTCGCCATCTTCGCTCACAACCTTGAGCGGAGCAAACGGCTTCGGGTCACCCCAGTGTTGCTCGAGGTGCTGTAACACGGGCTGGTCGGGGAAACGGCATTTGGCCGGGTTCCGCTCCATTTTCTCGACGGTGACGGTGCACCCCGGCAAATCAGAAAATTCAGTCTGCAGCGCCTGAAAAGTTTGACCTACCACTGTCCACGGCGAAAACCAACTGGTTTGGGAAATCGCCTGAGGATCCATGCAGAAAGCCAATTGGGCTTTGTCGCAAAAAGGCATAAAGGCAGCCAGGAGCCTTCGTTCTTGCGGCGTTAACTGACCAAAGCCATCCATCCAGAGCGTCTCGATCCGCAGCCTGCGGTTGAACTGCGGAGGTTCCGTGTCGCTCGGACTGGTCAGGAGCTTTTCAAATTGCAAGATGCGCTCGCCGGCAAGCTCGCTTACCAGCGTGTCCGTTGCCAAATCAAGCAGGGCATCGGCATCTTCCAAGCCATTTTCACTCAGCCACTCGCGATAGGATTTCAGCATGAGGGCCACGTCCTGGAGCTTATGGTCGAGCCGGTTCGTCGAGCCGATCTTTTCCGCGAGCTCTTCCAGGCGTTGAATGGAAATTTGGTGCTGTTGCAGTTCCCTCAGCAGCAGGCTTAATTGCCGGGCAAAACCAGGCATGCGTGCCGTGGAACGAAAAAGTCTCAGTTCCTCCTGTCGTTTGCCGAGCAAGGCTCGGAGCACCATCACTCGGCCTTCCTCAGTTAAAAGACGGGGAAGCGGCTTTTCAAAATGCTCAAAAATGAACTCGGCCAGCCGTTCAAAGGAGAAAACCTTTAGACGCGTGTAACCCGGCAGATTGGAATCGGCCAGCAGATGGCGTTCGAGCTGAAAAGTCGCCTGTTTCGGCGCCAGGAAGACCAACAGCGGACCGTCCGGCGAGTTCTCCAAAGCCCTGCGCGCTTCCGTCACGCAACGGAAGGTCTTGCCGCAGCCAGCAGGGCCCAGAAGGAACTGTATTTGCACAGCTCCGTTGTACAGAAAAGAAGGTTCTGACTCAAAGAAAACAGCGAGTTTAAACCACTACACTCTGCCCTGGCTCAGGATTGATCACCTTGATTTTGGGATATTTCGAATGGATCTGATCTTCAAACCACTTTTTGGATTCCGGTTCGCCGTGCCCGAGGAGGATCGTCCGCGGTTCCACTTGCCCGACGAAATCGAGCAGATCAGTGCGATTGGCGTGGGCGGTCAAATCAAAATCCTGCACGTCGCAATTGCGCGTCACCTCGCCGCCGGACGGGCTGAATAGGAAGGTTTCGCCGGGCTTGGCTGCCTTGAGCCGGCCTCCAGCCGTATCAGGATCCGCGTAACCGACGAAGAAAATGGAATGCCGCTCGTCCCCGGTCATCCGCAGCGCCAAATCATGCGCGGCAGTGTGCTCGCTCATCATGCCGGCGGTGACCACAAAAATCTTCGGGCTGGTAAGTTTCATGTTCTCAGCCTGGCCTTTTTCCAGGACGACCAGGTTCAGGGCCTGGGTGAGTCGCAGGTTTTGGTGCTGGCGGTGAGAACGATGCGCTTCCAGGTCGTAAATCTCTGTGAAAACCCGCCCAAGCCCACCAATGAAGATGGGTTGACGGGTCAGCTTGCCCGCCCGCATTTCCAAAGCCAGCATGGCCAATATTTCCTGAGTCCGGCCAAGGGCAAAAACGGGGATGAGCACGGACCCGCCACGCTTCAGGGCCGCATCAATGGCGGTCGCAAGCCGATCCATTTCAGATTGCCTGCTGAAATCCGGCGGAACCTCCTTGTTCCCGCGCGTCGTTTCCATGATCAGCACATCAGCCCGCACATCTTCGAAACGCGCGGCTTTCAGGATAGTTTGATCATGGAAACAAACATCGCCTGTGTAAAAGAGGCTTTGGTCATCACCGCAGACCAGGATCCCGGCCGATCCCAGGGCGTGGCCGGCATCATAAAATTCAAGGGTAGGGGAGGAGAAACCTGCGCGCGTTTTTTGGTAGGAGGCCCATTCCACTTGGCGGTTGTATTTGTAGCCCTGAAAAAGAGCGGCGATGTCATCCACCTCGTCGTGGGAATAGAGCGGGTAATCCTTCACGCCCATCTCATCGCGCTGGCGCACCATCACGTTCACGGAATTGTGGAGCACCCGTTCGACAATAAAATAGCTGAGCTCCGTCAAAAGTACATGGGCTTTTGGGAAATGCCGGATGGCAACCGGGAGTGACCCCACATGGTCGTGGTGGCAATGGGTGATGGCGATGGCGTCCACCTCCTCATCGGCAATTAGTTTATAAAGAGGCAGACTGGCTCGACCTTCCAACTTCGGATGCGTTCCCGCATCCATCAGCAGCCGGTTTCCGTCCAGATCGACAAACCAGGCGCTGGCTCCAATGGCCGTGTCTGGGTTCAAATTGATAATGCGCATACTACAAAAACACTAAACGAATACTTTTGTCCGGCTTGGTAGGTGAACTGTTTAGTTTCTAACAAGCAGGGAGGTGAAATTTCGGAGCCCGATAATTGATTTGAAGAAGCGATAGTTGCAAGTCGTCTTTTCCTTACACGCTCTTGTGGTTGAACGCGGGAATAATGCACGTCCCGGACTGCGAGGTTAATTTAATCACAAAGAGTGAGAGGATGCTCGGTTTGATGGTTGTTTGGGTATTGCGGGCATGTTGTTTCGCCCGCAATTTTTGCGTACGCATCAAGGTTTGCTGGTAATCTTTTTCCAGTTAAACCCCTGGGCCTCAGCATACTTTTCGAAGCCTCGCTCGTTCTGGATCAACACTGCTCGCACGATGCTGGAATCGTCCGCCCGGCCGATCTCCGGCAGAAGGTCAGGAATAATATCGATCTTCTTGTGGGCGTACGTGAGCGCGAAAACCGCTTCGGCAAAGGCGAAGTAGGGTAAATCCTTGTAGGCGCCCTCGGCGAAATCCTCGACAGCGTCGGCGAGAAATTCCAGTTGGTCGACCAAATGCGGAAATTTCGGGGCGTTTATCTGGGTGAACTCCACCTTCCACATGGGCAGCTGCCGCAAAACCAATTCCACAACCTTGGGCGTCACCCGTGAAGCGCCATGATTCACGTATTGAACAAATTCGGACATGGCGGGAGGCTAACAGGTTCGGAAAAGTGAAGTAAATCGCAAATATCCCTCACTCGGGGGTCGGTAACGCCACCCATTAGGACCCCGGACGCTTCATTTCGAAGGTGCCATGGTCGTATTTGTTGGTGTATTGGCTGTGGAACATCGTTGGGGTGGCTTCGCCAATATACCGGTAAACGCCTCCTGCCAGCTTGCCCAGGTCGCGGTCGCCCTCCAATCGGTAGTTGCCGTTGGTGCCTGGCTTCAATTCAAGCGGGATGGTGTAGCTGGCGCTGAAAATCTTCCAGAACCGCGCCTTGAAATGAGCGTCGTAGGTGGCCTCGCTTTTTTTCGTGAGGATGCATCGCAGCCGTCCATGGTGCCCATTGGCGTCGCTCAGCCATTGGCCGTCCCACGCGCCGGAAATGTCGCCGGCAGGGGCGGGTTTCTGGGCTGCGGCTTTCCAATCATGATTAAAAGAGGAGCAGCCGGTTGAGAGAATGAGGGCCGCGAGAGTGGTTAACCGGACGAATAACGGGATGTTTTGCCTTTTTGCCATGCTTTAAAGCCATACCAAGTTTTGGTTTGGAAAAAAAGAGGGTAAAAATATATTGCCAGTTGCAACCGCGGGGGATTCAGTCAAACTTCCCTGCGTTGCGGGAGCCCTGGGGTTCCCGGCAACCAGCTTGGCCCAGGGTGAAATGATTCATGGGCCTGATTTAATCTGCAAAATGGCTATTGACTTAGCCGCTTTGTTTGCTAGGTTCACCGCTCCTTAAACTAGGTTTTAGATGAAAACGTATTTGCCGAAAGTGAATGTGGACCAGCGCAAATGGCATGTTATTGATGCCGAGGGCGCGGTTCTGGGGCGCCTTGCCGTACAGGTTGCCGATATTTTGCGCGGGAAGAATAAGCCCGTCTTTACTCCACACATCGATGCCGGTGATTTTGTGGTAGTGGTCAACGCCGAAAAGGTGAAGGTCACTGGAAAGAAAGAAGACGCAAAGGAATATATGTCCTACTCCGGGTGGAGAGGCGGCGAGAAGTATCGCACCGTTTCCCAAGTGCGCGCCCGTAATCCCGAGGAATTGATCCATCACGCTGTGCGTGGAATGATTCCAAAGAATCGCTTGGGCCGTGTGCTCCTGACAAAGTTGAAAGTCTACAAAGGCAGTCAGCACCCTCACAGTGCGCAACAGCCTGCGACTCTTAAATCATCTCAATAATCCTGAATATGGCAGAAAAAACTTCTGATTTCCTCGGCACCGGCCGGCGCAAGAGCGCGGTCGCACGTGTCCGCCTTGCTTCCGGTTCCGGCAAAATCACAGTCAATGGCCGGCCGTTTGAAAATTACTTTGCCACGGAATTGCTCCGTGGTCTGGCGACTCAGCCGCTTTTGGTGACTGAGAGCGCTGGCAAGTTTGATATCCGCGTGAATGTTGCTGGCGGCGGGCCTTCGGGCCAGGCCGGTGCTGTTCGCCATGGTATCGCTCGCGCCCTGTTGCAGGTTGACGCGAACTTCCGCCCCACATTGAAGTCCAATGGCTTCCTGACCCGCGATCCTCGTATGAAGGAACGTAAGAAGTATGGTCAGCCAGGGGCTCGCAAGCGCTTCCAGTTCAGCAAGCGCTAATCCGAACCGGATTTCAAAGCCCCGCTGGCTCGGCCTGCGGGGCTTTCTCCTTTTTGGAGTTGTGCTGCAAGGAGATCTTAAATACCCCTTGGTTTCTGATTTGCTTGTGTCCTGGTGAAAAACAAAACTATTAAAGTAGGTATTGTCGGCGCCTCCGGTTACTCTGGAGAGGAACTCGTCAGGCTCCTGCTCAATCATCCCTTCGCCGAGCTCACGGCTGTCACCTCACGCCATTACGCCGGGCAGACCGTTGCCCAGGTGTTTCCCAGGTTTTCCCAATACCCTCGTTCTCGCGAGCTGCGGTTTTCGGAACCCAACGCCGAGCTGCTGGCCAAACAGGCGCAGGTGGTGTTCCTGGCGTTACCCCATGGTGTGGCGGCCGAATATGCTATACCGCTGTTGCGAGAGGGAACCCAGGTGATTGACCTCAGCGCGGATTTTCGGCTGAAGAGCGCCTCGGTTTACAAAGAATTTTATGGCCACGATCACCCGGAGCCGGAACTCCTCGCCAAATCCGTGTATGGCCTGCCCGAGGTTTATCGCCATGCGATCAAGGATGCCACGCTGATTGCTTCTCCGGGATGTTATCCCACGAGCGTGCTGCTGCCGATCATTCCTTTGCTGCGCGCAGGCATCATCAAGCACACCGGGATCATCGCCGATTCCATGAGTGGCGTCACCGGGGCGGGGCGGAAGGCTGAGCTCGATTACCTTTTTGCGGAGTGCAATGAAAGCCTGAGGCCTTACGGCATTCCCAAGCATCGGCACCTTTCGGAGATCGAACAGGAACTTTCCAACGCGGCCGGGCAGCCAGTCGTCATTCAATTCACGCCCCACCTCGTGCCGGTGAACCGCGGCATTTTAACAACGCTTTACCTGGCGCCTGAAAAGCATTTTGCGACCGCGGGCGAGATGGCGGATTTAGACAAGCAAATCGCTGCCTGTTATCAGGCCGCCTATGGCAAGGAACCTTTCGTGCGGGTGCTGGAAGGCAAGGCGCTTCCGGATACCAAGAACGTGGTCGGGACCAATGTATTAGAACTGGCCTGGCGGCTGGATCTGCGAACGGGCCGGCTGATTGTGACAAGTGCGGAGGACAATATTGTGAAGGGCGCCAGCGGCCAGGCGGTGCAGAGCTTGAATATTCTCTGCGATTTTCCTGAAACGGCTGGCCTTATTTAAATGGGGTTTTCATGGCTAAAACATTCAAGATAATTCCGGGCTCCATTACCGCTCCGAGCGGTTTTCTTGGGGCGGCTGTTTTTTGTGACATCAAGCGGCTCGGCACGGGCAAAGGTTCCAATAAAGGAAAGAAGCGCGACCTGGCGCTGATCGTTTCGGAAGTGCCGGCGACCGTGGCGGGCATGTTCACCACCAACCAGATTTGCGCGGCACCGGTGAAAGTTTGCGCCGAGCGCGTTCGCGGGGGCGAAGCTCAGGCTATCGTGGTGAACTCGGGCAATGCCAATGCCTGCACTGGGAAGCAGGGCATGAAGGATGCGTATGAGATGACGGCGATCCTGGGGCGTGAATTGCACATGCCCGAGCAGCACATCATGGTCGGGTCCACTGGCCGCATTGGTGTGACCATGCCCATGGAAAATTTAAAGCGCGGCATCCTCGATGCCGCCTGGCAGTTGAATTCCACAGTCAAGAATGCCGACGCGGTCGCTGAAGCGATCATGACCAGCGATACGCGGCCCAAGCAGATTGCGATTGAGCTCCAGGTTGGCGGTAAAAGGGTGCGGGTTGGGGGCATTTGCAAAGGCGCGGGCATGATTCAGCCGGGGATGAGTGCCACGGGCAAGCGGCCTGCCGCGGCTCCCCAGGGATTGCACGCCACGATGTTGTGCTTCATTACCACCGATGTGGCGATTGAAGCGAAGGCGCTCCAGGCCTGCTTGCAGGAAGCGGTCGCCGTGAGCTTTAACCGCATCACCGTGGACGGCGATATGAGCACCAACGACACCGTGCTCGTGCTGGCGAATGGCCTGGCTGAAAATGCTGTTCTCAAAAAGGGCAGCAAAGACCTGGCAGTGTTTCAGGAAGCGCTTAGCCATGTTTGCCTGGAACTCGCCAAGAAAATTGTGCGGGATGGCGAGGGCGTGACCCGGTTCGTTACCATTCGCGTGAATGGCGCGCGGAATTTTGCGGATGCGGATGCCGCCGTGCGCGCAGTGGGGAACAGTTCGCTGGTGAAAACGAGCTGGTTCGGCGGCGACCCGAATTGGGGCCGGATCATCGATGCTCTGGGCTATTCGCCGGCGAAGATTGTTGAAGAGAAAGTGGACATTGCCTACGCCGCGCCTGGTTCGAAGAAACTGGTTTATTCGTTGAAGCGAGGGCAGCCCGCTTCCACTCCGTTCAAAACCCTTTGCCAAATTGCGGCTGAAAAGGAATTCGAACTGCACATCAATCTGAACCTTGGCAAAGGCAGCGCCGTCCTGTATGCGGCTGACCTGACCGAGGAATATGTGGATTTCAATAAAGGTGACGTGACCGATCCATCTTCGATGGGGGGCTGAGAAGCGTATGCAAGAGTTGATTGCTAAAGCGGAAACACTGCTCGAGGCTTTACCCTTCATCCAAAAGTTTAGCGGCGCCACTTTCGTGGTGAAATACGGCGGCAGCTTCATGGACTCTCCTGATCCGGCGGTTCGCGATGGCGTGGCCCGGGACATCGTGTTTTTGGAGGCGGTGGAAATTAACCCGGTGGTGGTGCACGGTGGCGGGAAAGCCATCACCAGGGCGATGGATGCCGCGGGGCTCAAGGCGAATTTCATTCAGGGCATGCGCGTGACAGATGAAGCCACGGTGAACGTGGTGGAACGGGTTTTATCGCGCGAGATCAATCCCGAGGTGGTTAAGACCATCAATCAGTTAGGCGGCCAGGCAAAAGGCTTTTCCGGCACGGAGATTTTCACCTGCCGCAAACTTTGGCTCACCGGGCCTGGTGGGGAGAAGCTTGATATCGGGTTTGTCGGCGAAGTAACGTCGGTGAACACCGCTCCGCTGATCGAGTGCATTGAAAAGGGCATCACACCCGTGATTAGCCCCACGGCCCGCGGCGAAGATGGAGGCATTTATAATTGCAACGCCGATGTCGCTGCGGCCCAGGCGGCGATTGCCTTGAAAGCGCAGCGCTTGGTCTTCATGAGCGACGTGCCCGGCTTGCTGCGGGATCCAAAGAATCCGGCCACGCTGATTACGACGCTCCGAACGACCGAGGTGGATGGCTTGAAGAAAGCCGGGATCGTGGATAAAGGCATGATCCCCAAAGTGGACAGCGCCGTGACGGCCATTCAATCGGGAGTGGAGAAGGTTTCACTCGTGGACGGTCGGGTGCCGCACTCCGTGCTCCTCGAGATTTTTACCGATGCGGGCATCGGGACAGAAGTGGTTTTGTGAAAACGTAGCCTCTCGTTAAAGCCCATGAAAGAAATCGTTCCGGCTCCTCCTTCGATCATTCAAAACCAATTTGAATCGGTCAAAGAACTCTTCGCGCGCAACGTGGTGCCCACCTACGGGCGCTTCGATTTGGCTTTCGTGCGCGGTTCCGGCAGCTATCTCTATGATGTTTCAGGCCGCCGTTTCCTGGATCTGGGCGGTGGCATCGCCGTTTGCACATTGGGCCACGCGAATGCTGAGATCACCCAGGCTCTCGTTGAGCAGTCGCAAAAACTGGTCCATACCTCAAACTTATATTACAACGAGCCGCAGGGGCGTTTGGCGCAGGCGATCGTGCAGAAGATCGCCCCAGGCAAAGTTTTCTTTTGCAACAGCGGTGCCGAGGCAAATGAAGGGCTTTACAAACTGGCCCGTAAATTTGGCCACGATGAAGGACGCTTCGAAATCCTGACGGCCGTTAATTCTTTTCACGGCCGAACCCTGGCCGGCATTTCAGCCACAGGGCAGGAGAAGGTTAAAAAAGGCTTTGAGCCGATGGTCCAGGGCTTCCGGCATGTGCCTTACAATGATCTGCAAGCCATGCGCGACGCCATCAGCCCTGCCACGGTTGCGATCCTGATCGAAGGAATTCAGGGTGAAGGTGGTGTGACCCCGGCGACACCGGAATACCTGCTCGGCTTGCGCCGGTTGTGCGATGACAAAAAATTGCTGCTCATGATGGATGCCGTTCAATGCGGCCATTTCCGTAGCGGACGCTTCCAGAGTTTCCAACGCATCATGGAAGGCGTTCCAGGCGGGGAAAGCTTTCTGCCCGACGCGATTTCCATGGCCAAGTCCCTTGGGGGCGGCTTTCCGATGGGCGCCTTTTGGGCCCGCGCGCCCTACGCAGATTTGCTCGGGCCCGGCACGCATGGCACCACCTTTGGCGGCACGCCCCTCGGTTGCGCGGTGGCGTTGAAGATTATGGAAGTCATCCAGCGCGATCGGCTGGAAGAGAATGTGCGCAGTGTAGGGGACTACTTGAAAGCAGAACTGGGCCGCCTCGCCAAACAATACCCAAAAGTTCTAAAAACCGTGCGCGGCCTTGGATTGATGCTGGGCTTCGAACTGGCACAGAACATCCCTGGATTCGCGGGCAAGGAAAAGCCTGCCTCCATCCAGTTCGTGAACAAATTGCACGAAGCGGGCATGCTGGCCATTCCCGCAGGCAACGCGGTGGTGCGGTTGCTCCCAGCCTTGAACCTGAAACAATCCGAAGCCGAAGAAGGCATTCGCATCCTCGAAAAGGTTGTGGCCGCGCTGGCCGCATAATTAATTTATCCGACCATCTCGATACCAATGAAACACTTACTGAGCATGGAAAAGATGTCCCGGGCGGACATCGATCACATCCTGGAAAATTCCGCCGTCCTGAAGCGCCAGCGCGGGGACAGCCAGCACAAACCATTGGCCGGCCAATTCTGGGCGCTCATCTTTTCCAAGTCGTCCACGCGCACTCGCGTCTCTTTTGAAGTGGGCATTCGTGAGTTGGGCGGCGAAGCCCTCTTCCTCAATGCGAACGATATCCAACTCGGGCGCGGTGAACCCATTTGCGACACGGCCCGGGTTTTGGGCCGGATGATCCATGGCGCGGTGATTCGCACCTTTGCCCAAAGCGATGTTGAGCAGTTTGCGGAATACGCCAAGATTCCTACGATTAACGCTTTGACCGATGATGAACATCCCTGCCAGATCCTGGCCGATATTTTCACCTTCCAGGAAAAACGCGGTTCCATCCAAGGCAAGGTGGTGACGTTTGTCGGGGACGGCGCTTGCAACGTCCCGATCTCCTGGATCTTCGCCGCTGCCAAGCTCGGCTTCGAGCTGCGCATCGCGGCGCCCAAGGCCTTTCAGCCCCCGGCCGACCTCGTGAAGCGAGCCGGTGGCAGAATCGTTTGCACCGAGGACCTCAAGGCAGCGGCCGCGGGCGCGGATCTCCTTTATACGGATGTGTGGGTTTCCATGGGCAAGGAAGCGGAAGCGGTCGAGCGCATCAAAGTGCTGGGCGGCTATCAAATCAATCAAGCCCTCGTGAAGCTCGCCAAGCCAGGTGCGCTCGTAATGCATTGCCTCCCGGCCTATCGAGGCAAGGAAATTGACGAAGCGACATTCGAAGAGCACGCCCAGACAATCTTTGATGAAGCCGAGAACCGGCTCCACGTGCAGAAGTCGGTCCTGAATTGGATTGTTTCTTGACCCCTTAGGCCGCGTAGCGCCTGAGATACTTCACTGCCACGTTCAGATCTCTGGGCCACTCGGCCGACATGGAAATCGGAACATTGGTGATGGGATGAATTAGTTCGAGCTTTTCCGCGTGCAAAGCGGTAGTTGCAATGAGCGGGCGTTCCACCTTGTGGCCTTTCAGCCGGTATTCCGATTTCAGGTCGGACAACAGAAGCGGGCCGCCTCCGTAAACCACGTCTCCCACGATCGGGTGCTTGGCATACTTGAGGTGAATCCGGATCTGGTGGGTGCGTCCGGTCAGTGGTTTGCATTCCAGCAGGCTGATGCCGCGAAATTTCTCTCGAACAATGAACTCCGTCGTGGAGCGCTTCCCGTTCTTCTGGTCGACCTTCATTTGGCCCACCTTCATGGGGTTTTGCATCAGCTTTGCATCAATTGTGAACGCATCCTGGGCGGGTGTGCCCTGTACCAGGGCCACGTAGGTCTTGACCGGCTTTTCCGAGCCGAACAGGTTCGCCAATGCCACGAGCGCGGGTTTGTTCTTCGCCAGCAAAATGACGCCGCTGGTTTCGAAGTCCAGCCGGTGCGCGTTCGAGAGGTAGTTCAGGTTCCGGGTTTTGGCCCAGGGCGCCCCGCGTTCGATGTCGTGGTGCAGCAGCTTCATCAGGTTCGGACGCTCCGGGTCATAGCGGTCCGGCGAAGTGAGCAGCAGCGCCGGTTTGTTGATGCCGAGCAAATGCTCATCCTCATAAACGACCGGTATTTCCCAGAATTCCTTCGTCGCCTTCGACGATAATTTAATTACATCACTCACAATATTTTTCCCGCAATCCCGGAATGATTCCGGCCTTCCCCTGAGCGTAGTTCACATGGGCGGCGGGTGCAATGGCGTAGCGAGGTTTGTCTCCCACTTATTCTCCCCATTCCAGCCCCTTTCCTCCCCGAAAACGCTCCCGCTCTATTGTCATTTCTGGCCCGAACCCTTTGACCCATAGACCAACCGCAGTTTCTCCGCATCACCCTTGCTGATCTTATTCGCGGACCATTGCCCGATCACCTCATCGAATTCACTGCCCACCGGGTCGATGACAGCACACGGGCTGGCCCCGACGCCGTCTTTGCACTCAGGCTCGCACCTGGACGCCCAGCAGGTTCGATAATGCATAATGGACCGGTAATCGTAATCGGGGATGGTCACGATCCAATTTGTTTTTGGCAACCAGTCGTAATCCGATTCGCGCCCTGGCTTAATATGTTCGTAATGGATCGTCACATACCGATCGCGATCCCAACGCTGGTGTTCGTGATGAAATCCCAGTGCATGGCCCAACTCATGCGCCGGCATCCAGGGACCTTGCCGCCACCAGAAAGCCGTGATGTTTACTTCCAGCCGGGCGCCTTTGCGATAGCCGGCAAAGCTCGTGTTATTCCCGGCATTCGTCTTACCCGTGAAATGGACATATACTGCCTCCGTGGTCCGGGGAATGAACCGGATGTTGGCGCCAGTCTCAACCCAGAGCTGCATCGCCTGCCTCGCCTCCCTGGCCTGCGCATCGCTCAGCTTTGAGACATCGTAAGGGATGATGCCGTTCGGCCACGGCACCGGCTTCTTGCACTTCAAGTCCGCGTGCGCGAGATCAGAGGTCGTTTCCGGCGCTTGCCCAAGCCCGGCGTTCACTGCCGCGCTCAGGAAAAGGGCGCCCCATAAAATGCGGAATCGCAGGTGTATCAGTGTCGAGAGTTCCATACGCCGCCATGATCCAGTTGTTGGGCGGCCCGGGCAACGGAAAAGGGAGGCAACCGCTTGGCTAGTATCAGTTCATAATTTCAACGAGCGTCTCCCAGCAGAATCTTGGTCATCCAGAACTGGAATCCGTCGTCGCGAATAACCAAGGGAACAGAAGTGGGATTTGAAAGGGCACGAGGAGCCGGGTGGAGAGAGCAGTCGGAATGATGGAGATCTTTGAACTTGCCATTCCTGCCCTCGAGGAGATGTTATCCCTGATGTCGCCAGTCGCGTGCTGTCATCTCCTGAAATTAAAAGAGGATCAAGCTTATGAGAGAATCCGATAATCTTCGCTTCACAAAATTCCCCCTCAGGAACGGATCCGGTGCCATCCCGGCGCTCGGTTTCGGAACGCTCATTCCCGACCCCATCGCAACCAGAAATGCGACCAAGGCCGCACTCGAGGCTGGATTTCGCGCGCTCGATACCGCGGAACGTTACCGCACCGAGAACGAGGTCGGCGAAGCCATGCAGGAGGTCTTCAACGCAGGGAAGATCAGGCGGGAAGATGTGTTTGTTGCCACCAAACTCTGGAACACGAACCATCGTCCCGAGCGCGTCAGACCGGCCTTCGAGGCCAGCCTCAAGAAACTCCAGCTCGACTACCTGGATCTTTACCTCATCCACACCCCTTTTGCCTTCCAGCCTGGAGACGTGCAGGACCCAAGGGACGCGAACGGCAATGTGATCTATGACAGAGGAGTGACGCTCCTGGAGACATGGGGGGCGCTGGAGGAGCTGGTGAACGAGGGTAAATGCAAAGCGATTGGTCTATCCGACGTCGGCCTGGAGAAGGTGAAGGAGATCTTCGAAGCGGCGACCATCAAGCCGGCGGTTGTTCACGTCGAATCCCATCCGTATCTGCCCGAATGGGAACTGTTAGATTATTGCGAGAAGAATGGAATCGTGTTCCAGGCCTTTGCCGCGCTCGGTCATAGCAGTGAGCCCAATTTGCTGGCGGATCCTGTCATCACCGCTATCGCCCATCGGGTCGGCAAAACTCCGGCGCAAGTTGCGCTCGCTTGGGCTATCCAGCGAGGCACGGCGCTCCTTACCACCAGCAAGACCCTCAGTCGGATTGCGGAAAACTTTGACGTGTCCACCCTTCCTGAAGATGCCATGCGGAAGATCAACGAAGGAATCAATTCGCGGGTGAGGTTCAACTCCGTGGTCGAGGCCGGCGTTCCCGGGTTCATCCCCAGGGGAAGGTGAGGTTGAACAGATCCGTGATTCAGTCTCAAACAGTCCCGCAGGGATGAAAGAAAAATAGCTCAGAGTTTCAACTCTGGGATGAGATTTGTGGCAGGAGGTGTGGCCAGCTGTAGGCTCGTCGGGTCGTGCGGGATTACGGGAAGGGTTGGCGGGTTTCTCCTTGGTGGCCAACGGTTTTTGCAATTATAGGAATGCCTTCAAACATTGAGACTGCGCGGTTGAAATTACGGGCGTATCGCGAGGATGATTTAGACGCTTTTGCATCGCTCAACGCCAATGACGAGGTGCGTTGCCATGTGGGCGGATCACTTACGAGAGCGGAGACGGTTATTCGGTTTCGAAGCTTTTTTGACGGTGGGCCCGACGAAGCGTGGGCGATCACCCTGCCTGACACTGGAGCCTACATTGGCCACTGTTGGCTGCTGATGTGTGAGCACGGCTCCTTCTCCTGCCCAGCGTCTGGCGTCGGGGCTACGGCACAGAGGTGACCGCCGGGATCCTTGATTACGCGCTAACGCAAAAAGGCTGCAGCGGCGTTGTTGCGACTGTTGATGTGGATCATCTTGCCTCGTCAAAATGCTTGAAGGAGCTGGCATGCGGCAGGAGCGTGAGCAACGCGACGAAGACGGCGCTTACGTTGTGTTCTCGGCAAGCTCGCCCAGAAGGGTGCGATAATTTCTCACATCCAGCGTACCCATTGTTGAAACGGGGTCTTATCTTCGCGGCATCGCTCACGAAAGGAACGGCCCAGAACTTCAGCTCTGCAATGAGATTTGTTGGCAGGAAGTGTGGTCGGCTGTAGGTTCGCCGGGTTGTGAGAAAACTGGCAAAATTTAAGTGGTCGTTGCTACTGGCCCTGATCGGATTTGGTCTCCTGGGAATGGCGGGACTCTCCTTGATTAACTCCTTCCGTGGCTCTGGCATTCCCCTTACCGCACCGGGTGAAACGGTGGTGACTATCGACAAGGCAGGGGATTACACGTTGTGGAATGCAACGAAGACAATCCAGGATGGACAATTGGTGAGCTTCGCCGATGACCTGCCTCCCGGAACAATCATCGCTATTGGCAAACAGCCCGGAGGTACGGTTGTGCCGTGGCGTCTCCCCACCGGAAAATCGAGTGTGGAGGTGAACGGGGAGCGAAAGGTTGCGGCGGGAGAGGTGACGTTTTCCAGCCCGGGAAAGTATAAAGTGGTTGTAAGCGGGTTCGAGGGTAAGCGAGCACTTTCCTTGGATGAATCCAAGTTTTGGAAGACTTTCTTGAATACCCTCATTTATGGATTTGGCGGGGTGGTGTTTCTGTTCGCCTCAATTGCGTTGGGGATTTATGTGGCGGTACGGTTGTCCAAGCAGGGCAGGGAGGAGGCTGGAAGTCGCAGGAAGAATCCTCCTGTGTTACGGTGAGTGTGTTTGGTTTTCCAAGGAGCCAATTTGACCAGGGATAGCGCGGTTTACTTGAGCGTCGGTTACGAGATTACCGGCTGTCTCTCCAAGCCACAAAAGCTGCTTGAGGAGAGTTGCCACAGGGCTTATGCGGCGAGTAAGTGAACTTCGTTTTGGGTTTGCGATAAGTTCTTCTTTTTAGCTAGACGCAGATCGTGATCGCTTTGGAGGTTCAGCCAGAATTGCGCATCGATGCTGAAATACAGTCCCGGGCGAAGGACGGTTTCGGCCGTTATGCTGCGCTTGCCAGTTACGATCATTTGGAGCGTGTGTTGCGAAATGCCAGAATTCTTGGCAACACGGTAAACACTCAAATTGTTCGGGTGGATGAATTCCGTGAGCAAGATTTCCCCAGGGGACAGAATGCGTATTCTCTTCATATTTAATGGTAATCTATGCTTTCGGCCCAATCTGCCAATTCGCCTGCACATTGTCGATACGCTCGCGGACCTGAGCGCGGGCATTGAGGCGCTCCAAGCCGTCCATCAACAGATTGCAACAAGGCTGCCTGGCGGACAGATGGAAGCCTGATGATGGTCCTAAAGTTCCATATTCACGCTCTGGCGCGGAGCGTATTTTGAGGTGGGCTGGGGTTATCGCCATCAACAGATGGTCGGTCCAGTCGCAACAACATGAATCCAATTACAACCGCCACCATTCTAATCTTTTTAATCTGGGTCGCCTTCTTCGGCGCGGCCTGGCACGACCAAAATTCCGGCCGGGACTAAATTTGGTCGGCATCTCAAGGAAACCGCAAACGGAAGATAGTCACGGCTGGGGTGACCAGGACAGTCATTCGAAGCTCGCCATTTACTTGGTTACTGGGTTGATGAGAATTTGGGGAGTTGATTCTCAGGTAGGAGCTCGGAAACGGCGATGGCTCCAACCTTTGGTTTTCGACAGAACGCCGTCGGATCCGATAACCTGCTCCTGCTCCGGGAATGAATATTTGTTTATGGAAGCATGGAGCAGGCAAGCGAAATGAATCCGTTCAGTCCAGCATCGAAAACCGCAGGTCCGAACGGGCCATTCCTGCCGCAGATGGTCATTAGCCGCCGGGTCGCCTTGCAGCAAATGGTGCAACTCAGCGGTGCAGCATTGTCGCTCTCTGGTTGCGTCGGGCGGCAGGGAGAGAAAACCGGACTTAGCCAAGGGTTCCGCGCGTCAGTGGCGGACCTGCGTCTACTGGAGGAATTGGAGCGCGCGGCCACGATGTTCTTCCGCGAGGCGGCTCACCCGGCGACAGGTCTCGTCATGGACCGCAAGCTGGCCAACGGCGAACCCGACTCACGCACCATCGGCAGCATTGCTGCCACGGGCTTCGGCCTTTCGGTGCTCTGCCTTGCCCATGAACGCAACTACGCTTCCCGCCCCGAACTCAAGGCGCAGGTCGTCCGCACGTTGCGCTGGCTGCACGAGCGCCAGCCGGAGGAACATGGGTTTTTCTATCACTTCTTCCACTCGGGCACAGGCGAGCGGATTTGGCAATGCGAGCTCTCTTCCGTGGACTCGGCCATCCTCTTCTGCGGCGCCTTGCACGCTCGCGCGTATTTCTCCGGTGATTCAGAAATCCACCGGCTCGCGACCGCGTTGTTTGAACGGGCCGATTGGCCTTGGCTTCTCAATGGCAAACCAACGCTCTCAATGGGCTGGAAACCGGAAAGCGGCTTTCTCAAGTCGCATTGGGACCATTACTGCGAACTCATGCTCATCAACCTTTTGGGCCTCGGTTCACCCACACATCCATTGGCGCCGGAGACCTGGCAAGCCTGGAGTCGCCCCATGCGTGAATATGAGGGCGAGCGTTTCGTTTGGTCTCCGGCCCCGCTCTTTGCGCACCAGTTTTCGCACGCGTGGTTCGATTTCCGAAATCGGCCCGACGCAAGCACGGATTGGTTCACCAACTCAGTGGCCGCAACCCGCGCCCACCTCAAGTGGAGCCTGCGCCAACAGAACCGGTTTCCCCGCTGGTCCAGAGATTTGTGGGGGGTAACCTCCAGCGATTCCGCTGGAGGTTACGTAGGTTGGGGCGGTCCACCGGACAGCGGACCACTGGATGGAACGATCGTGCCCTGCGCCGCCGCCGGCTCACTGCCGTTCCTGCCCGCGGAATGCCTGCGAACCCTCCATCACCAGCGTGATGTTTATGGCGCCAGAATCTGGAAACGTTATGGGTTCGTGGACGCCTGGAACCCTCACTCCGCATGGACCAACCCTGAAGCATGAAGTCATCCCCCTTCCGTTTGGTGTTCATGATTTATCAAGTCAGTCCTTTTTGTGCCTC
>JAQGOV010000621.1 GCA_028293425.1 Verrucomicrobiales bacterium
TGGGGTGTTTCCGGTGATGCTCATGTCATTCGTAATGGGCTCGCTCAATCAGACGGTAACGAACCGTCACTCCCGCCTTGGCTTTGTCGAAAGCCACCAACTGCAGCATGCCGATGGTGTTATCCCGTGTCCGGAAACCATACTGAACGGGCAATGCGGCCCCACTTGTGGAAGGTAATCGTGATGGTCCATACATTTGCCTCCGGAGTCGTTCGCTCAACTCCTGCGGGGTCAGTTGCTCCCATTCGTCCTGCTTCAGATCCACGATTTCCATCTGCAATAGCCTGAGTTCATTGGTGCCCGCATCCACGTCGTAACCATGGCTCAGCATCCAAGCCGGATTGCGCTCAATCCCATTCATCTTCTTCGACTTGTTTAGGTCGCTCGGGAATTCGCCCGGCATGCCTGTTCCAAAATCGAACAATTCTGTAATGTGGGCTTCCTCGGGCGCACTCAGCCGGGTGGGCACAAATTTACGGGTGCTCCTGCCCACAGCCGCTCTGTCCCGCGGTTCCAATGCCACGTCTGCAAATTTCAGCCAATGGATCGGCCGCGCCTGGACCCTGAATTCTTTTACCTTGGCCAGTGGCAGTCCACGAAATTCATAGGTCCAAATGAATTTACTGTCGGCCGGGGTGCCAGAGCCTCGTGCGTAAGCGTGTTCCATCCCATTCGTATCCACGGCCACCAGGCGAATGATGTCCCAATTACGGTCTTGTTCGCCCAACACCATCGTGACCTGCGCGGCTCCAGCATTCTCCACTATTTGATGCACTTGGGGACGCAGGTTCCGCAATCCCGGCAAAGCCTTTGCTGGCGTCACGTTCCGATTTAAATCAACGGTGAACGCCGTTTCCCACGGGTCCAGGCCAAACCCCACCCGCAGGGTCGCTTTACGTGAAGATAACGGGAACATTCCACGGACTGGCCAGGCTCCTTTCAGCGCCGTTCCATCCCGCAAAGCCTCGCCACCTGAGCCGCCTCCGGTGCCCGCTTCAAACTCAACCATCGGTCCAGAGGCGCCATCCGGCAAATCACTCCACTGGAACAAAATATTCTTGTTGGTGTAACCAGTCTGGTAGGACTCCCCGGGCGACAGCAACTCATACAGCGTCCCCACAATCGGCGAACCATTCGGCAGCCACCACGCATTTGGGGCGGCATTCGCATCCGACACCGCCAGCAACTCCACTTTTCCGCGCACTGGCAATCTCGCCACCAAGGTCCCGGAAACACCATCTCTTGTTGCGATCTGCTCCGGGGTTATCGCGGCTGTTTTTGGCCACAACGGCCACCGGGGTGAAACCAAATAGCCGGCATAGGCGCTTCCGATTAACACCGCCACCAAGCCACCCAGCGCAAAAAACGAGAAAAAGTAAGCCGGTCGCAGCCGCGGAAACTTGATTTTCCCTTTGGGCGTCCGGGCCAGGACCTGCGCCGTTTTGGTTGACTTCAATGCGCGCCGCACTGCCCATGCTGTGAGCAACGCCACGATGAAAATTCGCACTACCAGGCTCACCCACCCCGGATATTGGCTTTTCGTTAACTGATAAGCCAGGCCGCAGCCGAACGAAAGAAACAGCAAAGCCAGCGCCCCAGCGCGAAGCGTCCCGTGCCAATACACCGTTCGTTGGCCGTTTCGTTCCACCACCAGCGGATGTCCAGCCCATTGTATGAAACGTTCCCGTCCTTCTCCGTTCACGTTCTGTTCGGGCGTGCTGGTGATCGTTTCAACCTCAGTCTGGACTTCGCTCACGTGTTGATAACGTCGCGCCGGATCGTTCTCCAACGCTCGAAGCACCACCTCATCCAACCGCACGTCCACCA
The DNA here is from genome assembly GCA_028293425.1 of Verrucomicrobiales bacterium. Lineage (GTDB taxonomy): Bacteria > Verrucomicrobiota > Verrucomicrobiia > Limisphaerales > JAQGOV01 > JAQGOV01. The sequence goes on from JAQGOV010000621.1 coordinate 1,828, forward strand.
TGACTTTGCTGGACGGCGGCGAAAACTTTCCCAGCGGCAAATCGCCTGTCAACATTTCGTAGAACACCACTCCCAGCGAATAAATATCCGCTCGATGATCCACGGCCAGTGGTCGCTCCACCTGCTCCGGCGCCATATAATGCGGGGTTCCCATCACCTGGCCATCCAGCGTGAGGCGCAACGACTCCGGATCCTGCCCCAAAATCTTTGCCAATCCAAAATCGGCGATTTTGACTCGCCCCTTTCGGTCCACCAGCACGTTCTCCGGCTTGATGTCGCGATGCACCACGCCCTCGTCATGCGCGTACTGCAGCGCCTCACAGATTTGGGGAATAATTTGCAAGGCCTCTCGTGGCGATAAACGCCCGGATTTTTCCAACTGTCTCAGGTTGGCTCCGTCCACGAACTCCATCATGAAAAAGTGGAGTGCGCCCACTTGACCGAACTCGTACACCCCCACAATGTGTGGATGGTTCAACCGGGCCAATGCCCTTGCTTCACGATTAAAGCGTTCCTCAAACTTCGCAGTCCCGGCCTCCGCGGAGGGCAGAACCTTGAGTGCCACGACTCGGTCCAGCGCTGGCTGACGGGCCTTGTAAACCGCGCCCATCCCACCGGCACCGAGCACACTCAGGATTTCGAGTTGCGGGAACAGCTTTTGAATCTCTTCCAGGGACGGCGGCTGAAACCGCTTTTCCGCGTTGCCTTCACCACGTTCCGTTTCAACTCCCTGGGCCAATAGGCAGGAGGGGCATAGGCCAGCGAGTCCGCCGGAGGGCAATAAACCTCCGCAATTGGGGCATGCTTTCGTTGCTTTGACAGTGCTTTTCATAATCTCAATCCGTTCTCTACCCCTCTCAGAAGCGTCTTGAGAATATTGTTACAGGATTTTTTAAGTTTATTGCCCCCGTGTTGCACTGCGCCCGCAGTCAACCTTCCGAAGCATTCCAGAGAATATCCCCGCACCGTTCAGCGTCAACGATTTGAAATGCTTTAGACCTCCGCTGGCCAACTCCGCTCAGTCTCTCCTTGGTAGGTTATCATCCCACCTGTCAAGTAGGGAAACCTGATGCAGGGTGGAATATCGGACGACAAAAAGATTATGAAACAAAGCACTACAAACCAAATCAAAGGACGCGGCCGTGAACTCAAGGGCGCCGTAAAGGAGAAGCTCGGACGCGCCACGAACAACCGGGGAATGGAAAGTCGAGGAACCCTGGAGAAGACCGGCGGAAAGATCCAAAAGAAAGCGGGAGACGTCGTAAACGATCTTCAGAAGGATTAAGGGATTTTACCACAACGATTTAGATCGTTGTGGGACACTCCCTCCGCGCGAGGGAGCATAGCTCAAGGAGAAAAGGTTGGCGGAGAATATTCGCCAACCTTCTTCTTTTGCGCCAGACAGCTTTTCGCGAAAACGCCCTCAGAAATAGAGCCTTTTTCCACCCGTCAACAATACCCACAGACCAAAGACTTCCCACGCGAAAGGGATGTAGCCCAGGTAACCGAGCAGCGGCATTTCGAAAACGTGCAGGAATTGGGCTCCGGGAGTGTGGTAAATCCATTTCGGATACGAATAGTAATTCCACATCTCCCAGAAAACGCCGCAGAGCAAAGCTCCTAAAGCCAGTGACAGAACTGGCCTCCAATCGCCCTTATCTAAATGGTGCAGCAGCGTGGAATGCTTGTGCACGAGGGTGCCGTTGATTGCTTCCAGCACCAAAGCCAGGGAAATCCAAACAAAAGGATAACAGGTGCGGGGCCATAGAAGCGTCAGGCCAAGCATCACCAGCCCTGACAAAAGAAAGCCGATCCGAGTCTTGGCAGACTCCGCAACACGCCATTGCTTCTTGAAACGTCCGACGAACGGGAAGCTGTGCATCAACTCTGCCGACTCAAACACCGCGGGCATCACCGTGGAAAAGGACACAGTGCAAAGGATGAAATACTCCAGCCCGTTGAACTTCTCCGAGCCGAGGTATTTCCAATTATGGGTGCGGTGGTTGATCCATTCAAAAAGCCACCAGCCCGGAGAGGAAACGAGGAACAATAAGCCAAACTGCCAGCGCATCCGAGTCAGAAAGGAGGTGCCCGTTCGCCAGCGCACCAGTCCGTCTATTAACAGGATGTAGCCGAGCCACAGCGGAAAGAACAGGTAGGCAGTCGGCGTTCCGGGCAAAGTCCAGTTCAACGGCCAAAAGACCGCGATAAGCAAGAGCCCTATCCAACTTTGCGGGAACCGCAGAAACGAGACTGCCTTCACTGATCGCATAACATTACATTAAATCAGGCTTTAAAACACACGGAGCCCCGACTTTTCCCGAATTCCGAAGGATTTCGCGAAAAGATCCAGACAAATTCCTCTTTAACCTCTTGTATGGCACGTTATACTTGGTTTCGATGCTTCCGACGCAAGATTTACGAGTGAAAGAGACTACGCGGCTGATGACGCCTCACGCTATGAAGGCCAAGCTGCCCATGAGCGCCACGGCAAACCAAACCGTCGTAGCCGGACGCGAGGTGGTAACCCGGATTCTCCAACGCCAGGATCCTCGTTTCCTGGTCGTGGTTGGCCCCTGCTCCATCCATGACCCGAAGGGCGCTCTCGAATACGCTCAGAAGCTCAATACGGTGCGCAAGGAAGTGGAAGACAAGTTCGCCATCGTCATGCGCGTTTACTTCGAAAAACCGCGCACAACCATTGGTTGGAAAGGGCTCATCAATGATCCCCATCTCGATGGCAGCTATGACATTGAAACCGGCTTGAAGACCGCGCGAAAGCTCCTGCTCGACATCAACGAAATGGGCCTCCCTGCCGCCACTGAGTTCCTTGACCCAATTACTCCGCAATATATCGCCGACCTGGTGAGCTGGGCAGCGATTGGCGCCCGCACCACTGAGTCGCAAACGCATCGTGAAATGGCCAGCGGCCTTTCCATGCCCGTTGGGTTTAAGAATGGAACGGACGGCAGCCTGCAAATCGCCCTGGATGCGATGCTCGCGGCTGGCACGCCCCACAATTTTCTTGGTATCGATCAGGACGGCGTCACCAGCATCGTTCGCACCGCCGGAAATCCGGTTGGGCACGTAGTGCTCCGCGGTGGCCGGGCCCGCACCAATT
>JAQGOV010000271.1 GCA_028293425.1 Verrucomicrobiales bacterium
AAATATCGAAAGCATCTGGACAAGACATATGCGCATCTGCCAAGGGCACGAAGACTCTTGGTTTCGCTTACCTCGCTACCCATCGTTGATGCAGATTCGGGTGCTGATATCTGTCTCCGTTGGGAAAACGTTCAGCGAATGATAGCAACCACCGATGACCCTTCTGCATTCGTCAAGCAAGTGCTCAAGGAATTCGCAGCTTTCCTGGAAAGCAAAGGATTGGCTCCAATTAACATGCCTAAAATCACATCTACCCTGTTGGCGAGTTGGCATGACGCTAAACGCCTTGAACATTCATTGGCGAAGGTCTTGGAAAAGCTTCGCACCGACCCTGAAATCAACAAAATAACGTCATTCCGGCAGGTTAATCGTGCTGATAAAAATTGGATCGGGATCTCTGGGCAGAATTTCTTTTGGGCCGGTTTTTGTATCAAAGGGACGGAGATGTATATGTGGGTTGAGATCACACTTCCCGGGGACAAGCGAAGTCTCCGTCGCCAGCTGACACCCCCATTGGCGAAGTCTTTTGAAAACGCAACAAAATACCTAGAAGACTGGGAAGACAATGATGCGGTAAACAGGGACGTTGGCGACCTTACCAAAGTCCTAGGATCAAGGTTTGTGTTCGCTCAAAGCGTGAACCAGGATACGGAACCAGACTCGGAAAGGCTGTTCCAATGGTTGTATGACACCTCGCTTGCCGTTATTGCAATGGCTACGCCGGGAAAGAGCAGCAAGCGAGGCTAAATTATTCTTGGCTTCAGTTTGCACGGCTGAGGCTTAAATGGCGAGTTGAAGCTGACCTTGCGACTCGTCCAAGGCTGGTTCACAGAGATGGTCCAGCCAATCCTGCCAGTTGCTAAAGCCCAACCTGTTGAAATCGGATTGGGTGAGTAGTTCGTGGGGAGTGGCAGCGATGATTCGGTCAATCTCCCCAGCAGGCAGCAGTTCATTGTCCCGGATGTATTGAGTCATGTTGCCGGGCTTTGGCGTTCCTCCACGTGTGCCTTTTACAGCCTGACGCCATAAACCATCACACAGAGGAACGCCTTCACCTTTCGGCCAGCCTTTAGCAGCAGCATGGGACAGGTGCCGTTGCCTTGTTCGTGCTTCAATGACGACAATGGTTTTCAGCTCCTTCTCCCCCAGCGTATCCACCTCGAAAGGCTTCATGGCTGGGCAGAAGTAGCAACTCGACTTGGGTGGAACAAGGAGGCCGGCTCGCTTGATGGCTTCGACGCAATGTTCTCTTGTCCATCCCCAGTCCTGAAGTGGGAACCAGAGCTCGTATTTGTCCCTTTCGTCGTTCTGGATGGCGAAGGTCTGGCGCCCGCGTTCAGCTCTCCTCTTTTCATGGGGAGAGTCGTCAAACCCGATTGCCTTTAGAATCTTCTCGCCTCTTGCCCAACACTCCTGCGCCCACCTGAGACCATAAACGTATTTGTTGATGGGCGTGATCTTCCATTTGGCCGAACAGGTGTGATATCCGTAAGCCAAGGAGGGCAGGGTGACATTGGTGAGGCAGTTCTCAAGCAAGCTGTAGTAAGGAGGCCAGTGTTTGTAGTTCTTGGGCTGGTATCGAACAGACACGGACTTTGGGAACCCTACACTTTCAAGCCAATCATCGAAGATAGGTCTAAACTGATAGGTTTCCGGCCGTTCTGAACCGACATCCGCCACAATGATGAGGTCAGGGGTAATGTTCCGTTCTTTCAGGCCAATGATCATGCCTGTGGAATCCTGACCCATTCCCCAGCAGACGACGAGAGGCTGATTATGGTTATGCATTGTAGTGGTTCCTTTCCCAATCGATGCAGGTTTCACGTGAGGGGTGAGAGTAGGCTACTGTTTTCGGATGGGAGGCCAATCTGACTTCCCATGCCTGATCTGCTGAGTTGAATTCAATGTTGCTGGCTCGAGTGACTTCTAAAGAACCAATCGCATGGAGGTCGATCAGTTCTGTGTAAAGGCAAGTCCCGGTGCCATTGGGGCTAATTGTGATAACGGTGGTGTTCATTTAATGTTTTGTGGTGGTTGATGTTTTTGGGTGCTCAGGGTTTAAGGATCGGAATTTGGATCTGTGATGGCCCTGGAAAGCGTTTTGATGACCCCGGCAATGTGGAGGTACTGGAAAGGGGGTCCGATCGATCCTGGGACGATTTACGGATCGGCAATGGCGAACCTGATAGTTCGTGGACCGAAATGTTCCTCTTGGCCGGCCTCCTGTAAGAAATTTGTCCTCACATTGAAGATTTGGCTGGTACTCAAGAGACAGCCTGATAAAATGAGGATTGGAGTGTGTTTATCACCTCCAGACGCTCACCGACTGACGAAGGTGAGCCTTTGACGAAAACAACGCGTGAGTGAATTAACAATTTTGAGACGGGCAGCGTTCCCTGTTTTGGGGTCTCGTCAACTCCATCCACTCATGCGTTTCACAGGAGAATCAAAACGCTGCCCGTTTCGTTTAATTGACGGAGAGACGTATGAGTTTGAAAATTGATGATTACTTACCGCAAAGGACGAATGTCCCGAGCGTCCCCTCGGTTTGGACACCTTTACAGGATGTGCCAGGGACAACGACAGCCACCACACCACCTCCTGGTGAAGCGGAACGCTCGGTTGAGGAATGCTTACTCGCATGGAGGCAGAACAGAGCCGGTCGCAACCTGCCGGAGATTGAGGATACCGTGGATCTTTTAACCTTACCGGCGGAGCAGCCCAAGGTGTTGATTGACGGCATCCTCCATCAAGGAAGCAAAATGATCATTGGCTCAGGTTCCAAAAGCTTCAAAACGTGGACGCTGTTGGATTTGGCCATGTCGGTTGCCAGTGGAGTTCCGTGGCTGGGTCTCAGCACGACAGCAGGCAAGGTGCTATTTTTGAACTTCGAATTGAAACCGGCCAGCGTCAGGAGCCGCATGGAGGCCATCAAAAAAGCCAGAGACATCCACTGGGACAAAGGCACATTCGACTTGTGGAATTTGCGAGGACACGCGGCTGAATACTCGGTAGTGATTCCTAAAATCATTGAGCGGGTGAAATCGCGGCAATACGACCTCATTATTCTGGATCCGGTTTACAAGCTCTATGGTGATACAGATGAGAACAGTGCCGGTGATGTGGCGATGCTGATGAATGAGTTGGAGCGACTGGCACTGCAAACCAACGCCGCCATCGTGTTTTCGGCGCACTTCAGCAAAGGCAACCAGGCGGGGAAAGAAAGTGTAGACCGTGTTTCTGGTTCCGGGGTGTTTGCCCGTGACCCTGACGCCATCCTCAGCTTCACCAAGCACGAACAGGACAATGCCTTTGTGGTGGAGAGCACCCTGAGAGACTTCAAGCAGATGGCGCCGTTTGTGGTGAAATGGGAATATCCATTGCTGGTGAGGGCCGAGAAGTTGAATCCGGACAAGTTGAAAACCAGCCTGATGAAGAAATCCAAGTATACGGCGGATGACTTGCTGGGATATGTGGTTGAGAAAGCCATTACGACCAAGGAACTGAAGAAGGTGGCTATGGAAGAACTCGGTGTTTCCAAGTCGTTTTTTTATGAACTCCTGGCTGACCTGAGAAGGATGTCTGAGGTGACGTATAGCGAGCAGACTGGAACCTTGAGCTATACAGTGCCGAAACAGACCCCTGGTGATTCGAAGAAATGAGTTGTCCACAAGCAATCCGTGGAATTCCGTGGACAAAACTGTGGAAAGTGACCGTCCACAGAGCTGTCCACAGGGATTTTGTGAGGATGAATATTATAGCGAATATACCACCAGAGAGTTGTCTTCCACGGTATAGAAATAGTGGACTGTGGACAAATCCTCCATGACACCTCCGGGTAGGGCCAGACTCCTAAAGTCATCTGGCCTACCCGTCGGTCTGGTTGGATTAAAAAGAAGACGAAAACAAAACGCTGCTGTGGACAAAAAGGATGAACTGACGTCACCAGGACAGAATTCCCTGCGCCCCGGACTGGACTTCCTTTAGTTTCCTATCTTCTGTTGGTTCCTGGCGACTGTCCTCTGGTGGTATTCAGGTTTCTTGACCTTCCTGCTGACAGTTCCCAACGCCGCTTCAAGGTATTGGGTGGCCTGTTCGCAATCGGCTCCTTTGAATCCCACTCCTTCAATGTTGATTTCTCCTGCTGTGGTTACGGTGACTTCGATGGTTCTTTTCATGTGATCCTTTGATTTTATCGTTGAGTTTGCGTGTGTTGATTGACCTAAAATGGAAAGTTCTGGGCTAGAGGTAAATGACAAGGCGGGGAGCTTGGGTTCCAGGTCACGTTTGAAGCTTCCTCCGCAATAGAAAGCGATTGCACGAACTATCCAACCAGGGCCTGATTCTTCAAACGGATGAGGTTGATTAGGTGCTTGACGCAATCTCCCCAAGAAATCAAGATGATGCCTGTTCCCAATGGCGTAAATCCTTCCCCTGTCTTGATCCGGGCCACGTGTAACCGCCAATGGAAACCAAAAATTAATGAAAAGT
>JAQGOV010000045.1 GCA_028293425.1 Verrucomicrobiales bacterium
AGCACCTTCATAAATACGAACACAACATAGCTCATTAAGTTTACCGGGTCGTTCCATACGATGACGTTCCAATTTTTGGCGAAGGCGTCTTTGACCTTTTCCTCGGTCAATTCCTCTGTTTCGGGCAGTGCTTCCGCAGCCCGAATACATCGTTTTTCAGTTTGTTTTTGCAACGGCATTTCTGAATCTCGGCCGCCCCTTTGCGGCCTTTCGATCATTTTAACGCTTTCCTCTGGTACGGAAAGCTAGAAAACCGGCCTTCGCGTGGAGCGCTGATAAAGGTCCAAACCACAGATCCGCTGTGTAGCAAAAGCAAAAGGCAGGCTGGATTCAGCCTGCCTTCGCGTTAAATGAAAGTTCCGGTTAGCCCTTCAGCACGCTCAGGAACTGCTTCATGGCCGGGGAAAGCACCTTGTTTTTCTTGTAGATGGCTGCGAGCGGACGATAAAAATCCGCGTCCTCGATTATCACCTCGGCAAGGGTTTGCTTGCTCACCTCCTGGATGATGGTGCTGTGCGGGACGATCGCGATGCCGGCGTCAATTTCCACAGCACGTTTCACGGTCTCGATATTGTCAAACTCCATGACGTGCTGCACGGTCACGCTTTGGTCCTTCAGGATTTTGTCGATGGCGCGACGTGTGGGGATGTCGGGCTCAAAGCCGATGAACTTCTGACCTGAGAGATCCTTCAATTTTACGTTCTTCAGCTTGGAGAAGGGATGCCCGGGATGGGAGATCAATACCAGCTTGTCCTTGCGGAGCGCGACGATTTCGAGCTTGGGGTCGCGGACGGGGTAGGCAACCAGGCCGAGGTCCACTACATTTCCGAGCACATCGTCGTAAACCTGATTCGAGCGGCGATATTCCACATGGACGTTCACCGTGGGATAGGCTTTCAGGAATTTCTTCAGGTAGGGAGGCAGGTCGTGCAAACCTATGCTGTAAATGGTGGCCACCCGGACTGTGCCCGAGATGATGTCCTTGATCTCCTGGAGCTTGCTGTGAAGGGAATCGAAGGTCTGGATGATCTGCTTGCTGTAATCATAGAGCACTTGACCTTCGCGGGTCAGACGAAACTTTTTCTTGCTGCGCTCAATCAGGAGGGACTTGAACACCCTTTCCAGCGAAGAGATTTGCTGGCTGACAGCGGATTGAGTGACATTGTTGATCTGGGCCGCTTTCGTGAAACTTTCAGTTTCTGCCAAATCACAAAAAACTTTTAGGCTTTCAATTTGCATACTTCAGAGACGACCAATAAAACTGATGATTAAGATGAAGTCAAATGAACCCATGCGGTCTTGGTGATACAAGCCGCACAACGGCTAAATTGCGCTTACCACCCGGTATATTGCCCCGAGCTTTTCTTTAGGCAAGCTAATTGAACTCAGGAAAAACCTCAATTGTTCAATTTTCTTTATAGTTCGTATTTAGCGTCGGTAATGGTCTCGAGAGGGTTCCTTCGCGCCACGACATTCCTGCTCAAAATTGGAAAGAAACCGGCAGCAACTCCTGGACGCTGTATCCGGTGACTTTCAGTGGCTTACGGCTATCAGCCACCCAGACCTTGGCTTTGGGCGCATACTCCGCCAGTAACTGCCGGCAAGCGCCGCAAGGGGTAGCTCCGCCGCCCATGGGGGCGACGACGGCGATGGCTTTGAAGGAAGAGTGGCCTTCCGTGAGTGCTTTGAATAGTGCCACACGCTCGGCGCAGCAGGTTAGACCATAACTGGCGCTTTCTACATTGGCGCCGCGGATGATCACACCGTCAACTGTCAAAAGCGCCGCCCCTACCTGGAATTTGGAATAGGGCGCGACTGCGCGTTTTTGTGCGGCCAAGGCTTCCTGAATCAGATTTTGTTTAGATGTGGCCTGCATAAAGTTTAATAAATTGGCCCAGGAGCCGTGCGGCAGACTCTTTGGACTGCTGGCCTACTGCCAGCACTTCCTCGTGCGAAATTGGATTTTTACCGCGGCCTGCTGCCAAGTTGGTAATGCAGGAGATGGCGGCTACGCGTAATCCGCACTGCCGGGCCACAGCTACTTCCGGGACCGTACTCATGCCGACGGCGTCGCCACCCAAAATGGAGAAAGCTCGAATCTCGGCGGGAGTTTCGTAGCATGGCCCGGGCACAGCCACATACACGCCCTCACGCAATCGCACCCGCGCGAGTTTTCCTGCTTTTTGAAAGAGCGCTGCCAGACCCAGATCGTAGGCGCTGGTCATGTCGATGAACCTTTCACGGCCAGGGGGCAGGGGACCGCGCAACGCATTTACCCCCATAAAGTTGATATGGTCGCGCACCAGCATGAAATCGCCGGGCCGAAACTTTCCGTTAATTCCTCCGGCGGCGTTGGTCAGCACCAAGTCACGAATCCCAGCCTCCGCCAAGACGCGGACAGGAAAGGTCACCGCTTCCATGCAATGTCCTTCGTAGAAATGACAGCGTCCGCTCAGAATTGCGACGGGAATACCTTCGACCTGCCCAAGGATCAATTTGCCTTCATGGCCGGGCACCGCAGGCCTTTGAAAGCCGGGCAATTCACCATAAGGAATGTCCACCTCTCCTTGGATGAGACTGGTTACTCCATGAAACCCGCTTCCCAGGATCATCCCCAGCCGTGGCCGAAGCTTCGTTCCTTTCAGAATTACCGCTGCCGCCTTTTTGGGATCGGGCAATCCTCGAACAGGCCTTTTCATCAAATTGGCTTAGGTGTTCCGTGCATGGCGGCAGATTTTGTCCAGACTATGACAGGATTCAATCCCCAACTGGGCTTGATTTATCCTCCGCCTAATTTAGGCTGTCGCATTGTTGAATTTTTATGCAATTGAGCCCTGATGAAATCCGCCGCTATTCGCGTCACCTAATTCTGCCGGAAGTCGGTTTGGCCGGCCAAAAAAAGATCTGCTCGACCACGGTCCTGTGCATCGGCGCGGGCGGCCTGGGCTCTCCGATTGCCATGTACTTGGCTGCGGCGGGTATCGGCAAACTGGGTTTGCTGGACTTCGACACGGTCGATTTTTCCAACCTCCAGCGCCAAATCATCCATAGCACCGCGGATGTGGGGCGCCCGAAAACCGAATCCGCGAGGGAAACGATTCTGGGCATCAATCCGAATACCGAAGTCGTCATCCATAACACCCGGATCACCAGCGACAACGCTTTCGACATTATTGGGCAATACGACATCGTGGTGGATGGCACAGACAATTTCCCAACCCGTTATCTGACGAATGACGCTTGCGTGCTTCTGAAAAAGCCGAACGTTTACGGTTCTATCTTTCGTTTCGAGGGGCAAGCCAGCGTCTTCGCTCCGCACCTCGGTGGTCCATGTTATCGCTGCCTATATCCAGAGCCTCCTCCTCCCGGCATGGTCCCGAGTTGCGCCGAGGGTGGCGTGCTTGGTGTGCTTCCCGGCATCATTGGTTGTATCCAGGCCACTGAAATTCTCAAGCTCGCTTTGGGCAAAGGCAGTTCCTTGATAGGGCGGCTCATGCTCTTCAACGCGTTGGACATGAAGTTCCGCGAGCTCAAGCTCCGTCGCGACCCTCAATGTCCGCTCTGTGGAGACAAACCCACTATCAATAAGCTGATCGATTATGAAGTGTTTTGTGGCATTCCCGCCGAGCCTCTTAATCCCTCCGCGAATCCGGACGAGGTCACCGTTCAGGAAATGAAGAAGGCCCTCGACGATCCGAAGCTTGGGATCAAGGTCATTGATGTGCGCGAACCGGACGAGTACGACATTGCCAAAATTACAGGTGTGCCGCTGATTCCGCTCGGCTCGCTTCCGCAAAGGTTCACCGAACTGGATCCGAACCAAACGCTTTACGTCCATTGCAAGAGCGGCGTGCGTTCCTTGAAAGCCGTCAAGTTTCTTAAGGAACAAGGCTTCAAGTACGCCAAGAGCGTCAAAGGCGGCATTAGCGCCTGGGCCGACGAGATCGATCCCAGCGTGCCGAAGTACTGATCTGCTCAGCGTCCGCCGTCATGGGACGGCGGATGGGTTTAGGATCCCAGCGTAAACTCAGTCCCGCGCTAACTTGTCGTCAGTCCTGCTGGTTTTTGACCGAGAACCAAGACATTGACAGAGAGTCCAAGTAATTCGATCCTGCTGCCCTCTACATTTATGCGTCATTTCCTATGGTTTATTGCGTTGCTCGGAACGATCTGTTGCTCCCTCAGTCAGGCCTTTCCACCTCCCAAGAACTTGGGCGACACCAACTCCTATGGATACGGAATCCAGCGCGCCATGCGGTTGATGGCCGCCAGCACGCCAGAAAAGCGGAACACGGTCAAAGTGCTCTTCTACGGCCAATCCATCACCGAACAGAGATGGTCGAATCTCGTGGCTGATGATTTGAAACGGCGTTTCCCGAATGCCAATCTCATCATTGAAAACCGTGCGATCGGAGGGTTCGCGTCGCAGTTGCTAGTCAAGACGGCGCAATCGGATTTGTATCCCTTTTATCCGGACCTGCTCATCTTCCACGTTTACGGGTCACACATTGAGTACGAGAACATTATCAAGCGCGTGCGGGAGCGGACCACTGCCGAGGTCCTGATCCAGACTGACCACATCACCAAGGACGATCAGCTCGATGAAGAAACGGATCCTTCCAAGCTGACACCGAAAAGCTGGGACGCGTTCATGAACCATTCGTTTCTTCCTGGCACCGCCCGGAAATATGGAGTGGAGCTGTTGGATCAGCGCAGCCTGTGGATGCATTATTTGAAGGATAATCATCTCCACGCCGCCGACCTGCTCAAAGATGGCGTGCATCTGAATGCGCATGGTGAGTTCCTGATGGCTGAGTTCGTCAAAGCGCATCTTCGGTATGACCCGAAGCTAGCAAATCCCAAGGATGAGGCCATGGTGAGAACGGTCGAATTAGGCAAAGAGGCGGCTTGGAAAAACGGCAAGCTGACGATGGAGTTTGAAGGAAACCGGGTGGATGCCGTGACCGCGCCTGGTGCGGCAAAAACCTTCAAGGTGCTGATCGATGGCCGGAAGCCCTCGGAATTTTCGGAGCTATACGGCTTCACCCGCACCACCGCTTACCCAGGGAGCAAATGGCCTTGCCTGCTGCGGGTCACTTCTCAGAAGCCATTGCAGATCGAGGAATGGACCTTGTCCCTGACGGATTACCAAGATGACATGAAGCACTTCAAATTCGCCCTGGAAGGATCCAGGACCGGGTTGGATGGCGAGGGGACTTCCGACAAGAAGTTCGTCTCGAACTCCGGGCGAGTCGTCATCGATCCGGCGGATTGGAACTTTGATTATGCCATGAAGGTCTTCAAGAAGCCCTTGCCAAAAAATTTTAAGATCCAGTGGAAGGTGGTTCCTTACTTCCAGGACGAGTTCACCAGCAAAGCGGCGAAGGATCGTTCCATCGAGCAAACCGTGACACTGGCCCAGGGCTTGCCGAATGGACACCATACCCTGCAGCTTTCGGGAGCAGATGAAACAGGGGTAACGGCCATCCGGGTGTATCGTCCGCCGTTTGGCGGAAGCGGGAAATAAAAATGGATTAGCCGCGAAAGGGCGGAGAAATACAGGAGGAAAAGGCTGAGCCCAAGCGCCGGGTCGGGGACCCAGCCTACAGGACCGCTCCCTCGTGGCGCGAGAACCCATTTTCAGGGGAGTCTTCATGAGCTGGCACTCACCACCGGGGATGAAAAACACAAGGAGGACCGAGAGGTACGAGCCCCTCATCCCGCCCTTCTCCCCGTTTGGCGGGGAGAAGGAGACCACGCGGCATCTGTTCCACGACAATTTCAGAGAAGGTCGCGATGGCGGCAGAGGGCGCGAAGAGATTTAGCATGGCAGGTTGGGCAATGGCATCCAACCAAGGCGCGAGAATGAACTGCAGTTCCTTCGTTTCCGACCTCACCTATTGTCCCCTTCCGCCGGGTGGCGGAAGGGGACGACCGATGCCGGGAGCCTGCATTCCACAAAATTAAAATGTCAAAGATCTAGAAAATCCCGAAACTCTTACCCGCAATAGGATGTTATCGGTGCCATTTCTGGCTCAGAGTAAGGGCGACTTGCTTTTAGGGTACACTATTTGTGCACCGTGCAGTTTGACCCAAGGCGAGCTTGGGTTGCTTCGCAAAGACGGGAGCCATCCTATTTTTAAAACAGGCTCCAGGTCCAAATGGATCAACGCGAAGCGGGCCATAGGTCAGATTAGGTTGGAAAGACTGGCGAAAAAGCCGTTGACTCAGATTGGGTCGGATTCGGCCGGATTGACTCAGAAAATTTGCTCCGTAGCTGAGAAAGATCTGAGCTAAGCCAGGGTTCATCTGAGTCAATTCTGGGTGAGGACAGCCGGATGGGGTTGAGTGCCATCGCGTCAATTCGCGCGAAAAGAATCGTTTTAACGGAATACCTCCATAACGAGCAATTATGAGCGATAATGCGCAATTACGCGCTACAAAGCGCAACAGGGCCAGGGCCTTTCGCACGAAAGGTTGTGGCGTTGCCATCGGGCGGAGGAAGGAAGCCTTGCAGGCAAGGCTTGCGGACGTTTTTTCTCTGGAGGCTTGCGTAGCCTTGCCTGGGCTGGCGCAGCCTTGCCGTGGGCTTGCGAAAGGATGCGAAAAGACAGGAATGGGAACTTTGGCAATGGAATGTTGGGCAATGGCATCTTTGGGAAAGAATGAACGCAAACGTAAGAAGGATGAATTGGACCGCCAGCAAGATGGGGCAGCAACGGGGAGAGCGTGAGAACGTGAGTAAATGAGCCCATGAGATTGGACCGGGGCCGTTGATAAAATGGAATTGATCAGAGTCTCGTGACGGGCGTGTTGCCTAAAGGCCACAAAAGCAACGGGCTGGCGGGATTTGGCGGGAAAGCTCCGCGTCGTTTGACCATATAACCTTTCTGCGGCCGGGACGACCGCCCTCCTATAATTGGGCAACACGCCCTCATCTCGTCTCCTACGAGGACAAAGAGGGGTTCGCCGGGTTGTCTCGGCGGCTGCGGGCTCCGGCCTTGCTGGAGTCGTTTGCATACGTTTTCGTTCTCGTGGATGAGGGCGTTCCTCACCTTCGCGGGATAGTTTTAGCACGATGTTTTGAAACTGCATAACGCGTGGGGCGTCTGGGGCGCAGGAGGCGCGTGGGGCGCGTGGGGAGGATAAGGCCAAGGAGGAAGTAAGAAGGATGGCGGAGGACGGAGGACGGAGGAGGATGAAGGATCTCGGAAAGACGGGCGGCGCGTTCGAGGCGCTCCTTTTGGACGAGGGCCAGCGCGTCGTCGGTGATGGGGGCAATGAGTTCATCGGGTGAACCGTCGAAAGCAATGGAGCCGTCGGGCTGTTCTGTGACGCGGTTCTTTGGGCCGGGGAAATGCAAGATTGGCAGGGCCTTGTTTTGCAGCCTGTTTAAAATTATCAAGGCTCCCGTTGTGAAGCTGAGAAGGAGTGAACTCTCTTAACCCAGAGTGCTTCGGAGACGGGGAGTTTTCGCGAAAAAGCCCGTCTGGGGTTGTTGGTGGACTCGTTGTGTCCACAGCACTCGGCCTGATGGCGTGCACCTCGCCGGTGCATTCCTTTCTCCTGCTGCCTAGCAGAAGAAAGTCTCCCTTACAGACCGCTGAGGAGTATGCTCGGTCGTCACGCGTTGGTCTCCCAGCCCGCCACCAGTCAGTTTCCCCACACCTGACGAACGCTTCGCGATTCGTGGAGTGCGTCGGGCTTTGGCTGAACAGAAGAAACGCTCAATCTGAACAGCGAGGCCTTATGGACTTGTA
>JAQGOV010000058.1 GCA_028293425.1 Verrucomicrobiales bacterium
CTCGGGAATGGACGAAGGAAGCCAATCAGGTGTCGTCCCCGATCGCGCTGGTAGGCGGGCGCCGCTACTATATTGAAGCGTTGATGAAGGAGGGAGCAGGCGGGGATAACCTAGCCGTTCGCTGGCAACTCCCGAACGGCACGATTGAGGAGCCGATTCCCGGCAGCCGCATGCTTCCCGCCCTTTCCGCACCCCAGATCCTGGCGCAGCCGAACGATGTGACGGTGAGCGAAGGCTTTTACGCTATATTCACGGTGGTGGTGACAAACCAAGCCCAAATCACTTACCAGTGGTTGCTCAACGGCACTCCGATTCCCGGCGCCAACCGTGCCACCTTGGTGATCAATCCTGTATCGCAAACGAACAATGGTGATTCGTATAGCTGCCTGCTCACAAACGCTCTGGGGACATTGATGAGTTCCAACGCGCTCTTGACGGTCACCCCCTTCGTCAGGGAGGGACCGCAGGCACCGCTGATTGATAGTTTCTTGCCTACCTCGGGTCCGGTTGGGACGGAGGTGACCATTACCGGGGCCAACTTTAGCTCAATACCCTCCAGCAACATCGTCTACTTCGGCCCGGTTCGGGCCATGGTGACAAGTGCCTCCACCAACGCCCTCGTTGTTCTGGCACCGCCAGGGACGAGCTATCAACCTTTCACGGTGACCACGGCAGGGCGCACTGGCACTGCAAAGCGGCCGTTCGTTGGCACGTTTTTCGGCGTTAGTTCTCCCCAGTTTGAGGGCCGAAGAGACTTTAGTTCAGCTCAAGCCAACCCGTTTGCTATCGGCGACTTGGATGGCGATGGGCGGCCGGACGTGGCCATGCTGGCCACCTTCGATGGCGGCGTGGGCGGGTTTCTGCTTTTCCAAAACGCCAGCACCGGGGGAACACTCGGGCACGGCTCTCTTGGCCCGGGGACTGCGCTCAGCGGTAATTATCCTGGCATTTACGCGGGCGGTGCGCGTTCGGTAGTGCTGGCAGATATTGATGGCGACGGGAAACTGGATTTGATCGAGACAGTGTGGTGGGGTGAGATGGTGATCGTCTTCCGGAACCTCGGCGCACCGGGGGGTGCTGCCGCATTTGCCCCAGCCGTTTTGCTGAACGTGCCGGGCTTGAGTTTCTCCTCCGGCGCCTTGGCCGTCGGCGATATAGATGGCGATGGCCGGCCGGAGATTCTCGTATTAGGCTATTCCAGCGGTATTTACGTCCTCAAGAATCTCACTTTGCCCGGCACCGTTACCTCCAATTCGTTCGCGGCGCCGGCGTATTTACTCTCTGCTTCTTTCACCAATGCTTACGCCATTGCCCTTGGTGACCTTGATGGCGATGGCAAACTCGACGTAGCCGCGTTAACGGGGAATGGCGTGAGGCTCCTCCGAAACACCAGCACCGTCCCCCTTATCAACCCGTCCACCCTTGCGAACCCCGTCGCCTTAGATATGGGCGGTGATTTGTTGGCATTGGGAGACATGGACGGCGACGGCAGGCTCGACCTGGTCACCTCCGGCGGATATCCGAAAACGAAGACCACCATCCTGCGCAATCTCACGCTCGGTCCTGGACTCGACACCAACTCGTTCGGCGAAAAGGTTGAGCTGCCGGGCCTCGATGTAACTAACCCCGGGACCATCGCTTTAGGCGACCTTAATGGCGATGGCAAAGTGGATCTCGTCGTGACCAGCCCGAATAATAGCGGCCAGTCTTTATTTTCGATTATCCTCAATCAGGGTTCCCCGGGTAGCCTGAGCACCAATTCCTTTGCTCCCGCTCTGCCTTTCAGTTTTTACACGAGAAACGCGTTCTCTGTGGCGATTGCCGACCTTGATTTGGACGGGAGGCCGGATATTATTTTGGCGCCTGGAGACTGCTGCCCCAGCGCTGATTACCTCAGTGTCTATTACAACACGACTCCCGCCCCTCCGGACGTTCCGCCCAGTGTCACCATCAGCCTGCCCACAAATGGCGCCACATTCACAGCACCCGCCAGCATCTCGCTCACAGCCAACGCGTCAGATGCTGATGGCACGGTCGCTCAGGTGATTTTTTTCGCCAACGGCGCGCTGTTAGGCAAATCCACAAACGGACCCTATAGCCTGCTGTGGACCAATGTTATGGCTGGAGCGTATACACTCACCGCATCAGCCATCGACAATGTGGGAGTAGCGTCCACCTCTGCTCCGGTGAATATCACGGTCTATCCGGTGCCCACACAGCCGCCGCCAACCATTAATAATTTTTCGCCCTCATCCGGTCCCATCGGAAGCTTTGTTACCCTTTCCGGCGCGAACTTCAGCCCTGCCCTTGCTGACAATATCGTTTATTTTGGGGCCGTCCGAGCAACCGTCATCAGCGCCACGGCTAACTCCCTCGTGGTAAGCGTGCCAAGCGGCGCGACGTATCAGCCAATTACAGTGACAACCGCCGGCTTGACGGGTGTTGCGAAGCGGCCGTTCACCCTTACGTTTCCGGCCGGCCCGCCGTTCCAGTTCGACCAACGCACGGATTATATTTCCGACCCTTTGAGCGCTGGAAGGTTGCAAATGGGAGACCTGGATGGAGACGGCAGGCCGGACGTTGCCCTCTTAGGGACTTTTTCTGGTGTGGGCGGATTCGGACTGTTGAACAACAACAGTACTCCGGGTCCTCTCTTTACATCCCTGGGAGGCTTGCTCCAGCTTTTCACACCGTTGGCCGGGGCTAACAACGCCCCGCGCGGTTCCGTGCTGGCAGACTTGGACGGCGATGGCAGATTGGATCTGCTCCTCTATGAAAACCAACCGGACCAAGTTGTTATCTTTCATAACATAAGCACGAACGGCGGCGCTCTCACCGCCGCTTCCTTCGAAAAGGCCTTAACGATACCCGTGCCATCCCTTCTGGCATCCGGCGGCATCTGTGTTGCGGATTTGGATGGTGATGGCCGGCTCGATATTATCCTGACCCGCAGGACTTCCGTTGCGCTGATCTCGGTCTTGCAAAACCTGACCAGTCCCGGACTGATCGCCTCAAACTCGTTTTCGGCTCCCATCGACTTTTTCTTTGCCGACCTGGACAGCCCGCAAGGATTGGCGGTGGCCGATTTCGATTTGGATGGAAGGCCAGACGTCGCAGCTATTGGCGATTGGGGAGTGAGGATGCTCCGTAATACGAGCACTGGGAATGGAATTAATAACAGCACTCTCGGAGCGCCGGTGACCATCCGCATTTATCCGCCCGGCAATGAACCTATGTCGTTCGCGGCTGCGGATATTGATGGCGACGGGAGGCCGGACCTCGTGAGCATCCGAGGCACTGGCTTGAATGTGCTCCGCAATCTCACCACCGGCCCAGGAATCGGCTCGAACTCTTTTGCGGCCCCGATCCAGTTCAGTGCATCCCAGCATTGCGCGCTGGATGTGAACGCGATCCAAATGGCCGACATGAACGGGGATGCGAAAGTGGATCTGGTGGTCTTCAATCAAGGAACGGATTGTGGTTCTACTGGGTCCTTCTCGGTTTTCCTGAATACGAGTTCGCCGGGGGCGATCAACACCTCTTCATTCGGGCCGCGAATGGACTTCCCTCTCAATGATATTCAAAGTTTTGCTGCGGGCGGGCTCCTGCTCGCCGATGTCGATGGCGATGGTCGAATGGATGTTCTGGTTTCACGAAGCCGCACTAATTCAAACGTTACTCCGACGGGTTACGTGAGCGTGTACCACAACGGGACTCCTCCGCCGCCGGATATCCCGCCCGTGGTGGCGATTAGCGCGCCCACCAATGGAGCGGGGTTTCTCGGACCAGCAAATATCGCCATCACGGTCGCCGCCTCCGATAGCGACGGTTCGGTGGCCCAGGTCATTCTTCGATCCGGGGGCGAAATCATCGGCATCTTGACAAATGCTCCCTATAATTTCCTCTGGACAAACGTAAGCGTCGGGAGCTACACCCTCACAGCCGTGGCTGTTGACGATTCGGGCAGCTCGACTGTTTCCGATGCGATCAGTATCCATGTCAACGCCCCGCCAACCCCACCCACGATCACCTCCCAGCCGCAAAGCCAATCAGCTCAGGAAGGGTCGAACGCGACTTTCACCGTAGGGGTCACGGGCACGATCCCGATGAGTTTTAAGTGGGTTTTCAATGGCGCCAGCAACGTCGGGGCAAACTCAAACAGCTTGCGTCTTCAGAATATCTCCTTTGGCAACACGGGAACTTACTCGGTGATCGTAAGCAACGCGGGTGGATCCGTCACCAGCGCGCCGGCCATTTTGACAGTCCTGCCGATCGATGGCCGGTTGATGCAGATCGGAAGTGCAAGCGCTGCACCTGGCGGAACGGTGACAGTCCCCATCTACCTCATCGGTCAGGGAAATGAGAACGCGGTTCAGTTCAGCATTAATTTTGGGCCTTCTGCGTTGAGTTATGTCGGCCCTGTTCAGTTGGGCCTCGGCGGTTCCGGTGCGGTGCTGAATGTGAACGAAGCTCAGGCTTCCGTCGGCCGGCTGGGAGTTTCCCTTGCCTTGGGCGGTGGCGGCGCTTTGCCAGCGGGCACGCAGGAGGTAGTCCTTGTCACGTTTAACGTTGCGCCCGGAGTTGGCAATTCGACGGTGGCGATCAGTTTTGGAGACCAGCCTTTGGGGAGGGACGTTTCCGATTCGCTCGCCAACGAGCTTCAGGCCAGTTATCTGGGGAGCATTGTGACCATCCAAGGTGGCGGTTACGAGGCAGACGTCACGCCGGCGCCAGATGGGAACGGTGCGGTGAGCGTGACCGACTGGATCAAGGTCGGCCGCTACGCGGCGGGCCTGGACACCGGTCTGACCCCAGCCCAATTCCAGAGAGCCGATTGCGCCCCCCGCGCCACTCTCGGTAACGGCGTGCTATCGCTCACAGATTGGGTGCAGGCAGGACGCTATGCGGCGGGTCTGGACCCCTTAACCGAAGCCGGAGGGCCAACTGGGCCGCTCGGCTCGCTCGCAGCCAAATCTCTGACGCTGGTGGCAAAGGCAACGTCTGGTGAGCGCCAAGTCATCATCCCAAAGACGGGACTGCAGGCTGGCCAGACAAATCGCGTGCCCGTTTGGCTGGTCGCGCAAGGTAACGAGAGTGCCATCGGATTCAGCGTGCATTTTGATCCTTCTGTCCTTGCCTTCGTGAGCGGGAGCGCCGGCATCAATGCTAGCTCGGCTGTGTTCAACGTAAATTCGGCTGGCTCATCCACCGGACTGGTTGGAATTGCACTGACGCTGCCGATTGGCACCAACACTTTTCAGAGCGGCACACAAGAGGTGGCAGCTCTGACTTTCGTGACGGCGCCGAACGCCACCGGGGCCAGCACAATCCTGTTTGAAGATCATCCGGCCTTGCGCGAGGTTTCCGATCCCTTTGCCAATAGCCTGGCCGCTTCCTTTACCGCGAATGGACTTTTTGTGATGCCAAGGCTGAAGATCACTCCTGCTGGAACTTCCCATATGCTGACCTGGCCGGCCTGGGCGAGCAATGCCGTGGTCGAAACTGCTGCGAAACTTCCGCCGAACGCCACTTGGAACCCTTCTTCGATCACCACGAGCAATATCGTAGCTGGGGAAATTCGGGTTACCATCCCCGCCACCTCCTCCCAGAACTTTTTCCGACTGCGCTTCCCCTAAGTGCCCGTAAGTCCCACTCGGTGGCCCGCAGATTTGGTCGAATCAAGCTAAGCCGCTTGGGCTCTTGCTCCAGTGAGTTCGCGAAAGGCGGCTCACCAATTCTCGACGTAAACGGGGGTTGGCCCGAGCATGGTTTCTGAAATCTTGCCGGTCCACATCATCCATGAAAATGTCCTCGGCGATGATGCGCTCGGCCTTGGCTTCGACGCTTTCCCGTCGCATCTCCCCGCAATAGCCCTTACACAGCTTGCCATCACTTCTGGCACAACGATACTGGTTCTCGGGTAACAGTCACTTTTGGCGCGCCGCGCTGACAGAGGCCCACAGGCCTACGACCAATACCCCGATACATAAGCAAAGGATGAACAATGCAATGCTTCCCCAAATAATCAGCAGAGCCTTTTTACCTTTCCGTTTAGCCTTTTCCGAACTGGAAGCACCGGCCAAAAATGCCAGGACATGTCCCCCGAGGAATGTTGGTAATCCAAGACAGAAAGAACCTAACAGCTGGTCCGGTTCGTAGCTGTTGCAGAGTAAATTTAAAATCGGGAAAAACAGCACAAGACCAAAGAGTCCGGAAAAAACCACCGCCAAATTTCCACATAGATCGGCTCCAGCTGATTCTCCAATTCTTCCGGTTGAAGGCTGCCCGGAAGTTGTGAATGATTCCCGACGTGCAAAA
>JAQGOV010000071.1 GCA_028293425.1 Verrucomicrobiales bacterium
CGGCATTATGAAGGCCTGAAGCTGCGGGAAATCGCACAGGTCCTGGAAATTCCAGAAGGCACTGTGAATTCCCGGATGGCTGAAGCCCTGAGTCAATTAACCCGAATTTTGGAACCGCAAATAAAGAGCGGCCCACGTAATCAGTCCCGAAGCGCGAACAAACCTAGAGAACTATTTGCATTATGAAACATCCGAAACGTGAAGAATGGGTTCCCTTTGTGTTCGGGGAAGCCGAACCGGAGCAGCGGCAGCAATTGGAAGAGCATCTGAAGCAGTGCGCTGAATGCTCTGCCGAAGTCTCCAAGTGGCAGAAAAGCCTGCGCCGGATGGATGCCTGGCAGGTGCCACCGCGCCAGAAGGTCCGCCGTTCGGGGGCGCAGCCTTTGGCGTGGGCTGCGGCTGCGGTGCTGATGCTTGGCATCGGACTGGCGGCAGGCCAATGGAGTATGGCCAGTACGCGAGCCAGCATGCGAACGGAAATGAGCCGGCTGGAGTCGCAGATGACCGAATTGAAAAAGCAAACAGCCGTTCAAACCAGAACTGCCCCTGCTGACAACGCTTTTGCCGAAACCATGAAGGAACTGCAAACAACACTGGCCAACATGGCCACGGAACGGGAGGAGGACCGTCAGCATCTCATAGCAATGATTGAAGAGTTGAGCACAAAACATGAGGAAGGCCTCGTGAGTTTACGGAAGGATTTGGAGACGGTCGCTTCTCATGCAGACGATGAACTGAAGGCGGCGCGAAGCCGCTTAACTGAGCTCAGTTCGGTTGGTTCAACAGCCAGTCGGCTCGTGGAGGGAGAATAATCGATGAAAAGGA
Organism: Verrucomicrobiales bacterium; assembly: GCA_028293425.1. Lineage (GTDB taxonomy): Bacteria > Verrucomicrobiota > Verrucomicrobiia > Limisphaerales > JAQGOV01 > JAQGOV01. The sequence continues at coordinate 826 of JAQGOV010000071.1, forward strand.
GAATCACTTTGCTGGTCTGGACGGTTTGTGGTTGGAGCAGTCTGGCGCAGGTTGCCCCGCCAGCAGCACCTACTCCAGCCCAGGAACTGGGGATCGCCGGGGCCGCGCCCGGAGCGCCGAATCCAAAGGTGGTGGCAGCGCCTAACGGCTTGTCCAGCATCCCTGTTGCGACAGAATCGCGAGGCAACGTCCGCACCACGGCCACTGGGCGCTTCCTAACGTCGACAACGGTAGGCTCCTCAGGTTATAGCCAGATACCTTCTTTGGTCCTGAAGTTCTCGGCCTCGGACGAAGTGGCGAACAGCAGGATGGAGGAGGATCTTGCGATCATGACAAAGCTGATCGAGGAGGATTTACGAAAAGGAGTCGGAGAGGGCGGTGTGGATAAGGCGCTCGGGATCGACCTCGTTTACACAGGCAGCCGATCAGTGCGGGCCATGTATATGGAAGGGTTCGGCGCGTTGTTCATGATCAAGGTCAACTTTCCGGTTTATACTCCGGAGACCACGAAGGAAACCAACGAGTCCGTGCCTTCAACCGTGTCGGAGTGGGAGCGGGCGAAGCGGGAGTTGTATGGGCAAACTTCCGATCGTTGGTCGGAATCTGGAACGGTCAGCTCCAGGGCCAAATATAGTGGGGCGCAGGTGGAGGCTTTGAAGAAGTTGCTCATGCAGACCATGAAGCGCACGGCAAACATCAGGGATATGAAACCCGATGAGTGGATTAGCTTCAGCGTGTTTGGACATCCTGTGGCGCTGAGTAAAGCCAAAAAGAGTGTGGCAGAAAAGAATAACAAAAAACGCACACTCACGCCGGTCAATGCATTGCCGGCGGCAGGGGCGACGGAGGAACCTGAATCGGCACAGCAATCTGGACTTGGGGGATCTAAAGGTAATTTTTCAACTTCATCGGTCCAGCTTTCGCAAAATGGAACGGTGATGACGGTGCGCGCCAAGCGCTCCGATGTAGAGGCGTTTTCGAAAGGCAAAATCAGCGTGGATGACTTTGCGAAGGTGGTGGAGACGCAAAGCTACTTTGGTAACGGGTATGGCGTCCTCAGCGTCAATTCGTGGCTGAAGGATTCGCAAGGGCGATAAGCTTCTCAGAACAAAGGCCAGAGCATTCGCTCCAGCCTTTGTTATAATTATTGAGCACAAGCGCCGGGTTCGGAAAAACCAAAGCCGAATCTTAACTGAACTGCAGCTTGGTCGTTGTTTCCTTCTCGTCCCAGTTGCGAGGCGGCTTGGCGTTGATGCTGCCAACATCCTTGATCGAGATCTGGCGGCCAAGCGTTTTAGGAGTCTTCACATCCACTTCGGACGGATCGCAGATTTGCTGGCTCACCTTCTGGTGAGGCGCGGGCTTGTACTTGATGTAAAGCTCCTTTGGCGTCCCTGAGTCAAAGTACAGGATGCGGGACTTCTCAGGAATACAACGATATTCCTTATCGAGAATAATCCCGCCGAAGGTGAAACGCTTCAGGTAGGTAGCAGTTCGGTCCGTGTAGGCGCAGGTGAAGACGCGGTCACGATCGGGCAAGGTGCAGAGGAGCACATCCGGGCCGACAAATAGCTTTTCGGGCAATTCAATGACCTTGTAGTGGCCATCCTTAAAGACCATGAGCAGTTTGTCGAACTTGGTGCAATCAATGCGGAACTCATCACCGGAAACCTTGTAGCCGATGTAACCGGAGTCGCGGTCGTAGGTGACCTTGAAGGCTTTGAAAGCGACCTCACGGGCGTCGACTTCGTCGTAGCGGCTGCTCTTGGTCAGGCGCGGATATTGCGGGCCGTATTTTTCCAGAAGCCGTTCCAAATGACTGACAACGTATTTGATCAGGTTCTTGAGACTCTTCTGAGTTTCGGTGATCTCAGCCTTGGTCTTCTCCATCTCTTCGCGATGCTTGTTGATGTCGAAGAGCGAAATGCGGCGAATGCGGACCTGGAGCAGTCGGTCGATGTCAGGGTCCGTGATCTCGCGGACGAGCTGATCCTTGAACGGCCTGAAGCCATCGTAGACAGCTTGGATGACGGCTTCGTTAGTGCGGCACTGCTCGATCTTCTTGTAGATGCGTTCCTCGATGAAGATGCGTTCCAGGGTGCGGAAATGCAGTTCATCGTTTAGCTTCCCAAGCTTGATCTCGAGTTCGCGCTTGAGGAGATCCACGAGCTGCTCGGTGTTAGCGTGCAGCACTTCCGTCACGGTCAGTTCGACCGGGCGATTGTCGCGGATAACAATCAGGCGGCTGGAAATAGAGACCTCGCAATCCGTGAAGGCGTAGAGCGCGTCCACGAGCTGTTCGCCGCTCACGCCGGCCGGGGCTCGGATTTCGATTTCGACATCCTCGGAGGTAAAGTCGTTGATGCTCTTGATCTTGATTTTGCCTTTGCGAGCGGCGTCTTCGATCGAGCTAATCAGCGAATCAGTGGTTGTGCCAGGCGGGATTTCCTTGATCGTAACCGTGGACTCATCCTTCACCTTGATCTTGGCGCGGACCTTGATCGTGCCTTTACCGTCCTGGTAATCGCGCGCGTCCATCAGGCCACCGGTTTGGAAATCCGGGAGGCATTTAAACGGCTGTTTCTTCAGGATGGCGATCTGGGCCTGGAGCAGCTCAGGGAAATTGTGCGGCAGAATCTTGCAGGAGAGACCGACGGCGATGCCTTCGGTGCCGAGCATCAAGAGCAGGGGCAGCTTGGACGGAAGCGTGACCGGTTCCTTGTTACGACCATCGTAACTCGGAACGAACTCGGTCAGCTCGTCGTTGAAGAGTTCCTCGCGAGCGAGCGGGGTGAGCCGGCACTCAATATAACGCGAAGCGGCCGCAACGTCACCGGTGTAGATATTTCCGTAGTTACCCTGGCCTTCGATCAGGTAACGCTTGTTCGTGAGGACCACCAGTGCGTCCTCGATGGAAACGTTGCCGTGGGGATGATACTGCATCGCGTGCCCGGCGATATTGGCCACCTTGATAAAGCGTCCATCGTCCTTCTCGCGCAGTGCCCACATAATGCGGCGTTGCACGGGCTTAAGGCCGTCCTCCAGGTTTGGAATGGCGCGGTCGCGGATGACGTAGGAGGCGTATTCGAGGAAGCTCGTATCGACCCGCTTGTGAAGGGCGGTATCAAAGGTGCCCGGAACAAAAGGCCGATGAGCGACGGTCACGTTCTCCACGTGCACGTGCGTTTCGTCGTTGCCGTTCCCGTTGCCACCGTCAGCGCCGTTTCCGCTGGCTGCGGCGGGCTTCGGTTTATCGCCCTTGCCTTTGCCTTTGCCATCAATGGGCAGCTCTGGCTGATCTTTATTAATGCGATTTGCAGACATGTGAAAGCTGGGTTGAGAATTAATCCTCTACGGACACCACGAGGTTGCTCATGATGTAATCTTTGCGATCGGGAGTATTCTTGCCCATGTAAAAGGTCAGGATGTTTTGGGTGTCCGATTTGGGCGCATACTCCACCTGGCTGACGCGCATATCCTTGCCGATAAATTGTTTGAATTCGCTGGGTGAAATTTCACCCAAGCCTTTGAACCGGGTGATCTCGGGATTTTTCCCAAGCTTCGCAATCGCCGCCGCGCGCTCTGTCTCGGAGTAACAATAAATGGTCTGCTCCTTGTTGCGAACACGGAAGAGCGGGGTTTCCAAAACGTACAAGTGACCGTTCTGCACGACTTCTTCGAAGAACTTAAAGAAGTAGGTAATGAGCAGGTTGCGGATATGGAGGCCGTCCACGTCGGCATCGGTTGCCAGGATGACCTTGTCGTAGCGCAGACTGTTCACGGTGTCCTCAATGTCGAGGGTGCGCATGAGGTTGTACATTTCATCGTTCTTATAAACGATGTCGCGCTTGAGGTCCCAAACGTTGAGCGGTTTGCCTTTCAGCACGAAAATGGCCTGCGTATTGACGTCACGGCAGCTCACGATGGAGCCGGCGGCGGATTGACCTTCGGTAATGAAGACCATTGTGCCTTTGCCTTTGCCCTTTTCCTTGTTGAAATGCATTTTGCAATCCTTGAGCTGAGGGATGCGCAAGGTGATGGCTTTGGCCCGCTCGCGGGCGAGCTTTTTGACTTCCTGCAATTCCTTGCGGAGTTGCTTGGTGTCTTCGACCTTGGCCATGATCTTCTCCGCAATGGGCTTGTTGCGGTTAAAGAAATGGAGCAATTCCTCGCGAACGCGGTTGACCAGTTCGGAACGGATTTCCGTGTTGCCGAGCTTGTTCTTGGTTTGCGACTCGAAGATCGGATCCTGAAGACGGATGGACACAGCGCCGACCATGGACTCGCGCACGTCATCGCCTTCGTAGCTGCCTTTGGAGTATTCGTTGACAGCCTTGAGCAAACCTTCGCGAAAGGCGCTCAAGTGCGTGCCGCCGTCCGAGGTGAACTGGCCGTTCACGAACGAGAAGAACGTTTCGCCGTAACGGCTGTTGCTGTGGGTGAAGCAGAACTCGAGCGTTTTGCTGGAATAATAAAGCGGCTGGTAAATCGGCTCGCTGTTGTCCAGTTCGAGCTCCTCCATGATCAGATCCAATAGACCGTTGCGGGACTGGAAGCTCTTGCCATTGTAGGTCAGCTTGAGGCCGCTGTTCAGGTAGCTGTAATGACGCAGGCGGCGCTCGATGTACTCTTCTTTGTATTCGGTGACCTTAAAGATAACCGGGTCTGGCTCGAACTGGATGTAGGTGCCGTTGGGCTCGTTGGCGGCTTTGCCCTTTTTCTCATCCTTGAGCTTGCCTTGCTTGAAAGTGGCTTCGACGTATTCGCCGTCGCGATGACTGCGAACCACGAAGTGCTTGGACAGGGCGTTAACGGCCTTGGTGCCAACGCCGTTCAAACCGACGGAAAATTGGAATACCTGGTCGTTGTACTTGGCTCCGGTGTTAATCTTGGAAACGCAGTCAATGACTTTGCCCAGGGGGATGCCGCGGCCGAAATCGCGCACGGAAACGACATTGCCGGTGCGTTCGATCATGATCTCCTTGCCATGGCCCATGATGAACTCGTCAATGGCGTTATCAATGACCTCTTTCAGGAGGATATAGCAGCCGTCGTCGTAATGTGAGCCGTCGCCGGTCCGGCCAATGTACATGCCCGTACGGAGCCGGATGTGCTCCAGCGAGGAAAGCGTCTTAATCTTGCTCTCGTCGTAATTCGTCTTTGCGTTTTCAGCCATATTCGGGTCCGTGAATATCGGGGGAAATCCCTGAGTTGCCAACTTGAATTAGGAAAAAACCTAATTTCGATTGCAAACCCGAGGTGCCCCACAATGATTCATTTTTGTGCGGAAGTTCAGGAGTTTTGTCACTAAAAAATGTTCAGTAATTTGAAAATGAGTCCGCGAAAGTCGCAAAAGTTCCAATAAAGTGCGGTTTAGGCCCAAAGCGCGTTGGCGGAGAACATGAGGACGAATAAAGAAATCACACCAGCGACCGATGCAGAAAGCAGTCGCTTGACCCGGGCGAGGCAGCGGATTATAAACCATAGCGTTGCCAGGGCTTTCGGTCCTGGCAGTTTTATCTGAGGCCAATGTAGCTCAGTGGTAGAGCACCGGTTTCGTAAACCGGCGGTCGTCGGTTCAATCCCGACCATTGGCTCCAGAGGGTTTGTACTGCTGGCCTTTCAAACGCTGATATTCTGCCGCCCAGAGAGGCATAGGTGCAGGATTCCCCCCCGATCTCATGAGCACTAAAAATGGGTTTAACCCGAAGGCGCAGTAGGGCGCTGTTTTGGCTTTGTTGGGGGAACATCCTTCTATAAAGGCACTCAGTTATTCCCAAGGATAGGGCCCATGCGAAATATTTCCGGGACATTGACTGAAGGGGTGCCCAGGCCAGGATCCTCCGTCGTTGAATCACAGGAGCGGCAGCATACGAGCAATGGCTGCGATAGCTTGAACCTTTATATGCGCGAAGTTGGGAAGACCAAGCTCCTGACACTGGAAGAAGAGGTGGAACTGGCGAGACGCATCAGGGAGGGCGACGAAACGGCCCGAGACGAAATGATTCTTGCCAACCTGAGGTTGGTGGTAAAGATGGCGCGCGACTACGAAGGCCTGGGAGTTCCTTTATTGGATTTGATCAACGAAGGCAACATTGGCCTCATGAGAGCCGTTGAGCGTTATGACCCGGCCAAGGGCGCAAAGTTAGCCACCTATGGAACCTTGTGGATCAAACAGGCCATTAAGCGCGCTTTGGCTAACCAGTCCAAGACCATCCGGCTCCCGGTGCATATCGTGGACAAGCTTTACAAAATGCACCAATGCGCCCGGCAGTTGACGGAGGCATATGGGCGCGAGCCCTCGGATGAGGAATTGGCCAAGGAATTGGGCACGACCTCACGGAGGGTAGGGGAGATGCGGGCCGCCAACACACGCCCGCTTTCGCTGGACGCGACTCTCGGAGAAGATGAAGGCAGCACCTTGGGGGAAATCGTTGAGGATGAAAGTGCCGGGACTGCCACTGAAATCGTGGCGAATCAAAACACGGTCCAACTGCTCCGGGAACTGGTGGCTAAACTCAGTGCGCGCGAAGCTGCGTTATTGAATGCCAGGTTCGGATTGGATGGCAGCCCGCCTAAAAGGCTGGAGGAAGTGGGGGCATTGCTCGGGATCACCCGGGAGCGCGTGCGGCAAATTCAAAACAAAGCTTTCACTAAACTTCGCAGGATGATGGAAAAGCGAAGCATGGACCAGCCCAACACGTTTGAATTGCTGGCGGCATAGGGTCATTATTTCCACGGGGCATCGCACTGAACAGCATTAACTCTCAGTGAAGCGGAGAGAACTCAAGGTATGCGTGGTGATCTTGAACCATGACATTCATGTGGAAGGCAAAAGGGTGTGATTGCCAGAATCCGCCAAATCCGGCATCAGGCTCAGGTGGCGCGCACGGGCTTGGATCGCTTGCCGGGAAACCGAACCGAGGATCCGACAAGCAATTTCCGAGGAGTGTCCGCCACCCCATTTGTCTGTCATGCGGCAGATCCCATCGACGTATTTGGCAGCCGAGCAGCGTTGCAGCCGAAAAATTCGGACCATGTCGCCAATCCAGGCTGGAAAACGGCCAGTGAACTTGATTTCGAGCACCACCTGGTTTCCAAACACATCGACCGGGTTCAACATCTGGCAGGCAAGCCGGGCAGTAGGATCCGGGTCATCGCGCACGTTGCGGTCCATGGTAATCCGAACGGAATTGCCATCATGCGGCAGCCAGGCCTCGCGGAGGTAAGCAACATGGACCTTGGGTTTGGCGCCAATCCATTCCATGAGTTCCACGAAACGTTGCAAGGCGACCAGGTTTTTTGGTTCTTTTGAAAGGAACTGGTCCGGTTCGGGGACGTGGCCGCCAAGTATTTCTTCCACCGCTTCGCGCCTGACCCCGCAACGCTGTTTGAGGATGGCGCCATCGACACGGCGTTTGATTTCGAAGAAGACCGGAGACCCGGGTTTGTCGCTGTAATAGCGCAACCGCAGTTTATAGCGGTTCTTTTCGCTGTTGACTGTGCTTTGGAACAAGTGCAAATCGTCGGAGTCGAGGTAGAGGCTGTGGACCGGGTAGGAAAAGTTTGGTTTCCCGACGCTGAACTCATCGAGCTCCAGCCGGGTGCTCACAAAATCGCGCACCCCTAGGGCGGTGGCATCGTCGATCATATACTTCAGTTCGAATCGCTGAAGCTGCATTTTGTCGTGCATAATTGTTCGACAGAAGCCGTGGGTATACGGCCGGAAGCCAGCACTGATGCACCAACGCCATCGGCAGGTTCCTCGCGAGTACTGGCTGCAACACGCTTTCCCACGCTCTGACGGGCTTAAAGTTACGCTTCGGGAGAGGATTAGGCTATTACGAGTTTTCGAATGGACACTTAGGTTTATACGAATACTCTCAGGAGTGGATTCTCTAGCTGAGGCCCTTTACGACACATGGACTTTCTGAACTATCATCACCTGAGATACTTTTGGGCTGTGGCCAAAGAAGGCAGCCTGCGCCAGGCAGCGGAAAAGCTGCACGTTTCCCAACCGACGATCAGCGCCCAAATTGCGGCGCTTGAGTCCGTGATGGGTGAGAAACTCTTTCGGCGCGGCGGCCGTTCGTTGACCCTCACGGAAGCAGGCCAGCGGGCGTTCGGCTACGCAGAGGAAATCTTTTCCTTGGGCCAGCAACTTCTGGATTCCACCCGCCAGGAGTCTGGCGCAAGGGTCTTGCGTTTACAGGTGGGCATCACCGATTCGCTGCCGAAGCTGGCGAGTTGGCAAATCGTGAAGCCCGTCTTCTCGCTGCCGCAAACCGTCCAGGTAGTTTGCAGGGAAGGAAAAGCGACAGACCTGCTCGCACAACTGGCGGCTTACCGATTGGACATTGTGCTGGCGGACGAGCCGGCGCCAAGCTCGTTGCCCATAAAGGTCTTCAACTATTTACTCGGGGAATCTGGCCTTTCTTTCTGCGCGGAGCCGAAACTGGCCGCCAGTCTCAAGCGAAAATTCCCCAAGTCGCTCAACGATGCGCCGGCCTTGATGCCTTCGTCCAACTGCGCCCTCAGGCGCACCCTCGAAGCATGGTTGTCCGCCAACCATATTCGCCCGCGCGTAGTGGCGGAGTTTGATGACACGGCGCTAATGGCCGTCGCGGCTGTGGATGGCATGGGCTTTATGCCCATGCCCAGCCTGGTGGCCAAGGAAGCATTGACACGCTATGGCATTCAACTGATTGGTAAAACGCAACAGTGTCGCACGCAGTTTTATGCAATCAGCGCCGAACGTAAACTGACGCATCCAGCAGTGGTAGCGATCACGCAGGGAGCGCGCGCTCTCAATGTAGGTTAATTAAAGCGGCTCACTTTTCCGCAATGCTATACAAGTATTCGTGTCCGCGAAGGAAGAGTTGCTTGCCGGCGATGGCGGGCGAGGAGTCAAATTTATCATCCAGCTTGTTCGTGGACAGCACTTCCAGCTTGTCGGCTTTCTTGATGACCACGGAGGTTCCATTTCGGCCTACGAGGTAAATCTTATTATCGGCTCCAACAGGCGAGGCGTAAACACCTGGCAACGCTTCCAACCTCTCAGCATCGAACAGTGTTTTGCCGGTTTTGGCGTCATCGCAGGAAAGGATCCCGCTGTTGTTGGAGAAAAAATAAAGCCGGTCTCCGTAAAGCAGCGGCGAAGGGACGTAGGGAGTGTTTTTGGTCCGTTTCCACACGATGGCGTCGGAGTCGGTCAGGTCACCAGTGCGCCCCAGCTTGATGGCCAGCAAGGCATTTCCGCGAAAGCCGCTGATCGGATAAACCATGTCGTTCCCAGCTACAGGAGACGGAATGACATTTGCCGTCATGCCGCCGCATTCCCAAAGCTGTTTGCCCGTTTCCAGATCGTAGCTGCGAATTTTTTTAGTCGCGGAGGTTACAACCTGCGCTTTGCCTTCATGTTGAACAATCAGCGGGGTGGCCCAGGTGGTGTCCTCTGAGCGCGGTTGGCGCCACAATTCCTTGCCGGTGTCCTTGTCAAACGCCACGATGAAGTCATCCCCTTCGTGGTCCCAATTCACGACAATCGTTTTTCCAAAGAGGGCGGGGGAACTGCCTTCGCCGAAGGAATTGCGCGTTTGCATTCGGCCGAGATCCTTTTCCCACTTCAGGTTGCCCTGCATATCGTAGCAGTGCAGACCGCGGGAACCGAAGTAAGAGTAGATATTTTGTCCATCGGTAACCGGTGAGTGAGAGGAAAACCCATGGTCGGGGTGGTGGCCTTCGTGCGGCACCTCCTCACGAGCCACTTTTTGCCAGAGAACATTGCCCGTTTGGCGGTCCAGGCTTATCAGGACAAATTGGTAGGTTTCGGAAGGCTTTTCGGAACGCATACCTCCGCCGCCAGGACCGCCAGGTCCTCCCGGGCGACGGCGGCTCGGCTGGCCGGCTGGTGGCGGGCCATCAGGGGCGGGAGCAGCCATGACTTGACCGGATGCGAGAGCCTCCACCTTCGCTTTGGCCGCATCCGGCTTTTTGCCAGTGTTGATCGCCGTTTGAATAAAAACTTGGTTGTCCCAAATGATCGGCGTGGCTGTTCCCCTGCCTGGAATTTTCACTTTCCATTGCACATTCTCCGTTTCGCTCCACTTCGCAGGCGGAGTAGCCTTCGGAGCGACGCCGGTGTCGAGCGGCCCGCGCCAGTGCGGCCAATTCGCTTCCGCGGAAGCGGCATGACCCAGATGAGGGCAGAGTAATCCCGCAGTGGCCGCGGCTGCGAGAAGCCAAACGGGGATTCGCCCATGGAAAGGTGCGTGTTGAAGGAATTGGGGGGCGTTCTTTTTATTCATATGGCTGGCAACGAAGTCATTGAAAACGCAGGCCTGCCATTTCCGCAAGCCCCGAAAGCAGTTCTTACGGATTTAATTCAACTTCACCGCAGCTCCTGCCGATATTGCATTTAGTTATGGAACAGGAAAATGTCATCAAAATCGGCGAATCACAAACCAGTTTCCTGCGGCGGGCCCTTACTGAAGCACTGGACGCGGAGTTAAAGAAAAAAGAGGGACCCGAAAAACGGCCCACGCCGGTTGAGCCGACCCTTCCATCCAAACCCAGCGCCCCCAGCGAAGTGCGTCACGCGATCGTTTAGCCCTGGCCGCATTTAGATTCACTGCGGCTCCGTGAATCAATGACCCCGAGCGCGGTAACGCGTGGGCAGTGAACCATAACCTGCCCCAATTCCGGCCTGGCACAACCTAAATTCACTTTCGCACGTTCGCAGGTAAAGTGGGGATGGACATTGCCGATAAACTCATCAGAATACCCATATTGAGGGGCTGAATGCTGGAAGCAGCATGCAGCCGTGGAATGGAAGCCCCGCTTGTGCTTGCTCGATGCGGGGCCACTGATTAAGTTGCGACTGCCAGATGAGCGAAAGCGAACTTCTAATTATAGGCCACCGAAATCCGGATACGGACGCGATTTGTTCCGCGATTGCCTACGCCGAATTTAAACGCAAGACTGGCTTCCCGCATGCCGAGGCGGCCCGCTGTGGCGACACAAACGAGCGCATCGACTTCGTGCTGCGCACTTTTGGAGTGGCCGCTCCCAAATTTGTTCCGGACGTCGCCCCCAAGGTGCGGGACGTGATGCAGAGCAACGTGGTGAGCGTTACTTCCGAAACCACGGTGGTGGAGGCCTTGAGCGTGATGGACGCCAAGGGCATCCGCGTGCTGCCAATCCTGAACAGCAAAGGAATTTGCCAGGGCCTCGTCTCCGTCTTCAAGATGAGCAAGTTTTTCTGTCCAACCACGGACCGGGTTTTTGATTCCCGCCGGGTGCTGGCCAGTGTTTCCAATATTGTCCGGACCCTCGACGCCCAAGTGGTTGTTTCGAGCAACCCCGAAAATGAAGACGATTTGATTCTGATGGTGGGCGCCATGACCGCCGAATCCTTTTCCAAGCGCCTGCCTAAGTATCCCCCGGAAAAGTTGGTCGTCATTGTGGGTGATCGCTGGGAAATTCAGCGTGAAGCGATTCGCGGCCGGGTTCGGGTCGTGATCGTCACCGGCGGGTTGCCGGTGGAAGAGTCCATTCTTGAAGAAGCCAAAAAATTTGGTGTGAATCTCCTGATCTCCCCGCATGACACCGCCACCACGGCCATGCTGGTCCGCTCCGCGATCAGTGTGAAGCACATGATGCACGAGCATTTCCTGACCTTCCGGGCCGATGAACCTTTGGCTGAAATTCAGAACGTGGCGGCTGCTTCGCATTTCCAGGCCTTTCCCGTGCTGGATGAAAAAGGACGCACGGTTGGCGTCCTGTCCAAATCCGATTTCCTCAAAAAGGTCGATCGCCAGCTCATCCTGGTAGACCACAATGAACTCTCTCAAGCCGTGCAAGGGGCCGATCAAGTCGAAATCCTCGAGATTATCGATCATCATCGCATCGGTTCTTTTACCACCAGCCAGCCGATCCTTTTCCGCAATGAGCCAGTGGGTTCCACGAGCACCATCGTGGCGGATTGCTTTTTCCGCGCCCACGTGGAGCTGCCCAAGGCGATTGCGGGCCTGCTGCTGGCCGGGCTCGTCTCGGACACACTCAACCTGACCTCGCCGACGACCACGGAGCGGGATGCGGAAATTCTCAAGCGCCTCGAAGATATCTCGGGAGTGCAGGCCGATCGGTTCACGGAGAAATTGTTTGCTTCCGGCTCCGTCCTGACTTCGCTGCCAGCCACCAAAGCAGTCACTGCCGATTGCAAGGAATTCCATGAGCAGGGAAAGAATTTCAGCGTAGCCCAGATCGAAGAGCTTGGATTTGACCAATTCTGGAAACGCAAAAACGAGGTAATTTCCGCCCTTGAAGATTATCGCAGGGAGAAAGGTTATTATTTTTCGGCCCTTTTGGTCACCGATGTGGTGCGAAATACCTCTTTGCTGCTTATTACCGGCACCCAAGCTTTTATAAAACAAATTGATTACCCCAGCGTGGAGCAGGGTATATTTGAGTTGGAAGGTGTGGTGTCGAGGAAGAAGCAATTATTGCCCTACCTCACGCACTGCATGCAACGGGGCGGCGCGCGGGTCACCATTAACGAAGCTTTGCCTGCTGCCTGAAACACGAACCAAGTCGTTTAGGAGATCATATCGCCATGGCAACTAGAAAAGCAACCGAAACACCGGCCTCTGCGGTTAAGGCCACATCCCCTGGTTTGACTGATTATCTTCAGCCGAACTCTAAACCATCACGCATGAAATTGATTCTATCGACGCACAACGTGACGCTTACAAAGGCCATTGAAGACCACATCCTCGCCCGGCTTGACCAGTTGGAGCACTTGGATCGTTATGCATTGGATGCCCGCGTCATTTTGGAGCATGACAGTTCCAAAGCCACTGATAACCAGTTTAAATGTTCCATGCGCCTGCGAATGCCGGGGCCAGACCTCTTTGCCGAGGACAGTGAGACCGACCTTTACGCAGCGATCGATTTGGTGTCTAAAAAAATCGAGCAGCAAATCCGCAAACGCCACAACAAATACAAAGCTCGCAAGCACGGCGAAGCCTCCGAAAGCAAGCGCCGTCGGCAGGAAGCCGGCCTGCAATAAAAAGTTATTGTTCCCTGTCAGCTGCCCCGCTGGTTTCCAGAGGGGCACTGTCATTTTTTAGCCGATGTTTTCGTTGCTAAAGCTGTTTTGAAAGTGTTGTCAGACCTCGCCGTCCCAGCCATTCTCCTCCCGAATTAAAGCTGATGTTGCTCCGAGCCCGCATTGTTTTGCCAGTCAGTCAGCCGCCCATTGAAGATGGGGCGGTGCTCATTTCCGCGAACCGGATTGTCGCCGTCCGGCCCTGGGGCGAATTCTCCGCGGATGAAAGACGCGATGTCACGGATTTGGGAGAGGTCATCCTGCTCCCTGGATTAGTCAACGCTCATTCCCACCTCGATTACACCGGGATGGCTGGGAAGATTTCACCGCAAAGAACATTCACAGATTGGATCCAAGCCATTGTTTCCTTGAAAGGCTCCTGGACCAACCAGGACTTTGCTGATTCCTGGCGCGCAGGGGCTGATATGCTCTTGCGTAACGGCACCACTACCACGGGTGACGTGGAAACGATTCCGGAGCTCCTCCCGGCAGTCTGGCAGTCCACTCCGTTGCGGGTGATTTCATTCCGAGAACTCATTTCGCTCAAAGGCGGGCAGCATGCCGATGAGCTGGTGCGAAGAACGGTTGGCGAGTGCGCCGCGCTCCCGGACTCATCGGGTCGGGTCGGGCTTTCGCCGCATGCCCCTTACACCACGACGGGGGAGCTGCTCCAGCTTGCCGCCCATGAAGCGCGCAAACGCAAGTGGCGGTTGGTCACTCATGTTGCCGAATCGGAGGATGAGTTCGACATGTTTGTTTACAAACATGGCCCGCTTTACGAGTGGCTCCGTCACCAGCGCGATATGTCTGACTGCGGTCTCGGTTCGCCCATTCACCACCTGGAGCGAAATGATTTTCTCGGCGATAATGTGCTCGCGGTCCATGTGAATTATCTGTGGCGCGACGACGCGGCAGTGCTTGAACGCTATAAAGTCAGCGTGGTTCATTGCCCGCGCAGCCATGAGTACTTCAAGCATCTCCTGTTTCCGAGAGCTGAACTGGCGGCTGCCGGCATCAATATTTGCCTCGGCACGGATAGCCTCGCCAGTGTTCTTAAGACCCTAGGCAAGTTGCCGGAGATGAACCTGTTCGAGGAAATGCGGACGTTCTCCAGGAAATATTCGGATGTGCTGCCTGTCTCCATTATCAAAATGGTGACAGTCAATGGCGCACTTGCCCTGGGCAAACAAGGACAGGCCGGAGAACTTACGGAGAATACGCTCGCCGATCTCATTGCCCTGCCGTATTCAGGCCCACTTGGTAAAGCGTACGAAGCGGTTATTCAACATCAGGGTTCGGTAGCTGCCTCCATGATCGATGGCAATTGGGCTATCGAGCCCCCATCGGCCTGACCATGGCATTGGTGACTCAAGGGCAGGTGGTTTTGATTACCGGGGCCAGCGGAGGGCTGGGCCAGGTGGCGATTCAGTCCTTCAAAGCAGCGGGCTGGAAGGTAGTGGCTGCCTCACGATCTCCACTCGAAACCGCTCCAGATGATTGCGTGCTGCCCGTCCCGATGGACGTAACGAGCAAGACCTCAATCGAATCGGGCGTTCAGGAAGGTTTAAAAAAGTGGGGACGCATTGACTGCCTCATTAACAATGCCGGGCTGGCCAAGGATAACTTGCTCGCTCAGTTGGATTCGGATGATTGGGATGGAGTCCTAACTGTCAATCTGAAGGGTGCTTTCCTGTGTTCGCAGGCCGTGTTGCGCCCGATGCTGAAACAACGAAGCGGTCATATTATCCACATTTCTTCATGGAGCGGCCGCGTGGGTGCTCGCGGTCAGGCAAATTATGCAGCCGCTAAAGCAGGGCTGTTCGGTCTTACCACATCGCTGGCTCGGGAGGTTGGCTCACGGAACATCCGTGTGAACGCTGTCTTGCCGGGCGTGCTTCCCACCAAAATGACCGCCCATCTGGGCGAGGCGCGGCTGAAGGCTTATGCCGAAGCGAATGTGCTCGGCCGCATCAACTCGCTGGAGGAAGTCGGAAACTTCCTGGCATCGCTCGCGTCGATGCAAAACGTGTCCGGCCAGATTTTCCAACTCGACAGTCGAATCGGGCCATGGAGTTAACTGCCCTGGCAGGCTGCGCAATTGACTTCGAGTTCACCTGTTTTATGGTTTAATTAAATCTGTGAGAAGGCGAAAGCTTGCAATTGCGTGTGCGTGTTGCGGTCTTCTGGTGACCCTTGTCTTGGTATGTGTTTTCTCAAGGGAACCATCTTATAATGGGCTCACGCTCCATGAGTGGCTGAACCAAGAAAGCCTGTTTTATGACCCAGAAGGGACGCCCCGCAAAGCAATCCAAGCTATGGTCCCGCAAGTCATTCCCTGCCTGCTACGGGATTTGCGAGCCAAAGACTCCCGGGCAAGAACGACCTACATCAAGCTTGCCTCCAAATTTCGTTGGTTGCCGAGTGCTGAATCTTCGGAGGTGCGTCGTAGGAACGCCGTTTGGGCCTTTGGAGTCTTGAGCTCAAATGCTTTTCCCGCTCTGATTCCGCTGAGTGACTTGCTCGTAAAGCACCAAGACTCAGGAATTCGGGCCGCCGCCGCTGAAGCTTTGTACGCCGTCGGACCTTCGGCTAGGTCGGCAGTGCCTTCCTTGTTACTCAGTTTGAAAGATCCTGATCCATCCGTTCGCCGGTGCTCCGTGTTGTCCCTTGGCCACATCGGAAGCGATCTTAACCTTGTCATCCCTGCGCTGGAGGCCTGCATTGCGGATACGAACTCCTCGGTTGTCGCTGCAACCATCGGAGCGCTGGGAGAACTGGGAGACCAAGCCCAACCAGCATTGCCGGCCATAGAAAAGGTGTGGAGCCGCTTGGATAGACAAGGACGAATGGCAGCGTTGTGGGCGGTCAAGCGGATCAATCTGGAACAAAGCCAACAAATCTTCATGGAAGCCAGTAGGGCTAGTGATCCTTGGATTCGAAACGCGTGTCTGAGAGCGCTTTCCAGATCTACCAATGAGCCACAAATAGCGGTGCCCATTCTCATGAAAATCGCGGGCCAAACGAATATGCCGTTTGCACCCTCGCAGCTCGCGCTGGCTTTAGGCCAGTTTGGCACGAATGCCCAGAGTAGCGTTCCAATGCTTTTGGACTTCCTTGAGACCACTGATGGCACTGCCCAAATTGAAGTTGCGAAGGCTCTTCACAAAATTGATCCAGCGGCGTTCAGCCGTGCGGGATGGACCGAGCAGGCCATCACCCCTGTCCCAGTGGGCCGAGGCGAACGTCGCAATCCCCGTTAGCGTTCGTTTGCCTTGTTCTTATACATGTCTGTCATAATGCGAGACACGTCGACTTCCCATAGTGCTCTTATAATTCTTTTTACGCCATTTTTGGTGAAAACCACCTGATTTTCACACGCAATCCTTTGGCCTTTCACCTGCTAGAGAGTGTATTGTTAGGTTATCTTGCCTGGACTTTTTTGGGGCGGAAAGGGCTCCGCTGGTAGTGAGGTCCAGGTAGGCTTCGGGTTAGCTTCACTACCTTTTTTGGCCGTTGCGGGTGACAACGGGAAAGCCCTTATCACACCACCGAGCCGGGAAGGCGATGGAATCGTCCTCCCGGCTCTCCTTTTTTTTCAGGGTCTTTTCTCGTTATTGGGTCATTTTCCCCACTCGCTCCCCTTTAGGCTGTAAGCCAAAATAGGTTATGAGGCCGCTTTGGAAAGGTTCGATCAGTTTTGGGTTGGTCAATATTCCTGTCAGTCTTTACTCCGCAGTTCGTTCAGCGAAGAAGGTCGATTTTGACATGCTTCGCGACAGTGACCATAGCCGCATCCATTACAAGCGAGTAGCTGAAGGCGATGGCAAAGAGGTGGAATGGAACCACATTGTTAAAGGCTACGCCTACGAGAAAGACCGTTACGTCGTTATCAACGATGAGGATTTTAAACGGATTGCCATCAAGTCCAACCAAACCGTGGACATTCGCGAGTTCGTGAATCTTTCCGACGTCGATCCCCGGTTCTTTGATGAACCGTATTTCCTGGCGCCTGAAAAAGGTGGGGCCAAGGCTTACATTCTTCTTCGGGAAGCCCTCGAGCGCTCTGGCAAGGCCGGTGTATCCAAAGTGGTTATTCGTCCACCACGAGAGCATCTGGCCGTGGTGAGGCCCCTGGATGGCGTCCTCATGCTCGAACTCATGCATTTTAGTGACGAGTTGCGCGATCCTTCTGAGCTTAAAATAGCAGCCCAGGCCGTCGGGCAGAAGGAACTCGATATGGCCCTCTCGCTGATTAACAATATGTCCGGACGCTGGGAGCCTCAAAAATACCGCGATGAATATCGCGATGCCCTCATGGATATGATCCAGCAGAAGATCAAATCAAAAGGCAAGAAGCTGCCCGCGCCCAAGGAGCAGCGCGCGCCCGCTTCGTCCAAGGTAATTGATCTCGTTTCGATTCTGCAGAAAAGTTTGTCCCAGGTCGAAGGCTCAGGACATAAAAAGACTAGCCCCAAACGGAAATCTGCGGCACGCAAGAAGGCAGCGTAATACCCCTCCAAATTGGCAGAAGACGGTATCAGATGGATTCCCAAAAAGTACGGAATGATTTGGTACGAAGACCCTATGTTCAAAGCAGGTCGTTTCTCCATTTAATATCCCTGTTCAAATGCGGATAAAGGAGGCTTGTTTAGGTTGTTCTCAAGAGGGCGGACTGCTCACCCGCCCTCATATTTTTTGTACGGCCCTGCCATTTATTTAAGCCTCAACGTGCCCGAAGCAGCATAAACTGGAGGGACTTAACTTGTGCGGTTTGGGTTTCGAGCCTGCGTGGGAAGGGAGAGAAGGATTTGCGCATCGCAAAGGCCATCAGGCCGACCGAGTGGGCACGAGGGAGCCAAACTACACAAAGAATTTACCGCAAGCAGCCGAGTGGGTGGGCGCCCGCGAGTCATTGGAGGTGCTTAGCTGCGCCGCCTGGTTCCGGTCTGACCCTCCCTTTCCTGAACCTAAGCAATCAACTCGTTCACTACGTTTCCATGCACATCCGTCAGCCGGAAGTCTCTTCCAGCGTGCCGGAAAGTAAGCTTCTCGTGGTCGAAGCCTAATAATTTCAGAAGCGTGGCATGGAGGTCATGAATATGAACCTTCTTCTCTACTGCCTGGAAGCCGTATTCATCGGTCGCGCCATGCACATAACCGCCGCGAGCTCCACCACCAGCGATCCAGGTGGTAAAGCCGTAGTGGTTATGATCCCGGCCGTTGATCTTCCCTGCGTTTGAACCAGGTGTTGGCAATTCTACTGTGGGCGTCCGGCCGAACTCCCCGCCCCAAATGACGAGCGTGGATTCAAGCAGGCCGCGTTGTTTCAAGTCCTTGAGCAGGGCGCCGATGGCTTGGTCAGATTCTTTGGCAAGCCGACGGTGATTCACTTCAATGTCGTCGTGACTATCCCATGGCTGGCCGGCCCCGTGCCAAACCTGAACGAACCGCACTCCACGTTCAACTAAGCGCCGTGCCGTGAGGAGTTGGCGGGCCTGGGTTCCTTCGCCGTACATTTTCCGGATGCTCTCAGGCTCCCGGGTCGTGTCAAAAGCATCTGTCGCGTCCATCTGCATCCGGTAAGCGAGCTCGAACGACTGGATACGTGCTTCCAGTTGCCCATCTTCCTTGCGCTTCGCACGATGCCGCTCGTTCAACTGTTGCAACAAGTCAAGCTGCTGCCGTTGTTCGGGCAACGAGGTGTAGTTGTTCTTGATGTGCTCGATCAGCTTCTCAATTTTCGTGTGCTGGGTATC
Organism: Verrucomicrobiales bacterium; assembly: GCA_028293425.1. Lineage (GTDB taxonomy): Bacteria > Verrucomicrobiota > Verrucomicrobiia > Limisphaerales > JAQGOV01 > JAQGOV01. Next base: position 19,690 of record JAQGOV010000071.1, read on the forward strand.
GATGTAGGTCCCTTGATACACGCCGGGAAGGAATCCTGCCTGCCAGTTTTGGGATTCCTGGATGGGATAACCCCCGGGGCACATGGCGATGAACCCGGGTAAATTCTGATTCTCAGTTCCCAAGCCGTAGGTGATCCAGGAACCGAAGCTCGGGCGAATTTGGCGCGCTTCCCCGCAGTTCATGAGCAAAAGCGATGGCTCGTGGTTCGGCACATCCGCGTAACACGACCGAATGACCGCAATGTCATCGATGCTCTCAGCCACATTCTCAAAGAGCTCACTCACTTCAATGCCGCTCTTGCCGTATTTCTTGAACTTGAAAGGCGAGGGATAAGCCGCGCCCGTCCTGCGCTCGGTGCGCAGGTTTTCCATGGGCAAAGGCTTGCCTGCGTATTTGAGCAGCGCTGGTTTGGGATCGAAAGTGTCGACGTGGGAGGGACCCCCATTCGCGAAAATATGGATAATATGTTTCGCCTTGGCAGGAAAGTGGGGGGGCTTGGGGGTAAGGGGATTAACGAAACCTTCATTAGCGGCTGCGCTGGTTGGCGAGCTCAAAAGCCCCCCAAGCAGGCTGCTCAGGCCCACGGCGCCCATGCCCATGCCGCACCGCGAGAGAAATTCCCGCCGAGTTAATGCCAGATGCTCAAAGTTTGGTCCGTGATGTCCCATGCGCAAATCCTAAACCATTGATGTTCAGCTAACAAACCAACATTCAGTCGATCAGTGGACGTGGGAATTGCCTTGGAAATTCAGGCGGATCGGGGAAAAGCCGGAAGCTTAGACTTTTAAAACGGGCTCTTACGCAGCCAGGCGGGTGGGCTGGTTTTCCGGCCCGGCGGACCTTTGCCCGGCTATGGCGACGTACAGCGGGCATCGACAGCCTGCTTCAGGGTCCTTTTCGATGGCAGCTAAAATCTCCAGGATGATTTCAGCCCGTTCCGCATAGTCATGAATGCTTTGGTTGCCGCCCAGGGGTTCGCGAATGCGGTGACGGAACTCCTCCAGCGACAAACCTGCCCACACCCGTTTCGGGGCATGCTGCTGCCAGGCCTGGCAAATCCGCTCAGCTTTGTCGTGGAGCAGGTTTGCCATGGCTGTCAAAGCCATGCCGTGTCGAGTTATGCAGATGTTTGCCATGTGGGTCTCGCTCGAAAACAAAGCAGATCCGTTGCCATCACGCTCAGGTCCTCTCCGAAAGCTTTAACCTCTGTTCGATGGCGAATTTTTACCATTTTCCCAGCAGGGGTCTGTTGCGAACTTTCCATCCAGTTGCAAATGCGCTAGACCTTTGCAATCAGATGGATAACCGTCGGGCAGATCGAGACTATGCGGTTAGCGAATGACAATGCCACCTTGCACTCATGAAACCTGAGATGCCGAAAAGCTTCCTGCACGTGGTCTTTGCCCTCGTGGTCCTGGCCATCCCCGTGTTTTTTATTGTCCTGTTTCTCGGCAGTGCCCGTAGGAAAAAGCGCCTCCGTGCGACAGTCATGGCACAATTGGATAACCTTGTGAACCAACTGCGGCAACGCAACGAGGTTCTCCTGGAAACGCTCTGCTCCAGCCCTGGAAGTGGGGCAGGGGATTCCCTCCGTTTGAAAGCCGAAAGCCAACAAGAACTCATCAAGCGATTTGAAGCATCTCCCCGGAATTTGAGCCAGCTTTCAGACTCGGACTTGGCATTGGAGAGTGAACTCCAGCCATGGCTCCAGTCCATGCCTGATTCCTACGGCAAACGAAAGCTGGTTCCGCTCCAGGAGCGGGTTGTGGAGGCCCGCAGCCGTTATAACGATGCGGCCCGCATCTGCGGCCAAGGCTCGTTCCCGCTGATGTCATCTAATTAACACGGCCGCTTCAGCCGGGGTAAGGTGGGCAGAACGCGGTCGGAGCCGTCTCAAGGGCTTTGCCGTACGTTTTCTCTTCCTTGTGAGCTTCGCGCGCGTGGTGGTGAACGGTTGAGTCTGCCATTCAGTGTTCGGCCTTCGCCACATTTCACGCTCTGCCCAGCCCCAATCGGGGCGATCATTCCTAACCTGCCTCCGCGCCAGCCCACTTTGCAGTCCTGAAGGGACAAGAATTCCTTAGATGACATGGGTATTGGCGGGTGAGCGAAACTGCGCTACACCCAATTATGAAACAAAACACCAATACCCACAAAACTATCTCACCATCAAAGCCACTTAAAACCAAGTGCATTAAGCTGGGCATCGATGTTCATGCCGACAGCTATCGGGTGGTGCGGCAAATCGATAACGCCACTCCCCAGCCGGCACAGAAGTTCACCCCCAAGGATTTTCTCCTCTGGGCCAAGAAGCAACTGGAGCAGGCCGAGGCGGTCTACAGCTGTTATGAAGCTGGCCCAATGGGCTACAGTTTGCACCGGGCTCTGGAAGCCATGGGCATTCACAATGTCGTGGTTCGTCCTGTAGATTTAGACGAACTCCATAAGGGCGTTAAGACGGACAATACCGACGCCCGAGCTTTGGTTCTGCGGCTGGACCGCTACGTTCAAGGCAACCGCAACGCGCTCGCTATTGTGAAAGTGCCCACTCCGGCCCAGGAGCTGGCTCGCAGCCAGAGCCGCCAAAGGGAGCAGTTACTCTCCCACTGCCTGCGCCTGGAGGCCCAAGGCCGCAGTTTATTGCTCTTCAATGGCGTGCGCCTCAAAGGTCGCTGGTGGCAGCCGGCCCAGTGGAATCGGTTAGAAGTCCAATTGGCTGCACCATTGCTGGAACTTTTGCGTGTTCTGCGGGAAGTGCTCCTGGCAGTTGACAAGCAACTCCAAGCCGCACTTACCAGGATCCAAGAAGCGGCCACGCCCCAACCCAAAGGTGTGGGGGCCTTGACCAGCCAAGTGCTCGAGCGGGAGATCCTATGCTGGGACCGATTTGAAAATCGCCGTCAGGTTGCAAGCATGACTGGCATGTGTCCGGGCGTGCGCAGCAGCGGCAACAAAAGCCGCCATCTCTCCATCACCAAGCACGGGAATCGCCGCATGCGCACCGCCTTGATCGAGTTGGCCTGGCGCTGGGTACGGTTTCAGCCGGATTACCAACCGGTGAAAAAGTGCATGGCCATCTTCAAGAATCCCAAGGCGACTGGGGCGGCCAAGAAGAAGGCGATTGTGGCTGTGGGCCGGCACATTGCCATTGACCTGTGGCGCTTGAACACGGGCAGAACCAGTGCGGAAAAACTTTGTCTCTGTTAAAACGATGAGCTGAAAAGAAGAAGAGCACTTTTTGGAACGGCGCGCGCCCGCCCCTGGGCTTGGGTCAGCTGGACTGAACCCGTGTCTTAGATTGGGTGCGCTCGTTCTTCTTCCTGACACTGAATCGTCAATTGGCACCGAAAAATTCGCGTGCAGATAGCAGGCTAGAGCAGCGCAAGAACTCAAAGCTGCCACCGAAGAGGAAACGAACCAAAAATGAAGAAAACAAAGACCACTTCTAATGAAAGAAAAGAAAACATGAACTGAAAAACACTTGCTCACTTGACATTCCCCATAGCAGCCCAGGGCACAAGCGAGTCTTCGAGCCGACGCCCTGGGGTTAATGCCATAAAAACATTTCCCATCTACCTACCCTTTCTCCGGGAGAGGCAATAAAGGGGTGAGGGTCAGCAACCGCCAACGGGCTCCAGCGATTTGTTAGGACGTTCGTGATTCATCTGACAAACACCCATGAATAAATTGTGAGCGCCAGAACTCCCATGATGCCCGTGATCGCAGCAAGCGAAACCGTGTGAGCGGTTGCCAATGCCGGCTTGACGCGTTCGTCACCCGAGCGCTCAAAGCCGTCCTGATTACGTCGAGCCGAGAGCAGCGCCGGGATGAAGAACAAAATGCCGAGCGGTATGCGAAAGAGGAAGAACGCGAAGAACGACTTGGCGAAGAGCGGGAGAAAAAAGGGAATTGGGAACAGCCATACGAACCATGCAATGGAAGTGCGCTGGCCGAACTCGGCGAATACCGCGCGATGTGCGTAAACCCGCCGGGAAACGTCGACCGCGACGCTAATCAAAATGAGTAATGCGAGGATCTGCAACATGGCGGGCTAATGTATAAAGCTTAGCAACCGCAGCCGCGAGCCGCAGGCGAACTCTTGAGTTCCCGCCTGCCCCGACCCGATCGGAGATTCGGTTCTGTCGGGATTGGGTTCGACAATTTGTTAGGCCTCATGATAAATCTGTAACTCTGTGCTCAATGCCTGCTGCAACGCACTCCGCACTCGCTGGAACTCTGCTGTTTCGGGTGTGCCGTAGTAACTCAAAATTAGCTGATAGTTTACATCATGTGGTGCCGACTGCATCCATGCCGAAATCGTCTCCGTGTCATCGGTGCGCGTAATGTTGAAACCGAAGCCCGCGCCCGCCGAACGCGCATAAATCCATGTGTCCTCAGCATCTCGGTCGAATGCATCAAGTCCCAAACTCTGCTCAAGCGAAGCGCAAACCTGGTCCAAGCTCGCGTCCGATTTACACGCGAGATACATGCGACGTTCCCTTTGGAGAAGTGTTGAAAACATGATGTTTATGTGGCTTGGCTATGAATTAATTCTAACCATGCTTCAATCTACCACGTCGCCTTGCCGCCCAACAAGCATGTTCCCGCCTCTGCGCCAGCGCACCTTGCAGTCCTGAAGGGACATTTAGGGGTCGAGACTTGGTATTCATTATTTTAACTTCCCTTGCTTGCTTTTTCCTCCCGATAAAGCCGGCAACTCAAGTGCGTATTGCCCCCTTGCGTTGCAAAAAAAATACACGGAACTCGGAGGCTGCTTGGGACCGCGAAGGACCACCACATCAACCACCCGCCACTGCCTTCTTTGTGACCTTCGCGATCTTCTCTGAACAAATTCAGGTCGCTACCTATGCCTTGTACGGTTCCTTGCAGCCACATCCGCTCCTGCCTCCTCTTGTACATTTTGAGCCTTTTTCGCGACATACCCCATTCCGAGTCTTCCGTGCACATCAGGTTCTGATCGTCATTCTTCCTGTCATGCTTCACTTGCCAAATAGTTATCTCTCCCACGCGCCCCACGCATCTCCTGCGCCCCGTTCCAGGGTATACGCGGCGTTACCAGCCAGATCCGCCGTCGGAAAACGAAGGCTGGTTGTTTGCTTGCCGAGCTGTTGGATTCATGCTCCCATGCCACATTCCTTGTATGAGAATCAATACTAGTCACCTTGTCGTCTCATTACGTTGCGTGCTCCTGCTGACGCTGTTGGCTCTGCCGTTCTCCTCGTTTGCGGACTGGCGGGTCGCTTCCACGCATGACCAGCGACAAACCCGGCCGCCCAAGAACGCGGGGGCAGGCACGGCTATCAAACCCGGTGACCGCTGGCCCACGGATCAAAAATTCCGCTGGCTAATCGGCGACTTGCAAATTCCCGAAACGATTGGGAAGGAGCCATCTGCCGGCAAGACAGTTGGCTTGCAGATCAGTTGTGGCGACGGCGGCGAAATCTTTATTGGCGATCAAGTTCAATGCCGTTTCGACAATGATCATCCGGGGCTTGTCGTCGTGGCGGAGAAAGCGGAGCCCGGGGCGGAAGTGCGCCTGGCGGTTCAAGTCTACGGCAAGGTTCAGGGCGGGGATAAATTTGATCAGGCGACCTGGGTGATCATAGACCAGAAGCGGTCGCAGGACCGCCTCGCGTTAACGGTTGATGCTGCTCAAGTGGGAGGCAAAGTGCCGAACGGAATTGTCGGTTTGAGCCAGGGCGGGGGAATGTCCGATTACGAGGACGCAACCGCCAAAAAGCTTCAAGAGGGCGGCTTCAGGTGGTTCCGCATGGATAACGTTTTCACGCCCGTGTGGCGGAAAGACAAGCAGGGAAATCTGACCACCAATTGGGCTGATTTCGATAAGCGGGTGGATTTCATGTACAAAATCGGCGCTGACCCCATCATCGCCGTTTCCTACATGCCGCAGGTGCTCGATGCCGTTCCAAACAACGAACGGCAAAGCGCGCCCAAAGACTATGCTGCCTGGGAAGAGCTTTGCTTTCAGGCTGCCAAACGATCCCTGGAACGCGGCAAGCGCGTTCCGTTCTGGGAGGTGTGGAACGAAGTAAACACCGGCTGGCTGAAGCCTGGCCCCGAGGACACGGGGAGCGAAAGCTTCCAGAAACTTTATGCAGAGGCTCTCGGCAAGCCTCAAACGAATCTGATGATCATTCGGCGCTTCGAGGCCTACTGCAAACTGTATCGCGCCAGCGCCCGGGGCATCCGCCGCGCGGACCCGCAGGCCAAAATCGGCGGTCCTGCCCTGGCCAGCGGCCCGATGGAGAGTTCCGAGCGCGGGCATGCTGCCCATGGCAAGGGCTTTGCGCGCGGACTTATGCTTTGGTGCCAGCAGGAAAATCTGCCGTTGGATTTCGTAAGCTGGCACGAATACTTCCAGTCTGCTGACGTAATTGCCAAAGAAGCGGAGACCTTCCGCAAATACCTCAATGACTTCCCCGCGCTGAAGCAAACGGTTCAATCCTTCATGATCACCGAATGGAATGAAGCCTGGTGGCCCGACCGCCCGCAGGACCATGAGCTCGGCGCAGCCTGGTGCGCCAACTCAATCACGCGCGCCTTTATTCCGGCTGCGATCGATCGTCCCTGCTTTTTCTATGTGAAACAGGGCGACATGGGTTTCCGAGGTGATTATAGCCTGCTTATGAAGGACAACGTGCCAAAGGCATCCTATAACGTTGCGAAGATCTTCAATGGCCTAAGCGGCAATTGGGTCACAATCACCGGCACCGATGGCGACATTTCTGGCGTGGCTGCCTGGGACGCCACCAAAGGCCGTTTAGCGGTAGTGCTCGTGAACTTTCGGGATCGCTACGCGCTGCGTCGTCACGTGAGTCTTTCGCTTCAAAATCTTCCCAAAGAGCTCGCTGGTGGCACTTGGCAACAGTGGACGGTGGATGCAACCCACAGCAACGTGTGGAACAATCAAGGCAAACCCGAGCTCGCCCGGACCAGGGACGGCGAATTGGAGGGACAGCCCTTCCAGTGGCAGGAAACGCTAATGCCAAACTCCGTCACACTGCTGGAGTTGGTTCGCAAGTGACCCGAGGATGGTGAAACAGCCCGGTTGATCTCGGTTTTCTTTGATGTCACTTTTCCAGGTGGGAAAGAGGACTTCACTCAATATTAAAGGGCAGGAGATCGGTGTTTCGAACCTGGAGCATGTGCTTTTCCCTGGCGGTGGCTTTACCAAAGGCCAGGTCATCGATTACTACATCCGAGCTTCCAAATACATCCTGCCCCATTTAAAGGACCGGCCGCTCACCTTGAAAATGCAACCGAAAGGTGTTCATGGGGAAGCCACCTATGAGCGCGATGCCCGCAAGTTCACGCCTGCGTGGGTGAAGACGGCGGATGTTTGGCGGAAAAGCGGCGCCTCTCAAATACATTACCTGCTCGCGAACGATTTGCCGACACTGGTGTGGCTGGCCAACCTGAACAACATCGAGATGCACACCTTTCTCGCCAGGGCACCGAAGGTTGAGCAGCCAACCATGGTGGTGTTCGATCTCGATCCGGGCGAAGGTGCCGATATCCTGCAGTGCGCACAAGTCGCCGTCTGGCTCAAGGAGGCCTTTGATCATTTGAAGCTGAAGTCTTTGATCAAGTCATCCGGGTCCAAAGGCCTGCATCTCTATGTGCCGTTGAACACCCCGGTGACCTATGAACAGACTCAGCCTTTTGCCCAGGCAATTGCTGAATGGATCGAGACGGAACATCCGGAGCTTGTCACCTCTTCCATGGACAAGCTGGCTCGCGCAGGAAAGGTATTCGTGGACTGGAACCAAAATGCCTCTTACAAGTCCACGGTTTGTGTTTACTCGTTGCGAGCGAAGAAGGACCAGCCGTTTGTTTCTTTTCCGATGAGATGGTCCGAGTTGATCTCGGGAATGGAGGACAACAATTTCTCCGTCTTTGCTGTCAGTCCTGAAGCAGCCCTCAAGCGATTAGAAAAATCCGGTGACCTGTTCACTCCGGTTCTCAAGCTCAAGCAAAAGTTGCCTGTAGATATTCTGAAGGTATTGAATAAAGCACGAACAAAGCCCAGGCACAATCCGCCGAGTGTCCAAACACCGGAACCACACCTTGAGGCCTATTGGGCAAAGCGAAACTTTGACACGACTGCGGAACCGAGCGGCCACAAACGGGTTCAGCAATCCCAAAGCAAGGACCGGCTATTCGTGATTCAAAAACACGATGCCAGCCACCTGCACTACGATTTCCGCCTGGAAATGCAAGGTGTCCTTCGCTCCTGGGCGGTCCCGAAAGGTCCGCCACTGCAGATCGGTGAACGTCGGCTGGCCATGCACGTTGAGGACCATCCGATGGACTACGCGCACTTTGAAGGCACGATTCCCGAGGGGCAATACGGGGGCGGCACGGTCATGGTGTGGGACACCGGCACCTATCGAGTGAGAGAGGATAATCCAGTGCGGGCTTATTATGGGGGAAAGATTTCGCTCGAGCTTCATGGCAAAAAGCTCAAGGGCCAATGGGCCCTGGTGCGCGCCCAGAAAGCGGAGGACGGCCAAAAGGAGCGCTGGTTCCTCATTAAAACGGAAAAGGACGCGCCGCCAATCAGTTCCCGACGAGACGATGCTTCCGTCCTCACGGGTCGCTCCATGGAGGAAATTGCCAAGGACAGGAAGAGTGCCCAATGGAACAGCAATCGCGCGCCGGGCAGGGAGCCAACGCCCGCTCCCGACATCGAAGCTGAATTGGAGAAGTTGTTGCGTCAGTTGCCGAGGGCAGAGCCCCGGTTTGTCGAACCGATGAAGGCACGACTTGTGAGCAAATTTTCTGAAAGCCCTGGCTGGATTTATGAGTTAAAATTTGATGGTTACCGTGCGCTCGCTGTGAAGCAGGGCTCCCGTGTGCACCTGCTATCCCGCAAAAATCTTAGCTTGAATAGTCAATTTCCCGAGCTGGTGGAGGCTGTTAAAAAGCTAAAGGTAAAGCACGCGGTTCTGGATGGAGAGATTGTGGCGCTGGACGAAAAGGGGCGACCTTCTTTTCTCGCCATTCACTCGCCCATTCAGCAGAACGGGGCTCGATTTGTCTACTATTACGCTTTCGATTTGATCAACCTCGAAAAGCGCGATCTGCGGAGTCTTCCCTTGCAGGCACGCAAGCAATTCCTGGAAGCTGCTCTTGCAGAGGCTCCCGAGCATCTGCGGTTTTCCTCGAACCTCGAAGCAGCTCCCAAGCGCATCGTGGCTGAAACCCGAAGACAAGGTTTGGAAGGTGTGGTTGCCAAGCGAGCGGACTCCACCTACGAAGCGGGCGAAAGGAGTGGGGCGTGGGTAAAGTACAAGACATCCCAAGAACAGGAATTCGTCGTTGGAGGCTACCGCCTGACGCGCGATGGCAAAGACTTCGATTGCCTCCTGGTGGGCTATTACGAGAACCACCAATTCCGCTTCGCCGCAAAAGTTAAAAGCGGCTTCGGCCCCGAACATAAGAAAGTTTTGGGGAAGAAATTCAAAGGGCTTCACGCCCGCCGCTCACCGTTCAAAGACACACCCAAATGCAAGGGGCCTGGCCTGGAGGAGGAAAACACGGTCTCCGATGTGGAAGCTCGCACGTGCGTTTGGTTGAAGCCAAAGGTTGTGGTTGAGGTGGGTTTCACTGGATGGACGGTTGGCGGTCACCTTCGCCACTCAGTGTTCAATGGTATCCGTGAGGACAAAAACGCGCAGGACGTGGTGCGGGAAAGCGCTGAATAAATTCATGAGATTGAGCATTTGATGCGTTTGGCAAAAGCCAAAGCCCGCCAGATTCTCGCACATGAGCAGGGTTGATTTAGCAGGTCGCTTTTCTACGATGGAAGCCCTCGCCGGGATGAAGGACTGAAGTCATTCCTCTTTTTCATCTCCACCTCTCCACAGCCTCGCGCTGAATTCTCCGCCGTATTGGGTGCGTAGTTGATTGGTTCGGCGGCGCAATTGTTGGAGAACTGCTTTGTGGTCCGGGCTGTTGACCAGGTTCACTGTTTCCAGAGGATCCTCCTGCAAATCGTACAACTCTTCCAGCACAGGCAAGGCTTCAAAGTAACGGCTGTACTTAAAGCGTTCCGTGCGCACCCCTTCGTGCTTCCGGATGCTCGGCTCCATCATCAAATGTTCCAGCCATACATCCTTGCGCCAATCATTCGGTTCCTCACCTCGTGCGAGGGCCAGCAGGCTTCGTCCCTGCATCTTTGCTGGAACCTTTATCCCAGCCACTTCCAGGAACGTTGCCGGTAGATCGATGTTCAACGCGAACTGTTTGGGTCGCAAGCCCGCTTTGGTGAGTCGACCGGTGGGATCGAACATGAGCAGCGGCACCCGGATGCTCGGCTCATAAGGCAGCCACTTTCCAGCATAGCCGCGCTCTCCCAGGAAATAGCCGTTGTCGCCCATCAAAACGATCAGCGTGTTCCCGGCCAATTTGAGTTGCTCCAGTTTTCGCCGGAGGCGACCAATCACCAGATCCACTCCGCTGATCATCCGCCAATAACCTTTGGTCATCTCCTGCCGTTTCGATTCGAAATCAAATCGCCAATACCAGCGGTGTCGATTCATCGTGCCATCGCGGAGAAACTCCGGCAGCCGTTCGTAGAAGTCCGCCTCGGCCAAAGGTGGTTGCGGCACTTTGATGTCGCGGTAGAGGTCATCCACTTCGTGCTGCCAAAAATATTGCTGCGGTTCTGGATCGTCCGCATGCGGTGCATTGAAGCCCACCGTCAGGCAAAAGGGTTTGTCCTGTGCGGACTTCGCGTGTTCCTCCAGAAATTTCATGGCGAAATCTCCTTCGATGTCGGTCAGATGACGCATGGAACCGTCCGGCTGTTTTTGCCAGTAAGGGTGCTTCGTTTCAACAAAGTAATCATACATACGCTTGGTTGCGTTCGTTCGCACGTTCACTCCAAATTTGCCCACATAGCCCGTGAGATAGCCTGCCTGCTTCAGTAAGCGGGGAAAGCTGGCTTCGACAAACTGGTCCGCCAACGGAGGAGTCTTGAAGGTGTAACGGTGGGTACGCTCCACCATCCCGCAGAGCAGGCTGGCCCGGCTCGCTGCGCAAATGGGACTGGTGACAAAGGCGTTTTCAAACCGCACCCCATCGCGGGCTAGGCGGTCCATCTCCGGCGTTCGAATCATTGGGTTCATGTTGCCCATTTGGTCGAACCGTTGATCGTCCGTAATAATGAAGAGGATGTTCGGGCGTTCCGCTGCAAAACTGGTGAACGAGCCCAGGAGCAGAAAGGCCCAGGTAAAACAGGGCAAACCGACGTAAAGTTGAATCTTCCTCTTTGCCAATGCAGCCATGCACCCAAGTAAAGCTCTGTTCATCATCGGAGTGGCAGGATCTGTAAATCAATTTAGGCGGTCAGCAAAGACAATTGAGGAGACTCTCATTTTTTGACCTAAGGCAAACAAACTCTGAACAGGGCTTGGAATCTCTTACCTTCTCCGGAAAGCTGTTCTCGGTATGAGTGATGCATCAGGCCGACGATTGACGAGCGCAGATATTGGAAAGGAACCCTTCAGGCTGTTTTTTCCTGCCGGGGTGCTCGCGGGCATGATTGGCGTGTCCTTATGGCCGCTGCACTTTGCAAATATCATTGAACTCTATCCCGGCCAGGCTCACGCACGGTTGATGGCATTCGGTTTATTTGGAGCATTTATTGTTGGGTTTCTTGGAACCGCCATGCCGCGATTACTCTCTGCCCCTCCCTTAGGGATTATTAATGTCATCGGGCTCTTCCTCCTTTATATTGCCATGGTTGCATCCTTTGCGGTGCAGAAGCTTTCCTGGGGCGACCACCTCTTCCTGGGATTCTTGTTGGTCTTCGCCGGAATGATGCTCGCGCGCGTCCGGCACCGACAGGACACCCCGCCTCCTGGGTTTGTGCTGGTTCTGCTCGCACTTCTTTGTGTGCTGGCTGGCGCCGTTTTGAGCGTGGTTCCCTATTGGAAGGAGGATTTTGACCCCCGCTGGATAGCTCTTCAACGCCTTCTCTCCTACCAAGGCTTTGTGCTCTTGCCAATTCTCGGCATCGGCCCCTTTTTGCTGCCGCGCTTTTTCGGTCTCCCGAGCACTCACAGCTTTCCGGAAGGACTGATTCCGCCGGCAGCCTGGAGAAAGAAGGCGTTGCTGGCTTTAACGGTCGGCATTTTGATCATTGTTTCCTTCTTTGCCGAAGTGGAAGGCTGGTTCCGCACGGCTCACGCGCTCCGCTTCGCTGTCACAGCCCTTTATATCCTCTTGGAATTTCCATTTCAGAAAGCTCCCAAAATGAACACCGGACTGGGGCTTGCCTTGCGCATCGCTTTTGGATCTCTAGTTGCTGGATTTATTCTCATCGCTGCTTTTCCCGCCTATCGCGTCGGACTCCTCCACCTCACGCTGATCGGCGGTTTTTCAGTAATCACATTCACTGTCGCCACCCGAGTCGTATTCGGTCACAGCGGTAACCTGCAACTATTGCAGGGTCGAAATTGGGGCATCCTCATGGCTATCGGGCTGATGCTTTTCGCCATGGTCACTCGCATTAGTGGTGACTTTTGGCCGAAAACCCTGCCTACACATTACAGTTATGGCGCCCTCCTTTGGGTCTTGGGCGTCCTCCTGTGGTCCGCGTTTGTGCTCCCGAAGGTTTTGCGAGCGGAGGAAGAGTAGATAACAAAATGGCTTCCGGCTCAAAATCCTAAAAACGGTAACCCACGATGAGCTTCACAATCAGGTCTTCGGTGCTGCGGGTTAAGCCAAAGCCCAGCCCCATGTTCAATTCCCAGTCCTCCGAAACACCAAGGTCCAGCACCGGGATAATCGTGTGTTCCTGCTCCCGCCACCCGTTGAAGTGTGGCAATGTGCCCAGTGAACTGTAATACTCGACCCCCACTGCCACCACTTTGGAGAGTTCATAGCTTACTTTCCCGCTCGGCGCAAAATCCCAGCCTCGACTGGAGTTCAGTCCATGCACGGACTTTTCAAAAGCAGGATTAAAGCTCAGATACAACGGCCCAAACTGCTTGTCGATGATGGGACGAAGCTCCCAACTCCAGGTGTCCTCGGTGAAAGCACGCCGCATGTAGCCAAATTCCGTCGACAAACTCACTCCCACCGGCCAATCCCATTCCTCGGGAACCCGCACCCTGGGTCGAATGTTGTCTCCCACCCATTCCCACCCCGTGCCCGGCTGAATGCTGCTGAATACATAGAAGCCGGTTTCGAACCACGGGGTGAACCCATGTGTCACCTCCAGCGTTTCGTGGAAGGCGTGGCGTGACGGATACACGCCATTGATCCTCTGCCGTTCCCCCTCGAAGGTATAGTTGCTGTGAAGTTCCACCATCGTCCGTCCTGTGGCCACCGTCTCGGAACCGTAAACCTGGATTTCGTAATCCGTGGCTGAAACAGAGGAGGGCAGCACCGCTGAAACCAGTCCGAGGCAGGTGACGGCGCAACTGAAATTTGGCTTCCGGTGGATCATCCAGTTTTTTTAAGCAACCTTCTAAACTTGTTCAAGGTTCGAAAATGAAGCGGGGATCGCAACCTTTCGGCCAAACAGCAATGACTGCAACGATCAGTAAAATAATCCTTCTGGAGTACATCCTCTCCGTTCGCCAGGATTCTACTCCTTCGGAGTCTCCTTTTGTTCCTCTTGAGGACCTTTGATAATGGTGAACGTATCGCGTACCACGGCTTTGTCATCCACGAAGGAAGCATCCAGCCGATTTCCATTGATATCCAGGACCAGCGAACCGAGCACATTGCGCGAGATGAAAGCCACAGGATGGTTCAGTTTGCCGCCACTGATCTGGCCGGATGAGCCTGCCACAACATAAACGGCTCCTTCGTGCGGAGCGGGTCCGCGCGACGGTTTGCGGTAGATGCCCGTTCCATCCGGTCGGCCGTCGTTTTGGCTTTTGAAATGCACACTGGCAATGAGGTTCGTGGACCGCTTGTAATGGCCGTCCAAAAGATAGGACCGCTCGTAAGCATGGCTATGGCCTGCGAGCATCAAATCCAACCCGTGTTCCTCCAGAATCGGCAATACATTCTCTCGCATTTGCTTCATTCTTGCTTCGCTATCCCGGTCATTATCCGAGTCATGACTGCCCTTCGTGTAAGGGGGGTGATGGCAAAAGGCAAACAGCCAATCCTGCTTGTTTGCTTCAAGATCGGTTTTGAGCCAATGGAGCATCAGGCCATTCTTCGACCAATCACTGTCGGCGGAATCCAGGCAGACCACGTGAATATTTGCGTAATCGAAGGAATAGTAAGCCTCGGAGCCAGACATGACGCCACCTGCCTGGGCTTGGGCAGGCAGTGAAAAAATGTCGTAATAAATACCGGCTTGCACCGGAGAGATGGCGGTGCCCGCGTCATGGTTGCCCAGGCATGGCCAGAGCACCGACTTGCGCAGCATGGCGCCAAAAATATCAAAGATAGCGCCTTGATACTCAATATCTCTGCCAGCGGTGTAGGCATTGTCGCCCAGCATGAGCCAGAAGTCGGTTGGATGATCTCCGTTCCATCGATAATAGGCGTCGCGCACATCACGTTCCGCCTTCTTGCGGGTGCCGGGGTCTCCGACTACCCACACTCGAACTGGCTGTGGTTTTCCGATTGGGGGATGCGTAACGAAAAATGTATTGGATTCACCCCCGGTGCGAATCAGGTTCGTGGTTCCCACCGCGAAGTTTAGCGGTTTGCCTTTTTCAGGCTTTTGCGAAGCGCCATCCAGCCAGGTCACCTGGTTAGTGGTAGTCACAACAATCGAATTAGTGCTGATGCTCAGAAGCACCGCATTATTGGGCGTGTTCACCACAAGGCTGCTGTTGGTCGTGTTCGCCATAAAGCTTTTGTCCAGGTCAGTGACAAAAAACCTCGGCTTTGCAAATCCCTTCTTGATCAACCCAAACACAAATGTGTCCCGGTTCGCTACGGCGATTTGTTCGCGTGTCCCTGGTTTGTTCACGAAAATCTTGCTGTTCGTGCTGCTGATGAAGGCAATGTCATTGGTGACATGAATCAGCAAAGGTGTGTCCGTCGAGCCAATGGCATAATAATATTTCGTCGCAGGGGAGAGCCCGGTGATTTGGACAACATGCTCGGTTAAGGAACCTGCCGACCGCGCCGTCTTGCTGAGCCGGTTTGGGGCAGAGCCGTAGTAAACGGTATGGCTTGCGGGGATATCGGTGCGCCACCGCACGACCATGCTGTTGGTTGTGCCGAGCTGCAAATACGGACCGCGTATGATCGTGGCAATCGGCCGGGCTGCCGGTGAGACCGTGTATTTACCCTTCATTACCGATCCCCACCACGTGGGAATGTTTGTCCCGAGCCTCTCCAGCGACGGATTTTGCAGCCAGGTTGGGTAGTTTTCGGTCTCCAGGTCGGGAAAAACTGAGCTCAACCAATTCGTGAATGGTCCGGGCTGAAGCCCTACGGGGTGGTCATGAAGCCATTCCGGATAAAAGGTGGAAGTGATCTCCGGGTACGATTTGATAAGCCAGGGACGGAATGTGTTGGTCATCCACGAGCGAACGTCGTTTGTGTTAGCCGCGGGGGTCTCAGCGCCAAAGCCGAGATTTGCAGCCAGGACCAATCCGAGGCAAAAAAGGAGTTTCATGGGCGTTATTTGGATGCCCAGCGCCCGCAGATATTCAAAAACGCTTGTAACCCAACCGGCGCATGAGCAGTCTCTATCTCGGACTACCCAAATTAAAAATGAAACTGAAATCAAATCATTTGTTGGCCATCGCCGCCGCGGCGATGGTGATTGGCTTCTGCTCCAGCACCTCCGCTCAAGCCCAGGGAAACTTCGACCCAGCCCAATTTCGCCAGCGCCAGCTTGATAATTATCGCGAACGCCTTGACGTCAAGAGCGATGAAGATTGGAAAAAAATTGAAACTCTTATCACCAAGGTGATGGACGCCCAGCGGGATTCTCGAATGGGAATGGGCTTTGGCGGTCGTGGTAACCGCCGTGGCGGTGGAGGTGGCGCCGATCAGGGCGGCAATACTAACCGCAACCGTTTTGGCGGAACGCCCGTCCCAGAAGCTGAAGCGCTGAGCAAAGCCATCGACGACAAGGCCGCGAATGATGAAATTAAAACCAAGTTGGCCCAGTTCCGTGAAGCCCGCAAAGCCAAAGAGGCCACTCTCGCCAAGGCCCAGGATGACTTGCGCAAGGCGCTAACTCCCCGCCAGGAAGCCGGCGCCGTCCTTGAAGGTCTCCTGAAGTAAGCACGATTTGCCGCTATGCAATAGCCAGGCGCCAGCCTCAAAGGGCTGGCGCGCTTTTTGCATCAACCGGGGCGATGAAGGTGCATTCAGGCACCCCTCCTGGTGGAAAGGTCCGAGGATCTTTTCCTTGCTCTCGCAATCAGGTTGAGGTCTTGCTCTTCAGGTCAACCTGGTGTCCACCTGATCTGGCTGTGGTAAATTCCTGTTCGTGTCTCGACGGCTTCTGAGTCCTTGCGCCTGGCGCTGGCCTGGCACGGTCATTACAGGTAAGGATGCCACTAAAACCGATCCATTTCCAACATGAGACCCCTCGTTGCATCCCAGCCGTTGCTGTGTTTACCTGAAACATATTCCGGCCGTTCAATTATTTCCGTTTGAGTTCATTCATCAAAGCCTGGAGGTGATCATTCAGAACGGTGGCGCACCTGGGATCAGATGATGCCATTTGCGACCGCAATTTGTTCTGCAACGCACCCAATTGACCCAGCGCGGCATTCATATTGCCTTTATCCAGCGAAGCGGCCGCTGCATCCAGGCTTACATAAATGCTCGATTTCCTCGTCATGTTTGCCCCATCCACGAGCGAGCGCATGGTGTTTACCACTGCGGAAGGAGCCACGACTTCAAAAGTCACGGTCGTAGATCCCGAAACTTGGCCGTCGTTAACAGTCAGGGTAACCGTGTGAAAGCCCACTCCGAATACTCGGGATACTTGAGCACCTGTTCCAAAAGAGCCCGACGAGCCTTCTGCCCATGAATATTGCAGTGCATCGTTCTCCCGGTCTGAGGAACTGGAGCCATCCAGGATGACAGTGGCGGTTGAATTGTTCACCGCCAGAATCGCGAGCCTGCCGGGAGATGAGGGCAGGGGATAAAGCGGCCCTACAACAAACCGCGCCACGGGCGCATCATTCACGGCTACCACAGTGATGACTACAGAAGCACTGCCGGATGAAATTGTCCCATCGTGCGCCACAAAGGTAAAGCTGTCCGGACCTGACTAGTGCGGTTGCGGCTGGTAGATAAAGTTTGGAGACACGCCGGTAACAGTGCCGTGTTGTGGTTGACCTACTACAAAGTTGAGCGCATCTCCGTCTTTATCAGAACCGGTCAAGGTAATCGTGACGTTGCCTCCCTCCTGCACAGTCACAGCTTGTGAAAACGCCATCGGTGGATCATTCACTGCCACGACCGTGATGGCAATCGTAGCAATCTCCGACAGGAATTTTCCATCGCTCACTTGAAAAGTGAACGCATCAGGGCCGTTGTAATCTGGATCAGGAAAGTAAGTAAGCGAGGGCGGGAATCCGGTGAGCCGCCCATGTGTCGGGGCGCCAACCGCATATTTCAACGAGTCGTTGTCCGCATCCGAGGCTTCCAGAGTTATAACAACCGAGTCATCTTCGTTCACAGATAAGCTCCGAGAACCAGCCGCCGGAACATTATCGATCACTAGCAATGCGTCCGTGCTGAGCGTCGAACCGGATAAATTGGACACGCTGACTGAATAAACACCTGACTGCACCGCTTGCGCCGGTTGAAGCACCAGAGATGGGCTGGTCGCACCCGGCAAGTTGGTTCCATTCATGCGCCATTGATAACTGAGCGGTTCCGCACCGGAAGCCGCGAGGCTCAACCAAACGGCCGTCCCGGCCGGGACAGTTTGTGAAAGAGGCTGTTGGTTGATGACTGGGGGATCAGGAGCAAACTGCATGTCGTTATGGAGCACTGATAAATTGGCGGTCCCTAGTCGCGCGGCGACCAAGTCCAATTTTCCGTCCCCGTCCACGTCCACGAAAATGACCGCGCGCGGTCCGGAACCGGCGGGGAAATCGATTCGAGGCGCCAAGGTATTTGTCGTGATTCCGGGCTCCGTGGCTTTGTTCAGGAAAACTGAGATTGAGTTCTGAGGATTATTGGCAACCGCAACGTCCAATTTTCCATCCCCATTGATGTCCCCCACGGCAACCGTGAAGGAACCGCTGCCAGCTGGGAATATCACAGGTCTTCCGAATAGGCCTGATGTCGGAGCAGCAGGACTCCCGATGTTTGGATACAAATACAGGTCTCCTCCGCCGTAGTTAATCGCCAACAGATCCAACCGGTTGTCGCCATCCATATCGGCAAGGGCGATGCCAAACGGATAAAAACCAAGGGGCAAATCGAACCTGTTCTCAAAGGAAGCAGCGGAGAGCGCTCCGGTAACGCCGATGTTCCGGTAGATGGAAGCCTTGTAACCATCGAAGCCGCACGCGACGATATCCAGCCTTTGATCCCCGTCCAAATCTCCCAGCGCTATGCTTACGACCTGCCCGGCGGTCGGGAGGGCGAAAGCGGGCGCAAAATTAATTGTTCCCACGCTTCCGAGGTTGCGTAGCACCATCATCCTTGAGCTTGGAGAACCAGTTACGACATCCAGTTTTCCATCTCCGTCCAGATCTCCGAGTGCCAGCGCCCAAAGCTCTCCGTCGGAAGAAGGAAAATCGACTCGCGGCGCAAACGAATTCGCGTTGAGCCGATCAGCTCCGCTGATGTTCCGATAAACCGAAATCATCCCACCTCGATTGGCTACCACGATGTCGAGCTTCCCATCCCCGTCCACGTCACCGAGAGCAATCGCCATCGGCGCACCCCACGCCGGCAAATCAATCCGTGGGCCGAATGAGTTCGCATTCAGTACTCCGGGTTCTCCAGCGCCGGGCAAGATACACACCATGCCGCCGCTATAATTGGGGCTCACCAGGTCGACGCGTCCGTCGCCGTCCAGGTCGCCTGCCGCCACATTCTGCTGATCACCGCCTACTGTAAATTCCACGGACGGCCCAAAGGCAGTGCTGTCCAAATTGCCGACGGTCTGAGCTGCCGAGCTGAAGAACGAACTGGACCATCCAGTCAGTCCATCAACTGTCACACTCACCGGCCCGTAAGAAACTCCGGGCGGGACTGTGACGGATAAACTGGTGCTGGATGCCGAGGTGAGCGGGGCACGAACACCGCCAAACATTACGACATTCCTTCCAGAAATGGGACTGAAGCTGGAACCTTGCAGCACGACATTGTCTCGGATCTTGCCTCGCGTGGAAGAAATTGTATCAATTCGAGGCTGGGCAACAGCCTGGTTTGTGGTGAGGATCCAAGTGCTCAAGAGGCTGAGACATAACCTGGAAACCTGCGAGGGGGAGAGGCCGAAAGACAAAGTTTTCATAGCGCCTGCAAAAAACCTCCGTGCTGTTGACTTCTCCCTGCCTTGGGAGAAACGGTTCAACTAACCCTTGAGCATTCGCCACACCAACTCCCCGTGCCCGCCATTGTGGCTTTGTTCATCGCTCCAGTCTTCGGTATTTCTGCTGCGCCCACCGCTGCCATTCAATTTTTTTCAAATTCCTAACATCAGCCTTTTTCCAATCCCCGGCAGCCAACTGCAACGCTTCCTTTTCAGTCACGGGCACTTTGCCTAATTCCGCCAATCGCTCGGGCGAGGAGCCTGCCTTGATCACGCTCTTCCACGCGCTGATTAACTCGCTATGCGTGTCCACGAGCAAAGCCCCGACCAGCGCCGCCACCACCTCCCGCCGTTCCCGGCTGAGGCGAGCGTTGTAACGGAAGCTCGTTTTTAAGTCGAACGGCGAAAACTCGATGTTGCTTATCCCTTGAAAGCGTTTGTAAAAATCCGGTCGCACGGACATTCGCTCAATCGAAAACTGCTGGGGACCTTCTGGATGCCCTTTGGGCAGAAACCAAAGTTTCTGCCCCTCCTCCGACAGAACAAAGTCTACAAAGCGCTCCGCTGTTTGCCGGTTGGGCGCGCCTTTCAGGATTCCCAGCCCGTCAGGGTTCACGGCCGTAAAATCCTGGGGCAGTGCAAAAACGAGATTGGTGCGCCCTGCAACCGCCACTTGCGAAAAAGCATAAAAATCGATCGCAAAGGCGTAAGCAGTCTCGCCTAAGGTCACATCCTTGGCTGTCGTGGAAGAGATACGATCAAACTTGCGCACATTGCCCCCAATCTGCGCCAGCTTTTCCCAGCCCTTCTCCCATCCGTAATATTGAAGGAACGCTTCGAACATCAAATTCATCGTTCCGCTATTACGCGGGTCGCCAGCACCGACCCAGCCAAGCAATTGCGGCTGCGACAACTCTTCCCACCGCTGGACCAGCGGCAGATTCATCAGGCGTTCCACTTTTAAATTTTGTAGAATCCCAAAGCTCGAAAGCGCTGCTCCGTACCACTTATGTTCCGGATCATAGATTTCCACCCCGTTGATGCTTTGAGGAATGCCACCCAGAATTTCTGGCGATGGCGTGTAAGCATCCAACAGTTTCTTGTCCGAAAGCAAAAGGAACGGTTCCTGCCCGCCCCCGAAGAAACAATCTATCTCGATTCCATTCGGCTTCTTGGAATACTCGGACTGCACGAAACGAAGCGCATCCGAAGTCCCGCCCACCTCACGCCAATCCACCTCGGCTCGACGGCCAAACTTTTTCTCGTGCCAAAGGGAGAAGCCGCGTCCGAACTCATTTCGGATGGCGTCAAGATGCGGTGTGATGACGATGACCTTGGCCGGTTGCGCTTGCACCGTGCAAAGGAGGCACAGGCCGAGCAAGCTATAACCGATGAAATGGAACACCAACGTCATCATTCAGGAATTACGTCATTCTCGTTTTGCCATTCCTGCCGCCTGCTGCACATCGACTAGGCCGACGTCGATATATTGGCCGCCGCGGGTTTGATGGCAATGCACGGCAATGACGTTTTTATCGGGTTTGAGCGCCGTTTTCCCTGCTGCGGTTAAGGCCAGCGTTTCGTAGGTGGTGGAGAATCCACTCGCCGACGCGGCCAGCACGCCGTTAATATAGATTTCCACATCTTCGTCGTGGTGGACGCTCAACCTCGGGTTGGCCGGCAGATTCC
>JAQGOV010000073.1 GCA_028293425.1 Verrucomicrobiales bacterium
GTGAGCATTTCGGTAACTCCAGCGAACGCGTCGTCCGGCGGTGATATCAATATCAAATGGCAAACGACCAACAGCGGCAACGCTCCCATCAAAGGCTCGTTTTACGAGCGCGTGCTGATTCGAAATACCACCACCGCCCAGGTGCTCGGTTCTCCGACCCGTTATTACGACGCCACTCAACCAACCAACGGTTTCATTGCCGCCGGCGAAGGGCGATCAAGGGAACTTTCCTTCCGCTTGCCAGATGGCACGAACGGAGCTGGAAATCTCCAGGTTGAAATTACGGCCGATGTTTACGACCAGATCGTGGAAGTGAATCTGGCAGGCAGCGCGGAAAGTAACAATAATGCGACCAACGGCTTTGTTTCATCCCTATCCGCATATCCGGATCTGGTGGTAGGGGGAATTTCGAACACCTCGAGTGCAATTCCCGGGCAGTTCTCCACTATCACCTGGGCTGTGACCAACCTGGGCGCGGGGGCGATCAGCGGCACATGGGCTGAACAGGTTTTCCTGTCCGACGATACTGTTGCCGGTAACGACCAGCTTTTAGCCACGTTCGTATTTACAAATACGCTTGTGCCGGGGCAATGGATTATGCGCACGCAGCAAGTCACAATCCCGGTGTTTGGCGCAGGCAACCGGTGGTTTGTTGTTGCCGTGGACGCCGGAAACAGCGTTTACGAACTCAACGAGGCAAATAACCTGGGGATCGGGAATGGCCCGATCACAATTCCAGTCGCGTCCACGCTCAGCCTTAACCGGAACAGCGTGAATGAAAATGCGGGTAACAACGCAGCTACGGCAGTTCTGACTCGAAATTCGGGCCTTGATTCCTCCGTCGTGTTCGCTCTGGTCAGCAGCGACACCAATAAGCTGGTTGTTCCACCAACGGTGGTCTTCGCCGCGGGCCAGACTTCTGTCAACGTGCCGTTGGATGCGGTGGACAACGCGGTGGTGGATGGCAATGTCACTGTAGCCGTGTCGGCCTCAGGCTTGGGTTATCTTCCCGTAACCAACTTTGTGACGGTATTGGATAATGATACGCCAACTTTGACCGTTCAGGTTCTCGCCACGACGATTTCGGAAGCTGCGGGCCCTAATGCGACCATGGCCCTGGTGATACGCAACACGGAGACAAATTCGGCGCTGACGGTTACGCTGAGCAGCTCCGATTCAACCCGCGTGACGGTGCCGACAAGCGTCACTATTCCAGTTGGAGCACGGTCCGCCGCGATCAAGGTTGCGGCCGTCAATAATGACTTCCCCAACATCCCCGCACCCATCACAATTACCGCTTCGACTCCTGGCTTTAGTTCCATTCCGGCAAGCCTGACTGTGCTGGATGACGATACCCCTGGCCTTTCCGTCACCTTGAATGAAAGCATTATTTCCGAAGCAGCCCCAAGCCCCGCCGCGTTCGTGACGGTCACCCGTAGTTCGGTCAGCACCGCTCCGTTATCAGTGGCCCTGCTGCCTACCCCGCAGGGAATAATCAGCCTGCAGGCTACCGCGGTTATCCCCGGGAACCAGGCATCCGTATCCGTGCCAGTGTCGGTCATCAATGACCAATTGGTGAACGGCAATCGTTTGGTGCAAATCACCGCGACGCCCCTGGACGGCGTTTACGGCACCCCGATCGCCGCCGGCGCGGCGTCCGCGAGCCTTACGATTGCGGATGATGATGGTCCGGCCTTAAGTTTGGCGATTAACGCCTCCGTGATTAAAGAAACTGGTGTTACGAGCGGGACCGTGACCCGCAACACTCCAGCGATCAACGCGTTGGTGGTTAACCTGGCCAGCAGCAACCCCGGTGAAGCGACCGTGCCTGCAGCTGTCACCATCCCCAACGGCCAGTCCTCGGTTACTTTTGCCATCAATGGCGTCACGGACAACACTCCAGACGGAGTAAAGCGAGTGACCATTACGGCGAACGCGACAGGATTTTCCACGGGCGCGGCTGGCCTGGATGTGACTGATGTGGATCTGCCCGACCTTCAACCAATTTCTGTTACGGTTCCATCAACCGGCAGCACCCGGGATTTGATCAATATTTCCTGGGTAGTCACCAATCGTGGTTTATCCAGCGCAAGCGCTTTCTGGTCGGATCGTGTTTATCTGGCCGGTGAGGCCAATGGCGCCAACGCCCAGTTCCTGGCCACCTTCAGCCATTCGGGCGGGCTCCCGCTGAATAGCTCCTATACCGGGACGGGAAGCGTCCGCCTGCCGGACAACCCGGGAACCTTTTATGTGATGATCTACACGGATGAGGTGGGAGCGGTCGATGAAACCACCCGGCAAAATAACGTCCTCATTCATTCGACTCCTCTCACCATTAGTCCGGATTACCGGGCGACCATTCAAGCCGGCGTGCATACCGGAAACGCCGGCACCCCGATTCTTTTAACAGGCCGCGCCTACCGGGTGGCGGATAACTCATCGGTTCCACTGCGGCCTGTGACCATCCGGATCCTCAGCAAAGGCACTCGCCGGATTATCAGCGTGAATACCGATGCCAGCGGGAATTTTTCGACTTACTTTCAACCGCTGCCCACGGAGGCCGGAAACTACCAGGTCGCTGCCGATCACCCCGGGGTAAACGAGGACAACGTTCAGGATACTTTCATCCTCTACGGGGTGCGATTCACTGACTATGAACTCGTGCAACGTGTCTTTCCCCTGTTGCCCATAACCAATCTATTGAGCCTGGTGAATCTCGGGGATACCCCGCTCAGTGGCATCACCTATACCGTGGAAAACGTATCCACGAATGTCAGTTTCGCAGTCACGGGACCGAATTCGCTCACCCCAACTTCCACGGTGCCAGTCACGGTCGTGGTTCAGGCAGGTCCGCTCAGCGCGAACAACGTGGTAAACGCAAGGATCCGGGTCAACACAACTGAAGGCGCGATTGGGTACCTTCCCTTGCGCATTAATGCGACTCCGCAAACTGCCACCCTGGTGTCGGACCCGTCCGTTCTCGAGTCGGGCATGTTACGCGGCCAACGGAAAGTCATTGAATTTGAGGTGGGTAACATCGGCGGGGCGTCCTCGGGGCCCCTGAACGTGGTGGCGCCAAACGTGCCCTGGTTTAACCTGAACTCCCCCAGCAACATGCCCGCACTACTTCCGGGCGAGGTTACGAAGCTGTCATTTACGTTGAGCCCCGCGGCTGACCTGCCCTTGACCCGCTACGACGGAACACTCGTTTTGAACGGCTTGGCTGGCAGTGTCACGATCCCTTACCGTTTCCGCGCCTTGTCCGAAGGGCATGGTGACCTGAGCATCACCGTCCTGGACGACTTCACTTATTATGCCGAAGGCGCTCCCAAAGTGGAAGGTGCGACCGTTACCCTGACGGATCCGTTAGCTGGAACCAACGTCGCCACCGGGATCACAGGTTCGAACGGTGTGGTCGTGCTGACGAATGTCATGGAGGGCTCCTATCAAATGCGAGTCAGCGCGGAAAAGCACAGTTCCTACGCTGCGCCGGTGCAGATCGTCTCCGGTTCGACCACGGAAAAAACGGTCTTTATTGATCGTGAGACCGTCCGCTACCGCTGGACTGTCGTGCCGACCACGATTGAAGATCATTACCAGGTGGTGCTGGAGCCTGTATTTGAAACGGAAGTGCCTGTCCCGGTCGTGACCCTCGATAACCCGCGGATTGTCCCGGTGGTCTTCCCCGGTGAAGACACTCAATTTGAAATTGAGCTGAGCAACCACGGGTTGGTGGCCGCCGAGCAATTGCAGATAGACGCCCCCGAGCATCCCAATTTTATCATTGAACCATTGATTAAGTATGTGGACGTGCTTCCCGCCAAAAGCTCGATCAAAATCCCGGTAAAAATCCGGTCCAAATCCAATGGTCAATTTATCAATTTGCGCAACCCGCTGGCCAAGAGTGGCGGCACAACCTTTACGGGTTGCGAATCAAATCCGGTGATGAAGATCAAGTTCTCCTGGATCTGCGGCCCGGAGCGGCGCTGGCATGGGCTCCAAGCCGATGTGGAAGCCATCCAGGTGGAATGCAGCGAGCGACTTAAAGATTTGTTCAAGAAACTCGCCGAATGCGCGAAGGATAAATTTCCAGATATCGCTAGCATTCGTGATCTGAGCCGGCTGGCCAAGTTGCGGGAATTGGCAAAGGAATGCATCGCCGATTCTCTCTGCGAGATAGCGCAAGCGATTGCCCAATGCTCCGGGGACACCTGCCTGCAAGCCATTACCGGCCTGGCCTGTGGCCTCGTTGCGCACGATATCGGCGGAGCCTCGGGCGCCGCCGCTAGCATGGGTAATTGTATTTGCCCCGGGCCAATCGGTGGCGGGGGCGGATCTCCAACTTCGACGACTACTCCTCCTCCATGGAGTCCGACCTCTTCCAGCGGGGTGTTGTCTCCGCCGGGCAGCTTCCAACTGCCGCAGGGCTTCGAGATTGGATGGGAATATACGCCGGCAGATTGTGATCCAGGTTTGCACCCCACCAAATCGCTCACCCACGCAAAGGCTGCTACACAACCTGGTGGCGTTTGTGCGAAGGTGCGGCTGCGCCTGGCCCAGGAAGTGGCGATTACACGGAACGCGTTTCTCGGAACCTACGAACTCGACAATGACAGCTCCGATACGCCGGTCACAGGGCTGAGCCTGGTGATGGACATCCGGGACGACACCGGCGCACAAGCGAACAATCTCTTCTCCATACGCGGCCCCGAATTAAGTGGGCTTTCTGCCGTTGATGGCACCGGAGTGGTCAGCACAAACTCTACCGGCCGGGCTCAATACACCTTTATCCCAACGCGAGATGCCGCTCGCACCGGGCCTAAGGTCTACCGTTTCGGTGGCACGCTGGTTTATTACACCGGCCCCACCCGCGTGGAGGTGCCACTTATTCCCGAGATCCTGACCGTGCAGCCCGATCCGGAATTGCACCTATCCTACTTCCTGCAACGGGATGTCCTCGGAGACGATCCGTTCACCGATGAGACGGAAACCTCCCAGCCGTTCGCGCTCGGTTTGCTGGTCAAGAACACCGGCCTTGGAATAGCAAAGAATTTCCGTGTGACTTCCGCCCAGCCTCGTATTGTGGAGAATGAGAAGGGGCTGCTGATCGACTTTAAGCTCATCGGAACTCAGGTAGGAACGAACGCCGTTACCCCCTCGCTCACGGTGAATCTCGGGGACATCGCATCTGGCAAATCCAGTATCGCAACATTCCTGCTCACTTCCTCGCTCCAGGGCAAGTTCATCGAATATAATGCGACCTTTGAACACATCGACGGCTTGGGCGATCCGCGGCTGTCATTGATCGATAGCGTGGAAATCCACCAACTGACGAAGCTGGTTCGCGCCAATCGCATTGGCGACGACTCGCTGGCTGACTTCCTGGTGAACGACGAACCCGACGTTAATAACCTGCCGGATACGCTTTACCTGAGCGATGGAACCGTTGCGCCGGTCAACGTGGGCTCCGGGAGTTTTGATCGATCCGCGTCCCCCGGCCAATTGCAGGTGGTCCTCACCGCCAATATGCCGAGCGGATGGGCTTATCTGCGATTGCCCGATCCGGGAACTGGTTATCGCTTGCATCGTGTCGTCCGCTCGGATGGCAAGGAGATCCTGGTGGGAACCAATGTATGGACTACGGATCGCAGTTTCCCGTCAGGTCTGGCAGGTGCGGTCAAAGAGAACCTCATCCACTTGTTGGATCACAATGGAACAGCGTCCTACACATTCTACTACCGGACAGTGGACGACCTTTCCCCATCCATCACCAGCATAGGAAACGGTGTCAGCGTTGTTCAAACGACAGCGCTGGATACGATCGATGTTGCATTCTCGGAGACTATTGACCTGGCAACGTTTGACCGTTTTGACCTTGCCCTGAGCAGAAACGGCGGAGGGAACCTTATCGCCAGTGGAGTTCTGGTGGCGAACGTGGCAACCAATATCTACCGGATCAGCGGTCTGGCTCCTTTGACCGGGGCCGACGGGAATTACCAACTTACCGTGCTCGGCGGGGGAATTCAGGACTTTGGCGGAAATGCACTCAGCACTGATGCTTCCTTTAGCTGGGCCAAAGGAAGTGTCTCGCCGGTCGTGGTGAGCATTGCTCAACCAGCGCCCAACCCACGTAATACAGCGGTGAGCACCATTGATGTAGCGTTCTCCTTGCCTGTGGGCCCTGCCTCCTTTGAAAACGGGGACCTGCAATTGAAACGGAACGGCAGCTCCAACCTGATTGGGAACGGTGTGACAATCACGTCACTCTCCCCGACAACTTTCCGGATTGGCGGATTGGCTTCGCTCACCGGAGCAGACGGCGATTACCAATTGACCGTGCTGGGCTCGGGAGTTCTGGGGACGGATGCAACGCCCGGCCAGGGTGCTTTGTCACAGAGCTGGTCCACCCTCACAACAGGGCCACAGATTGTGGCGCTCGAAAGCCCGGAGCCAGCCTTCCGCAACACGGTGGTGGCAAGTCTCACTGTTACATTTGCTCGAGCAATCGATTCATCCACGTTCGATTGGCGCGATTTGAGTCTGGTTCGCGATGGCGGGCCCGAGCTGGTAACCAGCGACGTATTGATCAACCGGATCAGTGACACTGTTTATCGGGTTAGCAATATCAATTGGGTGCAAGGTTTGCCTGGAACCTACACGCTCACCGCCAACGCTTCCGGTGTGCGGGACCTGGCCGGAAACTTCGGCTCCGGGTCCGTTTCCCAGTCCTGGACGCTCAAGCTGACCAAGCCAGGCAAGCCCTTGAGCCTGGCGATCACACCCGACCTTGGTGTTTCCGCGAGTGATGGGCTGACAGCGAGCAATAGCGTGACGTTGTCCGGTGCAGTGACCGAGACCAACGTGACCGTCCGGGTATATGACGACACCATGGGCATCGATCTCGGGCTTGCATCCATCACCGGCACCAATTTCACAAAAGCCATCGGCTTTTCTGCTCTCGGGGCGCATAACCTGCGGATTTACGCAGTGGATCCGGCTCAGAATCTGTCGGCGAACACTTTCTTCACTGTGTTTGTGGATCAAACTCCGCCCAGTTACCTCCTCGAGCCTATTACACCCGTGGTTCGCACGAATGGAATTGTTTCATTGGACGTTACCTTCTCGGAAGCCATCAACGACGCGAGCTTCGACTGGCAGAATATGCGGCTCACTCGCAATGGGAGTGGGAACCTTATTACCAGCAGCAATGTCGTCAGCATCCAACCGGTCACCAATAACGTGTATCGAATCAGCGGGCTTGAGGCGCTGACCGAGGCCCTGGGTGATTATGAGTTCTCGGTGGGCGCTCCTGGAATCGAGGATCGCGCTGGAAACACCGGGATCGTTTCGATGACTAATTCATGGCAGAGGATTGCCCCGAATACACCGCCTCTTTTGGCCGTTATCCCGGTTCAAACAGTCAACGAGGGCAGCCTGTTAAGCTTTACGGCCAGCGCCAGCGATTCGAATGTTCCTGCGCAGAGCCTGACATTCACGCTGGCTGGCAATGTGCCCGCAGGCGCAAGCATTGATCCGGCAACGGGTCAGTTCTCCTGGATTCCCAACGAAGCGCAGGGGCCAAGCAGCAATTACTTCACCGTGCGCGTTACGGACAATGGCTCTCCCGCATTGAACGCGGAGCAACCCGTGGTGATCCTGGTGCATGAAGTCAACACGGCGCCTGTGTTGGCGGCAATTCCTCCGCAAATCGCGCTCATCCGCGGGACCCTCCGTGTCACTAACGTCGTCATCGATCCGGATCTGCCCACCAATCGCATGACCTTTACGCTCGGTGCCGGGGCGCCCAATGGCATGCGCTTGAACACTAATAGCGGTGTTCTGTCCTGGTCGCCCGCGCGTTGGCAGGCCCCGAGCAGCAATTTTATCACGATCATTGTGACGGATGACGGGGTGCCCGCATTGAGTGCCACGAATGGTTTTAGTGTGGTGGTTCCTGATTACCTGGAACTCACGGTAGGCGCTAAAGCGGCGGTTCTGGAAGCGGGGCAAAGTGCGAGCCTTCCGCTCACCAGCATGTCCAGCGCGTCCGTGACAAATATCACTTTCGTGATTGAAGCTCCGGAAGCACGGCTCACCAATTTTGGTTTGCAGGTGCTTGCGCCACAAATTTCACACGCGAGCCTTTCCTCCGCGGGTCCCAATCGGTCTCTGATCACCCTCGGGACCACTGGTGCGCAACCGCTCACGGGAACCAACACCCTCGCCAACCTGATCTTCAGCGCGACAACCAATCAAACATCCGCATTTATTCCGCTGGTTGTGACAGAGATCGGCGCGCTGCAAGTGAGCGGCGTCCCGGTACCCCGGATCATCGGAAACGATGGACGAGCGATTGTGGTGGCACGGCAGCCGTTGGTGGAATCTCTCCTTCGAACCAACAATCAGCCATCCCTGATCCTTTACGGTCACGTAGGCACCAATTACGTGGTGGAATCCGCCGCTGAAGTGTCAGGTCCCTGGCAGCCGCAATGGCAGGGAACACCCACGAACCTCTTCCAGAACCTTGACAGCCTGATTCCAACCAACCAGGTCTTCTTTTTCCGAGCGCGCGAGTAAACACCAATTGAGGATATCGGAAACTGTTTGGAAGATGAGGAATGAGTTTTAGACTGAATCATTTCAGCTCATTCCTTTTACTTGGCTGATTTGTTGGAGTGGCGTTCATGGCAGCGTTACCACACTTGATACGGGATCCCGGAAGTGCCATTGTGGTTACTGGAGCGGCTTCACTCATGCCGCGAAATGACTTATGCAGTGCCTCAATGGTTTCGGCTAAGGGCTTTAAATTGCCCAGTCTTTACCCTTCATTGATACGCAACGGGGTCCAGCCGTATTTGTTCTTCTCGAGGATATCGCGCCTGCTCAATTGGTAGGCAAACAACCCATATTTACATGGAAAGATTATTCCACACTGCTGTTGAGTATGCGAAGTAATCTGAAGTTAACCTCCTTCCACCTGTTGCGGCAATTGGTTCAGGCTCAAAGCTGTGCAATTGATTCCGAAGATCCGTTTGCGCTCCATGCCTTGGTTTGGCTAGGATTCTCCTGTAATGGTTGCGATCAGAGAATTCCACTGAGTCCCCACATCTATCAAAGAACCGAAGAACCCCCTCAAGCGGCGGACCAGGCACGTGCTCAAGGCTGGGTGGTCGAAGCCGATGTGAACGGCCGGTTAACTTCCCGCGCTTTCTGCCCCTCCTGCTCAGCAAGCGCAGTGGCTTTAGCCTGACGCGTGGGCTGATAAGGGTAGTTCATTCTCGCCTGGGGGTAGTTTCAAGGCTGACTGTCTTGCGCGGGTCAAAAGGTGGAGCATCAAAGGTGAGCATCAACGCTCGGTCTCCTTTTTCCGGCACGTCATAGCTATGTCGGATCCCGCGAGGGATGACAATGAAATCGCCAACGCACGCCAAAGTAGTGTTCGTGCCTGCGGTGACCAAAACTTTTCCTTCGAGAACGTAAAGCCGATGCTCCGCGTCCGGGTGGAAGTGGAGAGGCGTGTGTCCAGTCACCGCAAAGTAATTTAGTTTCGCTTCCGGAGTTGCATACAGCGGCCAGAGTCCTCCGCGCGCTGGGTTGTTGGTCGCTGAACTGGGGATGACGTCCGCACGATGGATGATCTTGGCTGTCCCTTCTCGCTCCTCCCGGTGACGTTCCGCTGAATCAACAGCTTGCCCAAAAGCGGTGAGGGAGGTTAAAGTGAGGAGAGCGATCCCCGTGAAGGCCGAAATGTGTAGACGGAAATGGTGCATGCCTCCAGTAAAATCCAACTTGCGCGGCCTGGCAAATGGTTAGCATCCGTCGGAAACCGTTGGAATGCTGTCATAACTTATCGATTACCCAATCAAGGCAGGTGGGGATCTGCCGTATTCCATCCTGGCCCTTGAAACATAAACTGGTCCCGTTAATACGGTTTGCTCAGGTCATAGCCGTTCCGGTCGCTGTATCAC
Source organism: Verrucomicrobiales bacterium (assembly GCA_028293425.1). Classification (GTDB taxonomy): domain Bacteria; phylum Verrucomicrobiota; class Verrucomicrobiia; order Limisphaerales; family JAQGOV01; genus JAQGOV01. The sequence goes on from JAQGOV010000073.1 coordinate 9,969, forward strand.
CAGAACGGCTCTTTTGTTGGGAAGAATTCATAGGCACTCTCCTTGCTTGCACAGGTCGACACCGATTGGTAGTTTGGCGCGCGGTGGAGACGCTCCCGAGCGTCCGAGAGCCGGTGTGGCGAAATGGCAGACGCACAGGACTTAAAAATCTAGTTTTGCACCTTTCTTTCCTATTCATTGTGTTTCACCAGAATGCATCAAACGCATTGCAAATATTGGGCCTTTCTATAGTTTTAACTCATTAAGGTCTGTTGGTGGGGTTGTGGCCTGAAGGATCT
>JAQGOV010000099.1 GCA_028293425.1 Verrucomicrobiales bacterium
ATCGAGCTCTACGAAACTATCCTGAAAAGGGCCCGAGATTTAAGCATCGATCTTTCCACCCCGATTTCCACGCCGGGTATTTCGACGGCTCTGCAACTCGCGTCCACCCGTTTATCCGACTTTTACATGCTGCTTGGCAACGAAGCTTACGTCGATGCGCAGAACCCGACCATCGGGATTGGCAGCGGCACAGGCGCGGACCTTTCCGGTGCTAACCCTACCTACGGAAATCTGGCATCCTCTGTCTTCGCTTTTCAGAACCAGGTCGCTACCTTGCTGGATGAGGAACTGGCCATGCTGCGCGGCCTCGATTTTTTTGCGGCACGCCCGGTTTACAATCGTTTGTTCTGGAATTTTACGAAAGGCGAAGGGGAGGCGGCTTACGCGGTGAACTACAACATGCGAGACCTCAATAACGATGGCTTCATCAATGAGGCTGACGCACAAATTCTTTATCCGCAAGGGCATGGGGATGCCTGGGGACATTATCTGACGGCCGTAAAGCATCAATACGACCTTTTACGAAATCCGTTCTTCAATTGGGTTTCCCGATCGGAGCGTTACAACCTGCAGGACATCGTCATTCCGGTGGACTTCCTGGACGAACGAAAATTCGCCGAGGCGGCAGCCGCCAAGGCGCGGGCGGGAGCCGAGATCGTGAACATGACCTACCGAGCCAGTTATGTGGAAGATCCGGACGGACAATGGCAGGGTTACGTGGATAACAACAAAACCCGGGCCTGGGGAGTGGACGATTGGGCCCGCCGCGCTGGCCAGGGGGCTTACTTTGATTGGGTGACGGCCAACGCGCTATTGCCAGCGGTGCATCCTAACACCAATTTCACTGGGATTCAAAAAATTGACCGTACCACGGTGACGGCTATTGGGATCGTCGCGGCCAACCTGATAGCAGTGCAGGATAAGGTTGATGAGGCCGATGGTGGCAAAAATCCGCTCGGTTTGGCTAACGGCGCGCTGGTGTTTGATTTGGACCCAACGTTTCTGTTCGTCGGTTCCACGGCACAGATTGGCACTCGCGCGGTTCAGGGGTTGCTCCATTTCGATCAGATTTTCGAGCGCGCCCTGGGAGCTCTCATGAACGCCAAGGCCGCCTTCAATTACGCCAACCAGTCTGAAAACATGCTTCGGCAGGTGGCTAACACAGAGGAAGAATTTCGGCGTGATGTGTACGATCAGGACCTGGCCTATAGGAACCAATTGATCGAAATTTTCGGCACTCCCTATGAGGGAACGATTGGATCCGGTAAGGCGTATCCCCCAGGCTATCTCGGGCCGGATACAATGCTTTATATGTACGCGAACGTGCGGGACATCAGCACCAAAAATGTACCCACAGCTTCGGGAGGCTTCACCAACGTGCTGATTGGCCTGGTCACTACGAATGGTCTTGTCAGGATCAACAATTCCTGGCGAATGGACCTCGCTCCGACCTTCTCCGGCTCAACCTCCAGCGACATTTATAGCAACTACGTGTCAAACGGGAATGTAGACGGTTACCAGGATCCAGCCCTGGCTGGCGGAAACAACGTCACGAACCTTTATATACCGGTGACTGCCGCCGGATATACTTTTCAAGCGCCACCCGAATGGGGGCTGCGGAACTCTCCCGGGGAACTTCAATCAGTTGTGTCTCAAATGGTGCAGGCGGAGGCGGATCTTGCGATCGAGATTTCCAATTACGGTTCCTGGCAGAGCGAGGTCATTCGCACCATGCGCCTGATCAACGCCCGCTATGACATGAACTCGGACCTTCGAAGTCAGATCGTTGACCAAATAGCGGTCGACACAGCGCTCAATGCTGTAACTACCACGTTCAGCTTCCTTTCTGGCATTAACGGAATTCTTGCGGAGGTCCTCGACGACACAGGACAATCTTTAGCCAAAGCCATCCCGTCGGACTCACCAATCGGGGGATTAGCAGTAGGGTTTGGCGATATTCTAGCCCCTCTGCGCGGTGCGCTCACCTTCGGCAGCCTGGCCGGGAAGTCAGCTTTCAAGGCCGACGAAATACTATTTACCAAACTGGGAGAGATAACTCAGTTTGGAAAACAGATCGGCGACATGGTTTTCGAGTTGAACAAGTTTGATATCGAGAAAGACTTTGAATTAAAGGAGGCGATTAATGAGTTGCAGAACAACATCGTCAACGATAACACCCGCCGGCTTGAAATTTTCAGGAAGGAGCAGGTATTGGATGAACTCACGCAGAAGTATCGAGGCACCCTGGCCAAGGGCTTCCGGCTGGTCCAGGAACGCGTCTATTACAACAAGAAAGTAGCGGCCATCACCCAGCAAAATCGCTACCAGGACATGACATTGCGCGTATCCCGCAACTCGGCGATGGAAAAATATCGTTCTGCGTTCGATCTGGCAGCTCGTTACACCTATCTCGCTGCTTCGGCCTATGATTATGATACCAACCTGCGCAAGAACGACGCAGGTTCTCCGATCGACATCAGGGCCGATATTGTTCGGCAGAGGACGATCGGAATCATGAACGACAATAACCAACCTGCTGCCGGTGGCGGAGGGTTGGCGGAGGACTTGGCCTGGTTGAAGGCTAATTATGAATCGCTCAAATTCCGTATGGGCTTGAATAATTACGAGCAGGAAGCAACGACCTTCTCTCTCCGTTCGGAACACTTCCGCACGCTTCTCGGCACGAACGTCAGCTCGGACACGAAATTTCGAGAAATGCTCGGCAACCACCCGATTTATCGAACAAACCTGTGGGATGTTCCTGAATTCCGGCTCTTCTGCCGGCCTTTTGCCCCGGAGACCAATGGGCCACAAGCGGGTTTGGTGATCGAATTCAGCACCGAAATCAGGTCGGGAAAAAACTTTTTTGGCTGGCCCTTGAGTGGCGGGGATAACGCCTACAATCCCAGCATGTTCGCCACCAAGCTCGACCAGGTGGGTGTCTGGTTTGCCAATTATGATACCGAGAACCTCGCGGCCATGCCTCGGGTTTACCTGATTCCGGTTGGCCAGGATGTTATGACCGTGCCCACGAGCCAGGACCTGGAGGTTCGCATCTGGAACGTGGTAGATCAGACTATCCCAGTGCCTTTCCCCACCATCTCCGCGAGCTTGAACAATCCAGCCTGGCGGCCGTTCCGGGATAGTCTAAGTGGCCCGTTCCAGGATATTCACCGGTTCTCCAGCATTCTGGCCGCGGGCTTTGACCACGATGAGTTGACCTCGGACGAAGCCGCTCCTTTGGATTACCGCTTGGTGGGCCGTTCGGCCTGGAACACCCGCTGGATGCTCATCATCCCTGGGGCGACCCTCAGTGCAAACCCCGAGGAGGGGCTGCAAACCTTCCTGAGCAAAGTGACGGATATCAAACTCGTTTTCCTGACTTATGGCTCTTCAGGGAATTGATTTAACCAACCGCTTGGAAACTATGAATCATTATCATCCCGGAACCAAAGGGACTCAGGGACAGAGCGTGTTGCCATGCAGCACGGCGCGTTCCTTGCGGTGGACTTCGCTCTTCCTCGGACTACTGGCTGGCCTGTGCGGAGCAATGACCGGTCAAGCCGGCATCACCGAGCCCGCTACCGTTTTTTACGGCAAGGTGATTAACCGAACCAGCGGCCAGGAGTATGCCTTGACCAACGGCCACCTCGTTTGGATCCTGCGCCGTTCTGACGGTAGCAGCGTCTCTCTCTCGACAGAACTGACTGTCCTGCGCGGTGGAGATTTCTCCTATCGGCTTGATGTGCCGCATCAGGCCCTGTCCTCAGGTTTGGACGTGGCCTCGAACAACGTGCCGCTGACGATCCAGGCTTCAACCTGGTCCCATCTCCAGATTTCGGTGGATGGATTTCCTGCTAGCATCGTGGCTCCCGGCAGCGCGATCTTCGCGGTCGCACAAAGCGCTCGGGCCTCGACCTACAGGCTCGATCTCGAACTCCTGAATTCTTTACCGGACAGTGACGTCGATGGAATCCCCGACTGGTGGGCCAACCGTTTTGGCGTGGATGACGCGAACGGCGATTCCGACCACGATGGGTGGACCAATCTCGAAGAGTTCCGCCGCGGAACCAATCCGAGTCAGGATAACCGGATTCCGACGCTGAGCACGCGAGAACTCCTCGTTTACGCTGATGGCACGAGCGGGATCATGCTTCATGCCGTGGATTCAGACAGCGGCCCGGCCAATCTCTTTTATGTGCTCACGGCAGCGCCCGAAGCAGGTATCCTCTACCTGCGCGCTGGCAACGCCGGCTCGACCAGCAACGATTTAGCTCTGGCTGCTGGCGCCACCTTCACCCAGCAGGACGTGAACATGGGGCGATTAGTCTTCACGCACACTGGAGGCTCAAGCACGGCTCCGTCGACAAGTTTTTCGGTCACGCTCCGGGATGAAAATCCGGCGCATCCCACAACGAATGCAGTCGTGACGTTGAGCATCTACCGCCCCAGTTATCCTGAAGGAACGATGCAACTTGCTGCTGCCGTGGCAGCGGCTCCAGCGAGCGCTGCAACGCTGGCCGGTTTATCGCCTGCTGAGCAACAGTTGGCGGTGAACTATTGCCTAAGCCGGAACGAGGGTTATATCATTTGGGATTCCTCCCGCTCCGCTGCCTCGGAGCAGATCGCAGTAGCTGGGTCTGGGCTGACTGGGGCGCAATATGCCCAAATAGTCGCCTCTGGCACGCATGATCGGAAACACGTGTTGGCAGGTGGCTTTGGAGCAGATCGCCTCTCTGGAGGGATGGAGGGGGATATTTTTATCGGTGGCAGAGGGAACGACATACTGCGTGGAAATGGTGGGAGCGATTTGTTCATCATTTCCAGCCCCGATGATGGAAATGATACGATCGAAGATTTCAACCCAGGCGAGGGCGACGCCATTGACATTTCCCGGGTGTTGCAAGGTGTGCCGGCCTATCTCACGAATTATGTCCTGATTACCAATGTTGGGACCAACTCCTACCTGAACATCAGCTTCCAAGGATCGAGCGGAATTTTCACGGATATGGTGGTGACCCTTCTGGGGCAACACCTGACGCAGAGTGACCTGCGAATGTTGGTTGAGAATGGGAACCTCCTGACCGGGAACAAGGTTTTTGCCCCTCGCATTTCGATTGCGTCCACGATTCCGGCGGCGAGTCAGAACGGGCCCGTCCCAGGGTTGTTCACTCTCACCCGGCTGGGTGGAAGCGATGGTGCTTTGACCGTCAATCTGTATGTCGCTGGTTCAGCTCGGGTGGGCCAGGATTATGAACTAAACAGCCCGCAAGCCGCCTTTGTGGCTGGCCAGAACTGGCAAGTCACTTTCCTGCCGGGGCAAAACACGGCACGGCTTTCGGTTAATCCTTATGGGGCCGTCATGGGCGGGACCAGAATTGCCCAAGTGAGCGTTCTGAGCGGAGCGGCTTACGATTTAGGTTCCTTGGCCGCGGCCTCCGTGTCGATTGAAGATTTGCTGCCACAGATCACGATTGAGGCTTTAAATCCTCCGATAGCCATCAAGAATGATCAAACCCCGGGCTATTTCCTGATCAATCGTGGCGGAGTCATTAACCAAAGCGTGCTGGTGCGCCTGGTCATCAGTGGCACAGCGACTCGTGGAAGCGACTATGATGGAGTCCCTACCTTTGTGAATTTTAATGCCGGCGATACGAGCTCATTAATTACGGTCATGCCAAAAGCGACTGCCGTTTTATCGAACGGCATGGAATACGTGCAAGTGTCCATTCAAACCAACGCCGCGTATAAAGTCCTCACCCCGTCCGTGGCGCGGGTTTCAATCATTGACCAAATGTTGAACTTCGCTCTCTGGCAGCAGCGGAATTTCCCAGGGTCTTCACAGAACTGGTCCGCCTTTGCTTTGGAGGATTCTGGGAATACTGGGATCCCGAACTTGTATCGGTATGCCTTCGGCCTCAATCCTCAGACCCCTTCGACATCATTCGGAATTCCCGCTTACCGGATCCTCGATGGCCACCTTTCAGTCAGTTTCCGGCGGCCCATGGCTATCTCGGACCTCGACTATGTGGTTGAGGTGTCGGATGACTTAATCCAATGGCGATCTTCGGGAGAAGCCGTGGAGGCATTTTTGCCATCCAACAACCCCAATGACCTGGAGACAGTGTGGTTCCGGAGCAGGAACCCGGTCAGTCAAATGCCATGGCAATTCATGCGCGTTCGTGTGGTGACACCATGAGGATGAACCTTTTTAAGAACCCGATTGTGAACAGCATGGTTATGACTCGATATTGCCTGAGTGGAGAAATATTTACGGGGATCAAGGAATGGATTGCCATTCTAACTCTCACCGCAAGCATTTTGTTCATTTCGGGCTGCAAGCAAAAGGCCGTCGACTCATCGATCTTGGCGAAGGTCGGTTCCCGCGAGATTCGGCTGGAGGATTTCAAAACTGAAGTGGAATGGAGGATCAAGAATCATCGGCCGCTTCCGGACCGCCGGGAATTGCTCGATGAAATGATCGCCCGTGAACTGCTTTTGCAAAAGGCGCGTGCCGAGGGATTGGAGAATGATCCGGACGTTCGCCACAGCTACGAGAGTCTCCTCGCAGGCAAGTTGCGGGACCGGATGCTGACACCTCGTGTAGAGGCGCTAAAGGTTTCATCGGAGGAGGTGCAATCACTCTACAAGAAAGAGCTTGCGCGCAACACCCAGTCCGCGAAAGCACACCTCGCTCTGGTTTGCATCAAGACTGATTCCAAGATGAGCTCTGAAAAGCGCGCCGAAGCGGAAAAGCGAATCCAGGAAGCCCGTCAATTCGCCCTCGGCTTGCCTTCCTCGACCCGGGGTTTCGGGCAAATTGCAATGGACTATTCCGAGGATCAGGCAAGTCGTTACAAAGGTGGAGATGTGGGTTGGTTTGACGAAAACCAAACAGCTTATCGCTGGCCCTCAGAAGTTGTCGCCGCAGGCTTTGGCCTCAAGACAAACGGTGCCATCAGTGAGGTGATCGCAGCTGCAAATGGCTTTTACCTGGTGACAAAGCTTGACGCCCGGGAATCCGTGGCGACTCCGCTGGGTCAATTGCAAGCCTCGTTGCAACGCCGCCTGCTAACTGAGAAGCGCCAGCAAACGGAAACAGCTTTCCGCCAGGAACTGCGTGATGCTGCCCCTGTTCAATCCTTTCCCCAGGCCTTGGGAGAGGTTAATTACCCCGCTACCGCTGTCGCCAAGGCAGAGGAGTTGGCTCCACCTACTCTGCCACGGTCACCCTAACATTTTGATCCCATGAAAAAACGATATCAATTCCCTAGCCGGCAATGTGAGGAGGCGGAGGTGGTGGCCGCGCAAGGCCCCCTTGGCGCTCGTATTGCCAGCACATTTCTGCTCGGCCTGCTCTGCTTCGTGCTGAGCGCCGGCGCGGCTCTGGCCGCGAACCAGGCACCGACGGTCGCGTTTGGCCTCCCTGGCCCTGCCATTGTCAGCGATAAAGGCGACAGCTTACCCTTCGCGCGCATCGCCCTGGATGATGCGGACGGTGATTCTTTGACGATCAGAATCACGTTTCCGGACGAGCGAGGGACATTTCCGACCGCCGCCGATTTCACCAAATCTCTTGCTGGTCCAAACGCGACTTACGAACTGACCTCACGCCCTGCAGCTGGCGCCCAGTCGTACCTTCGAGCGTTGCTCTTCAGCCCAACGGAGAACCGCATCCAGAACGGCTTAACCGAGACGACTACGTTCACTGTTACAGCGATCGATCCATCGGCCGAGCAGGACAGCAATGCAGTGGCTCTTGTGGTGTTCCCGGTAAATGATGCGCCAATTATCTCCGACGGAGGCGCCACCATCACTACGGATAAGATCAGCGTGTTTCCTTTTGCGACCGCGTCGATCCGCGACGTGGACAACCGCGGGACGCAACAACTGGCGTTGACGATTTCGCTCGATGATACAATCAAGGGAACTTTCAATAACTTCAGCAGCCTGGGTTTCTCCCTGGTGGGCTCGAATTTCACAATCAACGGGACCTCGAATAGCTTAACCGCAGCCCTCCGTCAACTGAGCTTCGTCCCGACTGCAAATCGACTGGCGGTAGGCTTGGTCGATACAACGACATTTAAAATGATTGTCGATGACGCTTTGGTGCGCGTTACCAATGCCACAACTACCGTGTCAGCCACTTCGGCCAATGATACGCCGGACTTGGGAGGGATCAGCACGGCCCATCTCCAAGTGCAGACAGGGGGATCTGTTCTTCCATTCTCGAGTGCAACAGTCACGGATCCTGATCGAAGTGATGACACCAATCGCCTGGGACAAAGTTTATCCCTCACTGTAACAATGACGGGGGCGAGCCTGAGCGGTCAATTGGAAGGTCCCGGCGGTTTTGCGGGAACTACCTATCAAGTGGGCGACGTGACGTCCCAGGAAGCAGCTTCCCTCTTGCGTGGATTGGTTTATCGTGCGTCCACGCTCCCAGTCCCGGGGACCAATATCTACGGCTTTACCGTTTCCGTGGATGACGGCCATGGTGGAACAGCCACGGATTCCAGCGCGGCGGTAGACGTGTTTACCCTGGCCGCCGCTCCAATTCTTTCTGGCACTCGTGCGAACCAGCCCGTAAACGATAATGCCACCATCTCCCCCTTCTTGACGGTGACCGTGCAGAGTGCGAACGGAACTCCCGTAATCGCCACGATTCGGCTGGATCAAGACAGCAAGGGCCAGTTGATCGGCCTCGGTGGATTTGTGAAAATCACTGCCACTAGCCCATTCACTTACGCAGCGACTGGCTCGGTCGATCAGATCACCGCGGCCATGCGCGGGCTATCGTTTCAGCCTGCGCCCAACCGATTGAGCGGCGCGACAAACGAGACGGTCATTTTTATCATTGGGCTCAGCAGTAGCGGCAAAACCA
>JAQGOV010000126.1 GCA_028293425.1 Verrucomicrobiales bacterium
CAAGCCGAGCGGCAGGAACGTGTAAAGACCCCCTGTCAACTTGCGGATCAAACCGGCGCGCAAGAGCAACTTATGCGACACAATCTCGGCGTCTGACGGTGATTCTTTCAGGGTCGGAATAAAAGCCTTAGTCCAGTACATGGTGGGAGAAGTTACGAGGAGATTAAACGTTGTCGAATTGTTTCTAGGCCGGAAAGTGCACTTTCCGGCCTTTTGGAAAAGCTGACCCGGGTTGCTTTATTTGACCGTGTTTACCAGAGGAGCCAGCCCTTGGATCCGGACCTCGAGACGGTCCCCGGATTCAATCGGGCCTACCCCGCTTGGAGTGCCGGTGAGGATCACATCCCCAGGCATAAGGGTCAGGTTGGTGGAGATAAAACTCACCAGGTGGTAGCAATTGAAAATGAGCTGACTGGTATTTGAGTTCTGCCGCAATTGCCCGTTTTGGAAAAGCTGAATCGTCAAATCATGCGGGTCAATTTTCGTTTCCACGTAAGGCCCTAAAGGCGTAAACGTGTCGAAAGACTTCGCGCGGGCCCACTGGCTTTCGGCAGCCTGAATGGTCCGGTCGCTGATGTCCTGTGACGAGGTATAACCAAAAATATACCTGGCGGCGGCGGCAGAGGTTATATTTCGCACCCGGCGGCCAATCACGATGGCGAGCTCGGCTTCAAAATCCGTGCGATGATTGGCAAAGGGAATCTCAATCTTTTGCCCATCCGCAATGAGGGAGGTCGGCGCCTTGAGCCAGAACAAAGGCTCCTTCGGCAATGGTTTGCCCGATTCGCGGGCATGATCCGCGTAATTAAGGCCCACGGCTATAACCTTGGTCGGGTTAACAGGGGTAAGGGTCCTCAACCCCTTGAAAGGGGTAGGTTTTTTATCAAACGAAGGAGACCCAAAGACGTCCCCCCGCAGACGAAACAATTCGCCATCCACTACCTTGGCGTAGAAGATTTCGTCACCTTTCTGGAATCGGCCGATAGCTGCCATAAAAAAGCTCGGCGGGTTTTGTAACAGGAATTTGCGGTTTATCGCAAGTTTATTCTAGGAAATGCGGAAACTGTCTTCTTTTCTGGCTTCCCGGTTGGTTTTATTGTAACATTCTGACTGTTAGAACCATCAATAAGGTATGTTCTCAGCCATGAGAAATGCAGGGTTTCTGAACCAGCTTAAGCTTTGGGCTTTGGTGCTCACATGCTTGTGCGTTGGTGTTCCGCTCGTCCAGGCCAAGGATTCCCTGGACTGGCAGCAGGAAAAAAACACGGTGGCCGCGGAGATTACCTCGTGGGATTTGGCGGAGTTACTGGAAAACATCGCTTCAGTCACAGGCTGGCAAATCTACGTGGAACCAGACACCAAACACCCCGTTTCAACCAAATTCAAAAACCGGACTCCCGGCGATGCTTTGCGGCTGTTGCTGGGGGATCTAAGTTTTGCGCTGCTCCCCCAAAAGAATGCGCCTTCCAGACTGTATGTCTTTCGAACCACCCTCCAGGAAGCGACCCAACTCGTTAAAGTTCCCCAGAAACCAGCCACGAAGGTGACTAAGCCGATTCCGGATGAACTCATTATCACGGTAAAACCAGGCACAGACATCGAAGCCTTAGCGAAAAAGCTGGGTGCGAAAGTTATAGGCAAGCTGGATGGACTCAACACATACCGACTGAAATTTGAAGACGCGGAATCTGCTAACGAGGCAAAAGAACAACTCAGAACAGATAGTTCAGTGGAGAGCGTTGAAAACAATTACCCCATTACACGCCCAGAGCAGCCCGACATGCTGAAAGCAGGCGCTGGTTCGCCTATCAATCTCACGCCGAAAGTCGTACCAGACGCGAACAGGATCGTTGTGGCTTTGATTGATACAGCGGTTCAACCTAAAGGGACAGGGCTGGACGGGTTTTTTCTGGCGCCCATCTCCGTAAATGGAGACTTCCAGCCCGGCGCTGATGAACCGACACACGGCACGTCCATGTCAGAAGCCATTGCCCGCGGGATGACTGCTAGCATGGATGGCAAGCCGGAATCGAAGGTGCGCTTTCTTTCAGTCGACGTTTATGGGAGAAACCCTACAACGAGCACCTTTGAAGTCGGCCAAGGAATTCTGGAGGCTTTAAAGTATAACCCGAGCATTATCAATATGAGCCTTGGCAGCTACGCTGACAGCCCGATGCTCCAGACGATCATCGAAAGCGCGCATAAACAAAACGTTTTGTTCTTTGCATCCGCTGGAAACGACCCAGTCCCGAATCCGACTTTCCCTGCTGCTTTTCCGGATGTAATTGCTGTCACAGCAGCGGATCCTGTTTCATCCGATCGGAACAGCTTTCGGCTGGCACCTTACGCTAACTATGGAAGTTTCGTGGATGTATTCGCCCCAGGCAGATATATCGTTAATTTCAACAACCGATCCTGGATGGTGACAGGCACTTCGGGGTCAAGCGCTTATATGGCGGGCATTGCAGCCGGAATGCTTGACAGTGGTGGGAGAACCTCATCTCAGGTCGAGGCCGTAATCCGGAGTAGTTTCCGATTCAACTCACCTCGCTGAAATTAAGCGGTGTCTGACTCTCCAAACCACTCCGCCTTGCCCTTCCCTCTCCTGTTCGTTACCGTTCCCGCATGAGTTCGAGCTTTCTGGGCCAGTTTCCAACCCTCCGTCCCCGCCGCCTCCGGCAAACTGCTGCGCTTCGCCGCATGGTCGCCGAAACGCGTCTGAGCGCCGATCAATTAGTGCTTCCGCTTTTCGTTCGCACCGGGACAAAAATTCGCCAGCCGGTGAAATCCATGCCCGGAGTGTTCCAGCTTTCATTAGATGAAACCTTAAAGGAAGCCATCCAGGCTCATACGCAAGGTGTGCCGGCAGTTTTACTTTTCGGCATCCCGGACAAAAAAGACGCCAAAGCAAGCGGGGCGTACGCTGCGAACGGCATCGTTCAAAAGGCAGTTCGCCTGCTTAAAAAGGAACTGCCAACCCTTATTGTGATCACCGATGTGTGCCTGTGCGAATACATGGAGCATGGGCATTGCGGCATCGTTCACCAGCATGCGAAAGGAGCGCGCATCCTCAACGACCCCAGCCTGAAGCTTCTGGCCCAAACCGCCGCAAGCCATGCTGAGGCGGGCGCGGATATCGTCGCCCCCAGCGACATGATGGATGGCCGGGTGCGTGCAATTCGGGAGCGTCTGGACAAAGACGGCTTTGAAGACACTCCTATCCTTTCCTACGCTGCCAAGTTTGCTTCCGGCTTTTATGGTCCCTTCCGCGACGCCGCCGAATCCACCCCGAAATTCGGCGACCGCCGCAGCTATCAGATGGATGCCCCCAACGCAAACGAAGCACTTCGTGAAGTAGCTTTGGATATCCAGGAAGGAGCGGACATGATCATGGTGAAGCCCGCCTTGGCTTACCTGGATATTTTGTATCGCGTGAAAGCAGAATTTGGTTACCCAACTGCTGCCTACGCCGTGAGCGGCGAATACTCCATGGTCAAGGCGGCTGCTGCCAACGGCTGGATCGATGAACGTGCCGTCACCATGGAAATGCTTCTCGCGATGCGCCGGGCCGGGGCTGATATCATCATCACCTATTCCGCAACGCAGGTTGCACAGTGGCTTGGGGAGAAGTAATCCCCACATGCATCTCAGGCAATCCAGCGCGCGATGCCGAACGCAGCCGCTGCAGCAAGACCGCCGATGATACTGGTCTGAAGCGCCCCACGCAAGACAGGCACACCGGTAAAACGAGCCTTGATGCCGCCAAACATTGCTAAAGCGACAAGCGTCACAACCACCGAAAGCCGCAACGCGCTTTGTGCGTCGGAAAGAAACAGGTAGGCGCTAAGTGGGATGATACCACCTACCACGTAAGCCCCTGCTATCGTCATGGCGCTTTTCCACGCGCGGCCAGGTTCGGGCTGCTCCAGCCCAAGTTCAAAGCGCATCATAAAACAAACCCAATCCTTCGGGCGCTTGCGCAGAGAATCGATGACAGTCCCACACTCCTCGGCGGAAAGCCCATAGGTCATGAAAATATCCCGCACCTCCTGCGCCTCGGCTTCCGGAATCGTGATAATTTCGCGCTCCTCCCGGGCCTGCTCATGTGCGTAATGCTCGGCGTCGCTGCGAGCCGCCAGATATCCCCCTAACCCCATCGCAATCGAGCCGGCCGCAATCTCGGCAAAGCCAGCCGTCACGATCAGATGCGTCTGCGAAATAGCGCCCGTCAAACCGGCTGCAAGCGCGAATGGCACGGTCAAACCGTCCGACATGCCAATAACAATATCCCGAACGGTCTCGCTGGCTGTGAAATGCTTTTCGATGTGTGGTGTGGTAGGCATATCTGACTCAGTTACTGAATCGAGGATGGTTCAGGCGCTATAAGTTTGCGCAACCATAAACGCGTTGCAAAAAACCAAGACAACCCCGCTCCCACTCGCTATCATTCAAGCCATTGGCATGTTTCTGACACCCGCAAGGAAACTTATTTGCTTTGTCCTGCTTGCCCTGCCGCTGGCTTCAAAGGCGGAGGACACGGCGAGCGACGCGGCCTTTTTCGAATCCAAGGTGCGGCCCTTGCTTGTGGAGCGGTGTTATGAATGTCACAGCACCGCGAAGAAGCAGAAGGGTGGCTTGGTGCTGGATTCCAGGGCAGGATGGGAACGTGGCGGAGATTCCGGTCCGGCCATTGTGCCGGGGGATCCGGCGAAGAGCCTGCTCATAAAAGCGGTGCAGTGGAAGGACCACGACCTGCAGATGCCGCCGGAGAAAGCGGGTGGGAGGCTGACCGACTCTCAAGTTGCCGATCTCGTGGAGTGGGTGAAACGCGGCGCCTTCGATCCGCGCACCGGCGCTCTTCCTGTGGCTCGCCGTAAAAGCTGGGACGAAACCTTCGCCGAAAGACGTCGCTGGTGGAGCCTTGAACCGCTACATGCCTCAAGCCCTCCCAAGGTAGAGGACCCAGCTTGGTCTAGAAGCGATGTCGACCGCTTCCTCCGCGCACGGATGGCCAAGGATGGCGTCTCACCCGCACCCGTCGCTGATCCTGCTACGCTGATCCGCAGAGCCTCACTCGTACTCACCGGCCTGCCGCCGACTCTGGATGAGGTGAATCGTTTTACAGGCGAAGCAGCTATTAACCGTCAACTGGCTTTCCTTAAGTTGATTGATCGGCTGCTCTCGTCCCCACAGTTCGGGGAGCGCTTTGCTCGTCACTGGCTGGACGTTGTTCGCTTCAGCGAAACGCATGGCAACGAATGGAACTACGACCTGCCCTCGGCCTGGCGCTACCGCGATTACGTCATTCGTGCCTTTAACGAGGATGTCCCTTATGATCAATTCGTCCGGGAGCAGATCGCGGGTGACCTGCTGCCTCGCCCACGCTGGAACGCCGCCGGACACTTCAACGAGTCCGCTATCGGCACCGCCTTCTATCGCTTTGGGGAAGTGAATCACGACTCCTGCGTCCAATTCGGGATCATTGGCTACGATATCGTCGACAATCAACTCGACACTCTCAGTAAAACCTTCCAAGCCACCACCATTGCGTGTGCCCGCTGCCATGACCACAAACTAGATGCTGTCTCCACAAAAGACTACCACGCGCTCCTCGGCGTTCTCCGGAGCACGCGGTCCGTCATGCGCACGATTGATGGCCCCGAAGTGAATCGCGATGCCCTCGTGTCCATGCGGGAACAAAAGAAGGACCTCAGAACGGAACTCGCCAATGTGTGGCGAGTGGACGCAAAATCCCTGGATGCCGCAAAGCTCCGTGCCCTTGCAAACGCGGCCAAGGACAAAGCGCCCGACCTGAGCAGCCCGCTGCACACCTGGTTCATTGCCTGCAAGCCCGGAAACACGAACATCGCCTATGAATGGTCTAAACTCGCCGCCAGGCACGCGAAGGAATTGACCGCCCGTTCGGAATTCAACCGCACCAATTTCGAGACTCTCGCCGATTTCCGGAACGGAATCCCGGATGGATGGCTCACCGATGGCATGGGCCTGCGCGATCGCTTGGGGACGGGCAGCGATTTTGTCCCGGCCCACGAAGGACCGACTGCGGTGAAAGCACTGCTCCCCGCCGGCCTGTTCACCTTTGCTCTTTCGGATCGGCTCAACGGCGCGCTGCGCTCGCCCTCGCTGCACCGCACTCACGGCAAAATCAGCTTCGAGGTGATTGGCGGACGCTTCAGTTTAGCGCGTCTCGTCTTTAACAATTGCCAGTTGAACTACACTCACCAGAACTCCATTCACCACGACGCCTGGTCATGGGTGACCATCAATTTCACGGAAAAGACCGACGAATTGCATCCTTATGCCGAACTGCTCACGTTTTGGGACAATCCGAAATTCCCGGATCCGCTTGGCACCCTTGGCAAGGACACGGAGAACCAGCGAGAGCCTGCTGATACCTACTCGAAAAACCCTCGCACCTGGTGGGGCCTGCGCCGCGTTGTCCTGCATAACAGCGATGAAACCCCCAAGCCTGAGCTCACCCATCTTTCCCGATTATTCACAGACACGCCGCCAGCGTCTCCTGATGAAGCCGCGGATCGATACGCCACTGTTGCAGGAGAGGTTGTGCAAAATTTTGCCGCGAATCAGACAACCGACAACGATATCCGCTGGCTCGATTGGCTGGTGAAGAGCGGCCTCCTTTCCAACAAGGCGAATGCCACCTCTCGTTTAGCGGAACTCACGGCCAACTATCGCAAAATTGAGAACCATCTCGCGCTGCCCAAAACTGTGCCAGGCGTGGCTGATGAGGGCACTCCCCTTGCCCAGCCAGTGCTGGCACGAGGCGACTACACGAAGCCCGGTGAACCCGTCTTTCGAGGATACATCCAGGCACTCACCCCAAACAAATTCGCGGTAGAAGGAAACGGCAGCGGACGCCGTGAGCTGGCGAAGCTCATCGCAACAGCCGAAAACCCTCTGACCGCACGCGTGATGGTGAACCGCGTCTGGCAATGGGTTTTCGGCCGCGGCCTGGTCGCCACGCCGGATGATTTTGGTCACCTTGGCGCTCAACCTTCGCATCCAGAACTCCTGGATTATTTGACCGCGCGCTTCATCGCTGAGGGTTGGTCGATAAAAACGCTTGTCCGGGAACTTGTCCTCAGCCGAGCCTTTCAGTCTGCCAGCGCCCCAGGCATCGCCGCAAAACAGCTGGACCCCGACAACGTGCTCCTTTCGCATTACACGGCGCACCGCGCTGAGGCGGAGGTCATCCGAGACTGTCTCCTGGCGGTGTCCGGCCGCCTTGATGCCCGGATGTTCGGCCCGAGTGTTCATCCATACCGCGAAAAAGCTGACACCGAGAAGCGCTTGTTCACAGGCCCGCTGGATGGAAATGGCCGTCGCAGCATCTATATCAAATGCCAGCTCATGGAGGCTCCGTCGTTTCTCCGCGCCTTCAACCTCCCGGACGGAAAAGTCACCCAGGGCCGCCGCGAAACCTCCAACACGCCCGCTCAAAGCCTCGCTTTGTTGAACGATCCGCTCGTGCTGTGGCTCGCAGATCAATGGGCTGCCCAACTTATTCGCGACGGCAGCAAAAGCATTGAGCAGCGGGCGAACACCATGTTTCGCATCGCCCTCGGTCGGTCGCCAACCAAAGCTGAATCCGCCCGTTTCTGCGCCGCCATCCGTGCGTTGGCTGAGATGAATAACATCCCCAATGCCGCCCTGCTTTCCAGCCGTGCGCTCTGGAAAGACGCAGCGCACGCCATGTATAACTTGAAAGAGTTTATCTTTATCCCATGAAGAAGCCCATCCATGCGAGCTGCGGGTGTCCCGGCCGCGCGCCGCTGCCCATCACACGGCGGGAGATGCTCAAAACAACTGCCACAGGCTTCGGTGCCCTCGCACTATCCGTGCTTCTGCAGCCTCGATCCGTTGCCGCGCCGCGTCCTCCGCATTTTCCGCCAAAGGCCAAAAGCATTATTTTTCTTTTCATGGATGGCGGCGTTTCACACGTCGATACCTTCGATCCCAAGCCAGCGCTCGAAAAACATGTCGGCGAACCCTGGAGTGGTGATAAAACACGCAAGTGGCAGAAGAGCCCCTGGAAATTTGCCCAGCACGGCCAAAGCGGCATGTGGGTGAGTGAATTATTTCCTCAAATCGCCACCTGCGCGGATGACATCGCGGTCATCCGGTCCATGAAAGCCGACCTGCCGATTCACTCCACCGGCGTGCTTTTCCTCCACACCGGCCACAACCTCGCGGGGCGGCCAAGCCTCGGCTCCTGGATGAGCTACGGCCTGGGCAGCGAAAACGAGAATCTGCCCGGCTACGTCGTCCTCAGCTTTGGGCATGTGCCCGTCGGTGGCATGGAAGCCTTCGGCAGCGGCTTCCTCCCCGCCAGCCACGCAGCCACGATCCTGCTGGCCGATGGAGCCCCCATCGAGAATATCATCCCCGCCGGTTCCACCAAAATCCAGCGCACCAAGCTGGACCTGTTGCGGGCCCAGGACACTGAGTTCTCCACAAAACTCGGCGGCAGTGACGCCGTGGAAAGCGCCATCCGCAATTACGAAATCGCCGCTCGCATGCAAGCTCTGGTTCCCGACGTCCTGGACGAAACCCGCGAGCCAAAATCGGTCCGGGACCTTTACGGCTTGGACAATCCCGACAAGAACTCAAGGCTCTACGCCCGCCAATGCCTGCGTGCTCGGCGCTTGGTGGAATCAGGCGTGCGCTTCATTCAGGTGAATTGCCCCTATGCATTCTCCAACGGCGCCTGGGACCAGCATGGAGGACTCAAGGCAGGCCATGAAATGAATGCCCGCCAGACGGACCGGCCTGTCGCCGCGCTCATCAAAGACCTTAAGCAGCGTGGACTCCTCGACAGCACCCTTATCGTCTGGGCCGGTGAATTCGGCCGCACCCCTCACGCCCCGGGACCAGACGGTCGCGATCATCATCCAGAGGGTTTCAGCGTCTTTCTTGCCGGCGGTGGCGCGCGCGGAGGCGTGGTTTATGGCGCGACGGACGAATTCGGCGTCAATGCCGTGGAAAACGTCTGTGATATGCACGATTTCCATGCCACCATTCTTCACCTCGCTGGCTTGGACCACGAACGCCTCACCTTCCGCCAGGCGGGACGCGATTACCGGCTAACGGACGTTTCCGGCAAAGTCATCCGCGGCGTCACTGGCTAAACGAAGCTCAGGGATTGTTCGAAATGGCGCAAAGCCCTGAATTTCGCTGCTTTGGATGGTTGGGACCGTTAGGGCAGTGGCTTTTTCACAAATCGCTTAAGATAAGGGCAAAACCTGCCGAAATGATTGGAAATGCCGAGTTTGCCTAATTTAGACGGGCTCTGCATGATTTTTCCGTTTGACCAGCATTAGGATGGGCTAGTAGGGTGCCCACTCTATTTTTTAACAAATATGTTTGGAAGCTTTCGTAAACACCAGCAGTGGATCTGGATCGTGGTTGCAGCCATAACCATTCTTAGCTTTGTTGTCTTCTTTTCCCCGGACGCCAAGTGGAAAACAGGCAGCGCTCCCAAGGACGCCAGCGGCAATTATGGCACAATTGATGGCAAACCGATCGGGATGCGGGAATACAACGACTCTTACCGCGAAACCCTGCTCAGCCACTTCCTCCGGGCGAATGGCAAATGGCCGGACCGCGACGAGCAAACCCAGCGGACCCTGGAGCGCGACACCGTCGTGCGCGTTTTTCTCAAGCACAAGATGAATGACTTGGACATCCATGTCAGCGACGCCGCCGCGGCAAGTCTTTCCGAGCAACGCATCGGCCATTATCAGCGCGCCACGGTGGAAAAAGACCTTCTGGCCCAGCAAGGCCTCACCTGGAATGACTTCGAGCGCTTCTGGAAGCACGAAGCTGGCCTCATGCAATTGATGAATGTGGCCGCTTCCAGCGCCAAGTTGATGAACCCCAGCGAGGCCGAAACGCTTTGGCGAAAGGACCACCAGGAAGTCGCCAGCGAAATGGCCGTGTTTAACGCCTCCAACTACGTCGCGAACGTGGTGGCCACTCCTGAAGAACTCGGTCGTTTCTACACGAATCGCATGGCCACTTACCGCGTTCCTGAGCGCACCGTGGTTACCTACGTCCCTTTCACCGCTTCCAACTTCCTCGCCAAGGCCGATGAGCGCATTGGCAAGATGACCAACTTCAACGCGGCCGTGGATGAGCAATACATCAAGCGCAGCACCAACGATTTGATCCACGCTGCCGATGGCAAAGTGGATGAGACTGCCACCAAGAAGAAAATCCGCGAAGAGATTCGTGAAATCATCGCCTTGCAGGAAGCGCGCAAAACCGCGGCCGAATTTGGCAACGAGCTTTTGGACAAGGTTAGCAAGAGCCAGCCAACACTGCAGGTGTTCACTAGCTTTGCTGCCGCCAAGGGCTACACCACCAAAACCACCGAGCCCTTCGACCGCCAAAACGGTTTGACCGACACCAATTTCCCTCCAGAATTTGAAACCAAGGCATTGAACCTCACCGCAACCGAGCCAATCTCTTATTCCCCCATCCTTGGCGAAAAGGGCGTCTATTTGATAGCTCTTGATCATAAAATTCCGAGCGAACTGCCTGCCCTTGATAAAATCAAGGACAAGGTCACGACCGACTACAAGAAGTTCACGGCCGCGAACCTCGCCCGCTCTGCTGGCGAAGCGTTCTACAAGGCGCTGACCAACGGCTTGGCCCAAAAGAAAACCTTTGAGGATGTTTGCAAACAGACAAATGCCAAACTGGTGAAGCTCCCGCCCTTCTCTTCCCAGACCCAGGCTCTGCCGGAAGCAGAAAACGTTGGGATCAAGCCGGATATGCTTAAGCGTTTGGCCTTGGACGTAAATCCAGGACATTCCAGCAAATTTGAGCCGACCCAGGAAGGTGGCCTGGTTTTCTACGTTGAAAAACGCTTGCCCGTGGACGAAACCAAGATGAAGGCCGAAATGCCCGAGTTTCTGACGCGTCTGCGGCTTTATCGCCAGAATGAGGCTTTCAACCAGTGGTTCCGCAAGCAGGCCGAGCAGGCAAAGCTGCAAGGTCCACAGCGCGAAACCAAGACTGCCTCGACGCAATAATCCGTCGATTACGGCTTTTCGAGCCCTCTCTTCAGAGTTGAGGAGAGGGTTTCTTCTTTTGAAAGGTAAAGGGTAAGGAAGCCTCTCGGAGGCTGAACGCATTTTCTGGTTTTTTGTCGATCTATCGTTAACATTTTGCCGCACAATGAATACTGGAATGTCAGCAATTAATGAGGAAGTCCAACGGGCGAGCGCCTTCGTCCGCCCCCTCCTCAGCGAAATTGGTAAGGTCGTTATCGGCCAAAATTACTTGGTGGAGAGATTGGTCATAGGCCTCCTCGCCAACGGGCACGTTCTCCTCGAAGGTGTCCCAGGTCTGGCCAAAACTCTTTCCGTCAAAACGCTCGCCTCAACCATTCACGTAAAGTTTTCCCGGCTTCAGTTCACCCCTGACATGCTTCCGGCCGACGTCATCGGCACCCAAATCTACAATCCGCAATCGGGCGGATTCACCACGCGCAAAGGGCCGATCTTCTCGAATCTTGTCCTTGCCGACGAAATCAACCGCGCACCTGCCAAGGTCCAAAGCGCCCTGCTCGAAGCCATGCAGGAAAAGCAGGTGACCATCGGCGATACCACTTATAAGCTCGATTTGCCCTTTCTGGTGCTGGCTACCCAGAACCCGGTGGAGCAGGAAGGCC
>JAQGOV010000139.1 GCA_028293425.1 Verrucomicrobiales bacterium
TCCGCGCTCATCGGCGGCACCATAAAAACCGAGCTTACCCGGGATGACTTGACCCGGATTTTGACGGATGGGTTTATTCCAAAAGTGGCGGTCACTGAATTACCTCAAACCGCGCGGCGGACCGGCCTCACCCAAATGGCTTTGCCTTACGCGCAGGATGCCGGAATCACGCGGCATTTGGCTGCATTTCTAACACGGCAGGCGCGGGCCCTGGAGGCTTCTCACGCTGCACCGGTAAAAACCGAGGGCAAAGCGTTCGTTCACCCGACAGCCATCTTGTTTAACGGTGGTGTTTTCAAGGCAGACACGCTTCGGCTGAGGTTGCTGGAAGTTCTGAATGAGTGGCTGCAGGCCAACGGAGGTGAGCCGGCCAAGGAGCTTCAAGGAGCGAACCTGGACCTGGCGGTGGCTCGGGGCGCTGCTTATTATGGGTGGGTACGGCATGGCCATGGCATCCGCATTCGAGGCGGCACAGCGCGATCTTATTATGTTGGAGTGGAATCCCCCATGCCTGCGGTGCCTGGTTTTGAGCCGCCGGTGAAAGGCCTCTGCGTTGCGCCGTTTGGGATGGAGGAAGGCACCAAGGCGGATATTCCACCGCAGCAATTCATGCTGGTAGTGGGCGAACCGACCCGCTTTCGCTTCTTTGCATCCTCGGTGCGCCGCGATGATAAAGCGGGAGAGATGGTTGAGAATGCAGTGGGCAACGAGGAATTTGAAGAACTGGCTCCGATTGAGACCACTCTGCCCGCGCAAGCCGGGAACGAAGGGAAGCTGGTGCCGGTGAACCTCCAGGCGGCCGTAACCGAGCTTGGCACACTGGAATTGCGTTGCCTCGAACATGAAGGGAAAGAACAGTGGAAACTTGAACTCAACGTGCGCATGAAAGGCGAAGAGACCTAACGGTCGGATCCCAGCGCATGAAAATCTCCGTCATTGTTCCCGCCTTCAACGAGGAGAAGCTGATTGTCGCTTCCCTGCGTAGCATCAAGGGTGCGATGGAGGCGTTGACGGATGCGGGTTGCGAAAGTGAGTTGGTGGTCTGCAACAATAATTCTACGGACAACACCGAGGAGTTGGCTCGCCAGGAAGGGGCCAAGGTGATCTTTGAGCCGGTGAATCAAATCGCGCGCGCCCGAAACACAGGGGCTTCCGCCGCGACGGGCGATTGGCTGATTTTTGTGGATGCCGATTCTCATCCGAGCCGGGAATTATTTCGGGACGTGGTGGCGGCCATTCGCCGAGGGGATGTGCTGGCTGGGGGCAGCACGGTGAAAGTGGATGGGGATCATCCGGTGGCGAATTGCGTGGTGGGCTTTTGGAATGCCTTGAGCAGGTTTCGCAAATGGGCTGCGGGTTCGTTCATCTTTTGCGAAGCGAAAGCTTTCCGGGATATTGGCGGGTTCAGCCACGAACTCTACGCGAGCGAAGAGATTGAACTATTTAAACGCTTCCATCGAAAAGCCAAAGAGCTGAACCGGAAGATCGTTATTTTGCACGCGCATCCGCTCATCACTTCCGACCGAAAGATGCGGCTCTATACCCGGAAGGAACATTTTAGATTTCTGACGAGGACCGTCCTGGGTTTCGGGCGCACGCTTCGGGATCCCAAGGAATGTCACACGTGGTACGACGGTCGCCGCTGAGGGAGCGTGACCCGGCGCGTATCACGCTGAGTTGCCTACCTATGCGACAAATCCATAACAATATGGATCCCATGAGCAAACGCCAGCACCAGCAGCCCAATGCCAGAAAAATGTTCCATCCGCAGCAGGGTTTTCTCGCTGAATTTCTGGTGCCCCAGTGAAACCGCCCAACTCAGCCCCATGAACCACAGCCCGGTTCCACAGGCCACCCCTCCGATGCATGCGAGCTTCCCCCGGCCGTCCGGAGTGACCCAGCCCCGCGAGATAAAGTTGGCGGCGAGGATGATCCAGAACAGCAGCACCCCCGGGTTTCCCATGACACGGACAAAACCAATCCAGAATGCCGAATGCGGGTGGAGCTTCTCCTCGATTCGTTCTTCAATCTGGCTGGTGGCGGGGACCTTCTTCGCGAGCAGAAACTTGATCCCGAGGAACAGCATAAAAACAAAGCTGAAAAGCTCCATGGCTGCCTTGATGATTCCCTTGCTGAAAAAAGAGGCGAAACCAGTAAAGGCCATCGCGCAATAAACCACCTCCATCGTGACTGCTCCCAACCCTATCATCGCTGCCCAACGGTAACCACGTCGAGCCCCCTCGTTCATGATCGTGACGTTGATTGGGCCGACCGGCACGGACAAAATGAAACCGCTGAGAAAGCCCGTGAAAGCCGCGACTAAAATCGAGTGATACTCCCCCATGATAAATCAACTTCCGTGCTCTTCGTCCTCTTCCTCTTCCTCCTCAATTTCATGGCGCATCTGTCTCGAGATTCTGGGCCGGATAAAGCCATAAACGAGGTAGGCTGTAAAAAAGAGCGGCAGCACCACTGGCAGGATCATTTCCCTCAGGATAACCACAAAGCCGATCAGTATCACAATAATGACCATTCTCAGAAACGTGCGCTTTGCCCGGAAATCGAGCGATTTGAAAGTGGGATATTTAACTTCGCTCACCATCATCATCGACAAAAAAACCATGATCACCGGCAACCCATAACGCAACGGACTTTCGGAGAAACCCCGCTCCTTCAGCCAGAGCATGAAGTAAGTGATGGAGGTAACCAGGCCGGCTGCCGCCGGTATCGGAAAGCCGAGAAACTCCTTGCCGCCTCCCGTTCCTGCCATTGCCGCAAGGCAGTTGAAGCGCGCCAGGCGAAAAGCTCCGCAGATCACATAAATGGAGGCAATAAACCATCCAATCTGCGGATGGTTTGCAAAAACGCCCTTGAGCAGGATCCGATGCACCAGGAATGCCGGCGCAACCCCGAAGGAAATGACATCTGCTAGCGAATCGAACTCGCGTCCAAACGGACTTTCCCGGCCTCCCATGCGGGCGACACGGCCGTCGAACAAATCGAAAATGCAGGCCAGCAGAATCAGGTAGAGCGAGGTGCGGATGACATCGTTGAAAGTGGATAGTTCCGGGTTGGCTTCCACGATCTTGGTCAAGGCAAGAAAGCCGCAGAACATGTTCCCAGCGGTGAACAGGTTAGGCAGGAAATAGATTTTGAGCTTCGGTGGCTCAACCGATATGGGGCTGGGGGGAGATTTCGGCTCCATAGTTTTCCTATTCAAACGAGGCTACGATGCTTTCGCCACCTCTTACCTTGTCTCCAAGCTTGGAATGAATTTTCACCGCCAAAGGCATGTAAAGATCACAACGCGACCCATATTGAATCATGCCGATGCGGTCACTTCGTTTCACCGGTTGGCCGAGTTCCATCCACGGAACGATGCGGCGGGTGATCATGCCGGCGACCAGCTTCACCGCGAACCGTTGATCCGGATAATCAGAACATTCAATACCAATCAAGACGTTCTCATTATGTTGGCCGCAATCAGCCTTGGCGGCGCTGAGAAATTTGCCCAGCGTATGTTTTAGATGAATAATCCGTCCGCTCACAGGCGCTTTTTGCACATGCACATCCAGGATGGACAAAAAGATGGAAATCCGCCTGCAACGGCCACCCATCACGTTTGGCTCATCCGTTTCATCGATCACATCGACAGTTCCATGCGCGGGTGAAACAATTGCGTTCGGCATCGACGGCGTCGCCGGATCCGGATCTCGAAAAAAGAAGAGCGTCAACAATGCAAACAACACCCAAACCCCAATCAGCGCGGAGGTGATCCCTGCAATGATGCTCCCGACCACGACGGCGATAAAGCCCGCGGCGATCATCGCCAGCAGGAGCACCAGCGTCCAAAAAATCATCCTGAAGGCGGCCTTTCGGGCCTTGCCTGTGTTCGTCATGAATGAATCCTAGTTCCAGAACCGAGGATTGAAAAGGTGAGAAATATTCCCTGTGCCTGCGGACCCATTTTCCGCAACGGTGTGTTATCGAACCTGAGAGTGCAGCTAAAGGTTCGTTTGCCAGGGAGCCTCAAAATATTTTAGGTCGGGGTTCTTCAGCTTTATTGTAGGTCCTCGATGGAAATATCCTTGTAAGATACCTCGGTCTTGCCGCCGCCGTGGATTTGCACGCCAATGATCCCGAATCCAGCGACCTTCGGGTCTTCTTCGGTGTAGTCCACGGTTTGAGTGCCGTTAATCGAAAGCTTTATGCGTTTGCCTTCGCAGCGGATTTCGTAGTCGTTCCACTCGTTTTGCTTCAGAGCCTTGTTCACCGCCTCGTCTGCCTTCACGAGCACCTTATTCCGGCGCGACTCATCGTAAAGGCAGCCCCACCAGCCATCGCCCATGTCGGCCTGATAGCCGCTCACCTCAAAATGATTTGGGATGCGCTGGCTGCGGAATTGCACCCCTCCGTTGACGAACCCCTCGGTGCCCAAGAGCTTGAATTTGGCCCGCAGCACGAAATTAGTGAATTGCCGCCGGGTGCAGAGAAATTCGTTGTGCGGCACGGTGGACTTGAGATTGCCTCCCACAATGGCGCCATCCTCGATGCGCCAGGTCTTGTTGGTATCCCCCTCCCAGCCTGCAAAGGTTTTTCCATCAAACAGGGAGACCTTTTCAGCGAAAGCAAAAGTTGGGATGATAACAGCGAGCCCAAAAGCAAAAATCCATGTTTTCATAAGCAGCGATGGCCAAGTGTTATCCTGAACAACCAAGGTTGTCGAGCGCGGACCTGCTGCGTCTCACCCGCTGCATTTCCCCATTCTATCGTTCTTTGTCCTGCGACCATCCCTCGAAAGCCGCAAGGCCCACCAGGCAAATTGCTTACCCTGATCAAGGGTGCCACTTTTTGAAGGGTTGAAGTGGAAAACACTCAAACAACTGGAAGGCAACCTGATGATCGAGGAGGGGATATACAGGATTCGCCCGAGAGGCGAGCGGCGGCGCTACGGTCGCGTTGCCATTTACCGTAAGAAAGCTTTGACGGAAGCCGATAAGGCTAAAACCTGGAATTATCATTTGCCCGAGGCCCACGAAAACTGGCGCTCAACAAGCGAGGCGATTAATGTTATTTTGTTTCGAGGAAATTTACATGCACTCATCTATCGGCAGGAAGAAACATGAGTGAAATTAACAAACAACGGGACATGCATCACGTTCAGAGTATGTTGCACCGGTACTTGCCGATGGGAGTGGGGAAACACTGGTCACAGAGGCCGAAACGGCCGGCCTTCGTTATAGGGTTCGAGGCACGCCAGCCTGGCTGTTAGGTGAAGAGCTTATTGAAGGGGCTCCTACCGGTAGACAAATTTCGACGTCTTACCGAAGGCGCCCTGGCAACTACTCGCTCGGGCAATGGGTAGAACGGTCGCATTGGTTACGGTTATGTCTGGCACGGGGCGCAAAACACGGCTTTTACTGTATGGAGCCTATGGCTACACAGGTCGGCTGGCAGCTGAACTTGCAGTGGCAAGAAAGCTCGAGATTATCCTGGCGGGCCGGAACAAAGCGGCACTGACAAAATTGGGCGGTCAACTCGGCTTGCCAACACGCGTGGTCGAGCTTGAGGACTCCACGCAATTAGCCGAGGCCCTCAAGGACATTGCGTGCGTTATCCACATGGCTGGTTCCTTTGCCGTTACTTCTGCTCCGATGTTGGATGCCTGCCTGGCTACACAGACCAATTACATCGATATCACGGGCGAAATTGAAGTTTTCGAGGAGATGTGGTTGCGAAGAGAGGAAATCCGGCGAGCTGGAATTACTGCAGTGCCGGGAGCGGGGTTTGATGTGGTTCCGAGTGACTGTGTAGCGGCGCACGTGGCTGGCAAGTTAGAACAAACGACTTCGTTGATCATCGCGCTCCGCGGGCTGCGAAGCGCATCTCAAGGCACCCTACGCACCGCCATCCGCCAGATTTCGAAACCGGCATTATGCCGACGGGCGGGGAAAATCATTCCCCTCGACGACCCGGCACCTCGCTGGATGGATTTTGGCTCGGGCCCCAAACCGTTTGTTCCTGTTTCGTGGGGTGACGTTGCCACCGCATTCCACAGTACTGCCGCTGGGAATATTACTGTGTATTTCCATCGGACCAAATTGCTCCGTTCAGCGAATGTTCTCGGGAAGCTGTTTGGACCATTGCTTCGAAGCGGGATCGGACAAAAAGGGTTGGCGGCAATGGTTCGTCACTTTCCGGAAGGACCGAATCAGACCGAGCGAAGTCGCCACCGGGTTACGATTGAGGCAGAAGCGATTGACGCTTCCGGGAACTCGTTCAAGGCAAGCTTATCGACACCTGACCCCTACGATTTCACGGCGAACAGCTCCTTGGAAATCGCCTCTCGAATCAGCTTGCTGTCGGCGCCGCTAGGCCTGGTTACGCCATCCCAGGCATTCGGCCCTGATTTTGTGCTGAGCCTGCCTGGATGCTCCCGGCAGGATATTCCAGCTTCGAGGCGGTAGCGACTAATTAGCCTGCCCCCACTAATTCTCGTTGTGTCCTGAGTTGGCCGCTTGGGGTGGAGCCAGCCTGGATGAAAACTAAAAGATCTTCGTTTACTTGATGTTTATGGGTGGTGGCCATCCCGTGTGGCGCTCCCTTGTAAACCTTCAGCGTTGCGTTTTTGATTATCTTTGACGAGAGCATGGCGGATGCTCCAATGGGAACAATCTGGTCATCATCGCCGTGCAGGATCAGTGTCGGCACATCTATCCGTTTCAAGTCTTCGGTGAGGTCGGTTTCGGAAAAAGCTTTGATGCAGAAATAAGAGGACGGAAAGCCAGCCATCATGCTCTGGAGCCAAAAGGATT
>JAQGOV010000154.1 GCA_028293425.1 Verrucomicrobiales bacterium
TTAGACGCACCTCTCCAGCCTGCCCCTCTGCCATTGGATAAATGTTGGAAACCTCACGGCCAACCATCAGTCGGATCAGGGAAGCCTCTGTCATCTGGTCGGCCGCCCCGGTGCCAACACTTTCTCCGTCCCGCAAAACCGTCACCCGATCGGCGAGCGCAAAAATCTCCTCCAGCCGATGGGATATATAAATGATTCCCACGCCGCTGAAACGGAGTTCCCGCACCACCTTGAATAAAAGATGCTGCTCTTTTTGAGTCAGAGAAGCCGTGGGTTCATCCATGATCAAAACGCGAGCTCCGGCCCCCAGTGCGCAGGCCATTTCAACCAGTTGCTGCTCAGGCATGGAAAGAGCCCGCACTTCGGTTTCGGAATCAATCGCGGCACCGATCCGCTTCAAAAGTTCGCGTGCCTGGAGCCGACGCTCAGGCCACTTCACCCGTTGAACAGCTTGTGGTGGTTCAAGACGCAAACCTATGTTCTCAGCCACACTTAAATCCGGAAAAAGAGCGGGCTGCTGATAAATGCAGGCAATCCCCAATTCGTGAGCCTTGGAAGGCGTAAGGCGACTCACAGGTTGCCCCTCAAATTCCAGGACCCCACTGTCCGGCTGATGTGCACCGGTGATGATTTTAATCAACGTGGATTTGCCCGCCCCGTTCTCCCCGAGCAATGCATGGACTTCGCCCGCCCTGAGCGTGAACGAAACACCTTTGAGCGCTCTCACAGCCCCAAAGGACTTTGTGACCTCGTGAAGTTTGAGCAGGGGCTTGTCCATGGCTAAGCTCGCCTGGAAAGGACCTCCCGTTCATACCTGCGCACTTCCCCCAGCCAGTCTTCTCTGACCGGAACACCCGCTTGCAGGCAGTAAAAATCCCACACCGCACCAAAAGGCAGCGTTTTAAATTCCTCCAACAAAGCCAAGCGAGCGGTGTAATCACCTTCTGTTTCACATCGCCGCAAGTGTTCAATCGGCTCCAGCAGCGCCAGCAGCAACGCTTTCAGCATGGCCCGAGTCCCGATCACCCAGGCGGCAATGCGGTTAATGCTCGCGTCAAAAAAATACAGGCCAATATGAACACGATCCAGGTAATCTCCGCGCACAATCTCCTGCGCGATCGCTTGCAACTAATCCGTGAGCGTCACCACGTGGTCACTGTCCCAACGCACTCCGCGGCTCACATGCAGAAGGATCTCATCCAAAAAAGTGAGCACGGATGAAATCTTGTCCGATATGACTTCAGTTGGATGGAAATGTCCTGCATCCAGGCAAAGCAGCTTTCTGTTCTGAATCGCGTAACCCAGATAAAACTCATGGGAGCCGACCACATAGCTTTCGGAGCCAAGGCCGAAAAGTTTGCTCTCCACTGCGTCAAGGTTGTGCTTTGAATTGACCTTTGTCGCAAAGATTTTGTCGAGCGCTGCGGCCAGTCGCTGCCTGGGGCCACTGCGGTCGACCGGGGTATCCTTAAAACCATCGGGGACCCAAAAGTTTGTAATGCACGTTTTACCAAGCCCTTTGCCGATCGCCGCTCCGATGTCGCGACAGGCAATCCCATGCTCAATCCAAAATTGACGAATGCCTTTGTCTTGGTGAGCCAACGTAAAACCATCCGCAGCTTTTTCATGGGCGAAATAAGTAGGGTTGAAATCCATGCCCATTCGATTTTTCTTCGCCCAATGAATCCACTCGCCGAAATGCGCGGGTTCCAATTCATTTCGTCCTACTTTTCTCCCGTTTGTTTCAGCATAACTCGCATGCAAGTTAAGCCGGTGTTTGCCCGGAATGAGAGAGAGTGCCATGTCCAGATCTGCTCGCAATTCCTCCGGATTGCGAGCCTTACCGGGATATTTCCCCGTCACTGCCAAGCCCCCGCCTATCTCCTGCCCTGCATTCTCGAAGCCGACCACATCGTCTCCCTGCCAGCAATGAAGCGAAATTGAGACCTTGCCGAGACGCTGCATCGCTCGCTTCACGTCCACGCCCAAAGTGGCATAACGCTCTTGGGCCAAAGCAAAACTGCGTTCGATATTGTTACTGCGCTTCATGGGGTTCCAGATGT
This sequence comes from Verrucomicrobiales bacterium, assembly GCA_028293425.1. Taxonomy (GTDB): domain Bacteria; phylum Verrucomicrobiota; class Verrucomicrobiia; order Limisphaerales; family JAQGOV01; genus JAQGOV01. Next base: position 2,064 of record JAQGOV010000154.1, read on the forward strand.
TCAAAGCTTAATCAAGCCGCGAGAGCGAATAAACAGCAATGTGAGAGGCGGATATCGGGATTCAAGTTCACATTCAGATACAAAACCAACGAAATCCTCATTTTTGATGGGGAGACAACCCTAATTGAGAAAGGTAAATCCGAACCGAAGTTGCCTAGGCAACACGGTCAATGTTGGAAAAGGAGGACGCGATGAAGAAGCTTTTTGTATTTCTCTTGAGCATTGGAGCGGGAATCCAAATATGGTCCCAGCAACCTGCTAATTATAATCCTCCTGCTGCAACTGCCGACCAATCTCCGCAGCAAGCGGCTGCCACGAGTGGAGAAACCACCCAAGCGTCCAGCAATCGCCCTCCGGTTTCGTTGCGTGTCGTGGGCTCTAACCTGATGAATCCTCAGGGCCAATACCTTGGCCGGATTGAGGAAGTCATGCTGAACAATGCCAATCAAATTGAATTCGCCCTGGTTGAAACCAGTTATCCGAATGTCGACATGACGGTGACGCCTGTTCCCTGGTCGATGCTCTCCTACGCCTGGGACCAAAGCAAAGCTGGTGGAACTCCCGGAGCGGTTCAAACGTTCATTACCACGTTGGATAAGGCAAAACTGGACCAAGCACCAAAAATCAGTCGTAAGAATCGCAGCAATCTCGGACCAGACTGGGAACAACGGATTTTCGCCTTCTATGGTTCGACTCCCGGAGCAATTGGTGCAGCCGGAACTGGCGCCACTGCCGCGACCGGGGGGGCAGCCGGTGGGCCAGCCGCGACGACGGCTGCGGGCGCGGTGGTGCCCGGAGCCGGTTCGGGAGTGGCTGCAGGTTCTGGTGGAACTCCCGTGGATGGCTATCCTGGTGGATATGTACTCGGCGTTGGAGGCGGCCTGGCCACGAATACTACTATCACCACAAATTTTCCAGTTACTTCCAATTTCGTCACAATCACAAATATCGTAGGTACCAACAGGTTTGCTGGTAGAACGAACCGCTTTCAGGGCGACACCAATTTTGTGAATACCAGCACGAATCCCTTGCCCCGAAACGGCTTATTGCCGGGTGGAACAAATCTTCTTTACGGTCGGCCCCAATTCCCGAATTCAGGTGCTCTGCCGCCGCAAAATACTCCCGGGAACAATGGCAATACTGGAGGTGCTGGCAACGGCACAACGACCACCACAGGATCCGGTAGCCCGTTCACGCCTATTCCACCCGTCAATCCAAACACAGGCACGACTACTCCCACAACTATTCTGCCTCCGAGCAACATTGCGCCTCCGGGAACGCTGGTTCCTCCTGGTGATGCAAACCCGCCTGGGACTATTGTGCCGACCGTCCCCGGAGGCAACACCGGCATCTTCACTCCTGGCACGCCTGCTCAACCGGGTACCGCGGCCGGCGGAACCACTTCAGGGAACGGAACAACAACCGGAGGGACTGCCGGAACGGGCACGACGGGGACGGGTACAACCGGCAGTGGAACAACTGGAGGTGGCGCCACCGGCGGCACGACTACCAGTGGTGGGACATCCGGAAGCGGAACTTCGTCCGGCAGTGGGACCGTCGGGGGCAGCGCGGCAGGCGCTGGCAGCAGCGGCCGTTGAACGCCATGGAACTCAATCCACTGGGTGCGGAGGCTTCAAATATTTGCCAATAAATCTGTAGATCTCCTGTCTGGAGTTTTTGCTTTGAGGAGTATCGAGCAAGTTGAAAGCGTGGCCGGTAGGGGCGTTTGTGTAAGCAGTATACGAAAACACCTTCTTCGCTTGCTGGAGTGCCGTCGTTAGTTTTTCCACCTCCAACATCTTCACATCCGCATCATTGCTCGCCGAATGGATAAGTAACGGCGTTTGCAATTTGCTCGCATGCCACGCCGGAGAACGTCGCCGGTACTCAATCGGATCCTCTTCAAGCGTCTTGCCGATGTGGTAAGGAGCGGAAAGCAGCGCGGCAAAATCCTCACCACGATAACGAATGCGTGTTTCCAAATCCGTGACCGGCATCCCGGCGTAGCCAACCGCAAAAGACTGCGGATGCTGAAAAAGATTGAGCAGCGTGATCATCCCCCCATGGCTCCAGCCCATGATGCCAACCCGCGCCGGATCGATGCTGCGATGGGTATCCAACATCCACTCCCGAGCGCGGTAAACATCCTCGACTTCCAATCCTCCATAATCAATTAAATGCCAAAAATCAGGTCCATAGCCGGTGCTGCCCCGGTAGTCGGGCGCAATGACCGCATAGCCCTGCTCGATCAGTTCACGAACGAGCCGCGACCAATCTCGCGTATTGAAATCCCCGTGGACCTCACTGTGCACCAAGACAACCAGCGGAAGCTTGCGCGCTGGTTTCCTGGGCAGAAAGGTATAGGCAGTAATGATTACCTCGTTGTTCTTCCCTTGTGGATTGGAGTTGTCCGGACTGCGAGAAGGAGGTCCCGCATATCGAATACGATCCACCACTGCCGTCTCCCCGAGGAGTTGGAACCAAAGCAAGTCATCAGCGTTTTTCCGCAACTGCTGCTCAGTAAAGCTGATCGACTGCTCCAAGGCTTTCCAACGCTCCGCTTTTCTTGTGCCGGGCGTTGGACTCCCCTGCCCCAAAAGAATCACAGACGCCATGAGCCAGCAGAAACCGCAAACTACGATCAGTTTGGATGTTTGGCTGGCCATGGCCTGGATTAGGGAGTAACGGCCAGGCGTTCTGTGGTCTGTTCATCCTCCATCAGCACGCCTTGGATTTTGTAAGGCTTCAGAATGAAATGCGTCGACGTGGAAATGACTCCATGGATTGTCGCCAGCTTTTCGGCAACGAAATTCGCAACCTCTCGAAGGTTCTTCCCTTCCACCACCACTAGCAGATCATAACCGCCAGACATCAGGTAACAGGAGTTGACCTCCACGTACTTGGCAATGCGCTCCGCGAGCCTGTCAAAACCACCCCCACGCTCCGGTGTAATTTTCACCTCAATCACGGCTCTTACCATCTCCACGCCTACCCGCTCTTCGTTAATGACCGCACGATAGCCAAGAATGACTTTGTCATTTTCGTAGCCTTTAATCCTGGCGGCGATTTCCGCTTCAGGCTGGTTGAGCATGGCTGAAAGCTGGGCCGGTTTCAGGGCCGCATTTTCCTGCAGGAGCTTTAATAAAGAATCCATTGGGAAATTGTTACCAGCATCCGCCCATGGAACAAATCAGAAATTGTAACTGTCTTGCGCTTCCGATTCAAAAAGGGCCGCGACTCCGCTCACGCGCATGCCGCCTCCGGCTCCTGTTCAGCAATTCCGAGGGTGCGATATTCCTTCAACTTGTTGCGCAAAGTCCGAATGCTGATTCCCAGGGTCTCAGCAGTGCGCATGCGGTTGCCGTCGCACTTTTCGAGCACCTGCAAAATATGCCTTCGCTCCAGGTCCGCCAGGCTTTCGAGACTGGCTGATTGAGCTGCAGCAGGCGAAACGGAGGCAGTAAGGCACAGGTGCGGCATTTCGATCACTCCTTCACCACAAAGCACCACAGCTCGTTCAATGACCATTCGCAACTCGGCCAGGTTTCCCGGCCATGGATAATCCTGCAAGGCGGAAAGAGCGCGCGGGCCAATCGCTAGCACCCCTGACCCGGTTTTCCGAACCTGGCGTTGTCTGAAAATTTCGGCCAAAGCCGGAATATCTTCACGGCGTTCCCGCAAAGTGGGCACCGCCACCGGCAAAATGTTTAAGGCATAAAGCAATTCCTCCCGGAACTCACCATGGCGGACCTTTTGCAGGAGGTTTTCCTGCACTGTGGCTATGACCCGCACATCCAGCTTGCGAGGACCGGAAGTGGATCCGATCTCGCCCCTTTTCAAAAACTCCAAGAGCAAGGCTTGTGCAGTCCAGGAAAGCAGGGAGGCATTTTCCAGCACCATTGTGCCTCCATGCGCCAGTTCCAGCGCCCCTGGAACCCCTGTTTCCTTCGAACCAAACAACACCGTTTCGATTTCCCCATCGGGGTAGGCCGCACAATCAAACCGAACCACATTCTGATCCATGTTCGAGGCGAGGGCCATCGCTGCTTCGGTTTGGCCAGCCCCATATTCCCCCTGGATCAAGATGCTCGCCCTGGAATGGCTGGTTTTGCGCACGGTCTGGCGCAAGGCTTCCACCGCATCGCTTCGTCCAATCAGCAGCGGCAAACTTTCCCCTTGGCTATAAGTAGACGCGCATTGGCCGAAACGCCGCCATTTCAGCGCGTGCTCGGCCCGGCTGAGTGCTAGGTTGAGCTGCCCGGCAGAAATAGGCTTTGAAATATAGTCGAAAGCTCCCTTTTCCAGGCAAGCGCCTGCTTTTTCCCAGTGTGCGGCTTCGCACATCGCGATGATGATCGGGCGCGCCTCGCCCACACTCGTTTCATCGAGCCAATCCAATAAATTGCCATCCGGCAGCTCGGTTGCAGCCAGAAAAATCTCAAGCTTCTGATTCGCAAGCGCTTCCATGCCATCTCTCAGGGAATCAACCGCCAGGACGCTATGCCCCAAACGCTGCAATTGCTCTGTCAGCGCAGAGCGTGTTTCCAATTCGTTTTCTAAGACCAGGATTCTCGCCATATCGGCTTAAGTGAAGCAAATCACTTGCCGAGGTTGCGTCGATAAAGGTCTGCCACGAAATGCGGTCTCTGTTGTTGGGCAGGAGGGAGCTTATTGGGGGGCAGCAAACCGCGACGAAGGAGTAACTGTTCGTTCTCTCGATCCATGACCAATATTTTGTTGATCGACTCCTGGCTGGAGCGGATCAGCGTGGCGATTTGAGGGAATTCAGCTCGTTCCTCAGGGCTGAGACGCTGCCAATCGATCCGGTGCTTTTTTAGCCGGGTCAGCGATTGGTCCAGAAAGGGCAATATATTCTTCCGGCTCTGGTAAAATTCGTAGCTGGAGGCATTCTCC
>JAQGOV010000173.1 GCA_028293425.1 Verrucomicrobiales bacterium
AAGGATCGCCCGGAGACAGTTGGGATCGGCCACGGGTCCCTTTTGTTTCCATGTCACCCAGAGGACGCCACGCAAATGCATAGGTGAACTCCGATGTCCGTTTATTTCTCCTTGCTCACGCGATAGTGCCCGGTGAGCTTAAAATCGAACAGACGGTCCTCTTCCTGTGTGCCCGAGCCAATGTTGTGAATGACTAGTGGGCGTCCTGACGGGTTCGTGCGGTCGCTGACAATCATGATGTGTGCGAGGTTTTGAGGCACAATACATGTCACAAGGTCACCGGCTTGGTAGTCTTTGGGCTCTTTCGAGATTGGGAGGTTCCATCCTTTGCGTTTAAAATATGCCTGCAGGTTGGGGACGCGGCGATGGTCAATGTTCTTATCTGGGCCTTTGAGAGCCCAAATTTTGGGATAACGATCAAAGTTCTGTGCCATGTCTTCATGCACATCCTTTTGGAGGTCCATCTTCAGGCTGGTGCGCAACGCTCGAACCACCACATCGGTGCAGACCCCTGCTTCCATGGGGACGTCACCGTCTGGATACTTCAGGACCCGGTAGGCAGGGTCATAACGCACGGTTTTACCAATCTGCGCACGTGCGGCTGTGCTAATGTCCTGTGATTTGGACGGACTCCCGGCGCCAGCCGCCAGCACGGTGCAGATCAAGCCTAATGCAATCCGGAAAAGATCTTTCATCGGACGTATTGTCGGAAACCGAACTGAGATCAACAAGGCGACTTTTCTGAACAGAAAGGTAAGCATCCTGATATCGCTTTAGCATTGGCGAGCCATTGGCCAAGGTCCTCTTGGCGCGTTCCAATGCAAGCTTGGTGACGGTTAATGCTTCGTCGGGTTGCTGATGAGTTTGCAAGAATTCACCCAAGTTCTCGAGACTGAGAAGTGTTGCGTCGTCATTCAGGCCTAGTACCCGCTCGAAGGCATCAAATATCGCCCGATGTTCCGCTGCTGCCTCCCGGTAATTGCCGATCTGTTCCAGCCAACCCGCAAGGTCGCAAGTCGACTGCATGGTAATGACGTCAATGGGTCCTCTGGCTCGCGAGGAGCTCCTGTTTACGCTGCGCCATTCCTTTGTCGCGGCAGCGTACTGGCGTTGGTCGCGGAGTTCCCGGGTCAGGTTGACTCGCTTATTCCTGGTATTTATGTGGTCACGTCCATATCTCACTTGAGAGACGAGTACTTCGCCCCGCAATTTCAGAATCTTCACGAAGCCCCATCTCTGCTCCAGATCACCACGCCCGAACAGCGCGGTCTTGCTGGCGAAAAGGAGAACCAGGAGTGTTAAACATAGCCACGGAAATACATGCGTTGCCCGTGGACGGGGTTTTGCCAGCTCGGAGTTCGTATGCATTGGCTTGTCTGCGTTCCTTCTGTTTGCTCCTATTTTACGCTTCGTGGTGGTCGCCAGCAAGGATAGCGTTCCTTTAGGTGTGGTTGGACAATAGCCCATGGAAGTCAGTGAAAAACAGGGTTTTTGGGCAGAACACGTGGCATAGAGGATGGACGAACAAAGGCGATTTTACCTTAAGCGAATGTTCACAAGTGCTCTGCCTGCTGCATTCGGCAGGAACCTGTCTTCGCTTCTAACCTCGATAATCTGAAGGGTGCTGTTTGTCAGGGAGGTGATTCCCTGAGTCAAAGGCCAGCGGCTGACCGAAACCATGCGGTCGGGGTCAAAAGCGCCGGACTTGTTGAGAATCCGTCTGGTGCCATCAGGGCCAATAAGGATCGCCCGGAGACAGTTGGGATCGGCCACGGGTCCCTTTTGTTTCCATGTCACCCAGAGCACGTCCGAGTCAACGTATGTATGGGTCACCATGCGTTGACTAGTTTTTGTCCGAAGGGTCCCCAACTTCTCGCGAAGTTGATCGAAGCCCCATCGGATGGGGCCTGGATAGATGAATACATGGTCAACTCCGTGGGTGACCCTGAATGAGACGCTTACGATGTCGGTGTCCTGGATTTCGTAAACGAGTTTGTCACCCCTCGTGCCGAAGAACCAAATGCCGGAGGCGACCAGCAGAATGGCAGTGAAGAGGTATAGAACCGAACGTCGCCGGATGATATTTGCCCTGATGGTTTCCATCCAGGTCATCGATTTGTTTGGGATACGTTGCTTTGAAAATTCGTGAAAACAAGGGTTTTCAGCCAGGGTAGGGGCTAATAAAAGTACGTGAACACCGTCAAAGAACCCCCTGTGTCGCCGACTATCGAACGTAAATTTCCGTGCTGATCATAAAAAAAGTCATAAGCCAAAAACTGATCGAACCGGCCATGTGGATGCTTGACGATTAAACATCAACTGGGCCTTTAGTACATGCACGTCTGCCAGGCACAGGACACACAGGAAAGGTAACGCGCGCAGGGAAATGCGGATCCACGCACAACCGACTGACAACAAAATTGGTAAGGGTCTCAGAGTCCAAACCTTCAGCGGAACGACTCCACCTTACTATTTTTCCTTCGCTCGGATCAAGACCCTTTGACGGCTGATCATGCGGTCGTCAGGAAGTGGCCTGGCGCGTCCGGCATCTGCTTCCGAGTAAATATACAGCGCAACGCACAGTGCAGAAGCAGTGCACTCCTTCCTGACATTCCTTATCCGCTGATCGTCATTCGCCATCCTGTTTTCGCTCATTGGCAATTCATCCTTCTTACTTCTGCTTTCATCCTTTCCCAAAGATGCCGCTGCCCAGCATGCCATTGCCGAAATCACGCTTTACGCTTCACGATACCTGCTCTCGTGGTTTGTCAAGTTTCCTATCCTCCGGGTGCGCCTCACACGCCTCACGCGTCCCGTGCTCCCCGTGCTTCCCACGCGCCCCACGCGCCCCACGCGTTATGCAACCCGCAATCGCCGTGCTAAAACCATTCCGCGAAAGGTGAGGAACGTCCTCATCCACGGAAACAAAAACGTATGAAAAGAAACGCGACAACGACGGAGCCCGCAGCCGCCAAGACAACCCGACGGACCACCACTTGTACTCGCAGGAGACGAGGTCACGAGACTCTGGTCGGTCCCACTTCAGCCTTTCCCAAATATTCCCATGCCCAACCATTCCCATGCCCAAAATTCGCGCCTCTTACTTCCTCCTTTTTCCTTCATCCTTCATACTTGCGGGCCGTAGCTGCCGACGTTGTAGGCACGGTGCCCCCACCGGGCGTTTCCCATCCGGTTAGCACTTTGAACATTGGGCTTTGGTCGTTGGACTGTAACCGTGTAGCTGCCGACGTGATGAGGCAGACTCCTGCTCAGCTCACGAATCCAACCATCCGGGAATCCCTCTATCCAGCCGCCGAAAAGATAACCCCGGTAGGGAGGGGCCGTTCGCAGAGCGAACCGTCTCCTGTGTTGTTCGTGCGTCGCCGAGCCTTGATCAATTCCATTTTATTGACGGCCCGAGTCCAATCTCACGGTCTCACTCGCTCACGTTCTCACGCTCTCCCCGTTGTTGCCCCTCTCCAATTTAGGAAAAATTTAAGAAAATTGAAGGTTGCGAAAGCTTATTCAATGTTGGGAAAGGTTCAAAAAAGGCACGCTGGATTGAAGGTTAAACCCCGGTCCAGCCTTCTGGACCTTGGACATCGCTCTTTGGACTTACTGTCTGTTTCTGGCCATCCAGCAGCGAACATTGAGGAACCAGCATCTAAGTCTAATGCCGCTGCGCAATATAACGGAATTCCAAGTGCCCGATTTGCGTTATTCAACGATTTATCGCGTTATTCAACGATTAATAACGCATACTCACGTAACTCAGAAAATGCCGCTCCCATTGCGCAATATAACGAAATGGCCGCGGCTTCTTCCTTTCCTCGGCTGCCTTTGCGTGCTCCTGTTGAGAATCCGCCTGTTAGACTCAATCCGCAAGCCTCCAGCCATTTGGAACAAGGCTGCGCCAGCCTAGGCAAGGCCACGCAAGCCTCCAAAGAAAAAACGTCCGCAAGCCTTGCCTGCAAGGCTTCCTTCCTCTGCCCGATAGTTTTAAAGCAGGCTCTTAGCTCAGGCTTAGCTCAGAGCTTTCTGAGCTACGGAGCAAATTTTCTGAGTCAATCCGACCGAATCCGACCCAATCTGAGTCAACGGCTTTTTCGGCAGTCGTTCCGACCTAATCTGACCTATCTTAGATCCAACCAAATCCAGCCTTATCTAGGTTTATCTAGGCTTAATCCAACCATCGTGGATCAATTACACGGTCTCAAAATCTTTGCCAACTTGCCGGCAAAATGGTTTTATCCAACTATGAGACCTCGACGGAACAAGGTGGTCGTTGGCCTGCTGCTGCTGATTGCGATGGTTGTAATCTGGCTCAACCGGTCAGCGTGGTTGCGAACGGAGCCGGTGTATCAGGGTAAAGCTCTGACCTCGTGGGTGGGGCAGTGGAGAACCAATCATTGGCAGGGCTATACAGATGCCGAAGCAAAAAAGGTGTCGCTCGAAGCTGAACAAGCCATCCTAAGTGTCAAGGACGAGGCGATTCCCTTTCTCCTGGATCTGATGCGTGGGCAGGAACCCTCCTGGAAGAAAAAGTTGCGGTCATTGACCTTTGGACGGTGGCACACACGTCTGCAGGTGGAGGACGGCACGAGTAAACTCAAGAACCTCGGCGCAGTCGGATTGGCGGCTCTCGGCACGAACGCCGCGCCCGCAGTTCCGTCGCTGATTGCATTGGTATCAATCGAGATGAATCGCACCCCGCCCGATCAAGAAAACGCTTATCTGCCGGTGTTCGCGTTAGGATTCGTTGGTCAAGCAGGGGAAGCAGCGATACCGATTTTGATCCAATGCCTGACAAACAAGTTCGAAGGACTGCAATTGGAAGCGGCACACCGCCTTGGACAACTTGGATTGAAGCCTGAAATCGTTGTTCCCGGACTGATGTCATTTCTGGAGTCACAAAGAAATCATGACGGCAACGCAACCAGGTGTGCAGCCCTCGATTCGATTCGGGCTTACGGCACTAACGCAACAGGAGCGGCCGCGCTCGTCAGGACGTTCCTGAACGACAAGGACCCAAACGCCCGTGAGTCAGCAACCAACTGCCTTCGGTTTATAACAGCCCATTAAAAAACGGCTGATCAGCAAATGGGTACAAAAAAAGAGACCCGGCGAACCGGGTCTCGTGCAATCAGTCGTTAAAGGCTTAGTAGCGGTTGGTGCGGCGTTTACGCTTTTGAGCGAATGGAACGGGGAGAATGCGTTTATTTTGAAGCAGGAAATAAGGATGGGTCTTTAGTGCTACCCGGCAGTCGGAACCATTCGGTGCGGCAGTCATCCTATATGCGTGGACCGCGTTGATGGAGCGGGGTAACTCGATAAAAACAAACCAACGAAACGGCAAACGATATCGAACCCGATTCTGTTCCCTACCGGGGGCGCCATCGAAACGCAAACCAACACCGATAAAACGCAATGAAAACAAACACGACACATCAAACTCAATGGACACGGATTGGCGCCGGGCTGACTGCCTTGCTGGGCCTCGCGCTGCTGAGCGCGTCCCTGGTATCCGCCGTGGCTGACGACAATCGGGCCCCTGAAGTTCCGGACGAAATCGCGGTGGGGGCCACCAATAAGGTGCACTTCCACGGGTATGCGGAGGGCGTTCAGATTTACACCTGGAATGGCCACGATTGGGGGAGCGCCGTGCCACGTGCCACGTTGTTCGATGACGACGGCAACATCGTTGCAACGCATTTCGGGACTCCCAATGGCCCTGGGTGGAGAAGCAACAGTGGCAGCGAGGTAGTAGCGAAATTGCCGCCGAAACGAGTGACGGTGGATCGCACCGCCATTCCATGGCTATTGCTCGCGGCCAATCCGGACTTCACGCACGGTCCTGGTGTCCTGGCGGCCACAAGCTTCGTCCATCGGGTGAACACGGTGGGCGGGCTTGCCCCCGCGGTGGCCGGCACCGTGCTCGGGCAGGTTGCTGAAGTGCCGTACTCGGCTGATTACTTCTTCTACCGCAACGCAAAGCATTAATCGCGGTGAATATCCCGGTCGAGGCTTGGTGGCTTCGACCGGGTAAATTTGAAACAAGGTAGAAGCCGAGCGATGCCATCACGGAAGCCAGGATTCAGGGAAGGCCCTCTCAAGCTCAACCAGAGGTGGTTTGCAGGTTCACCCATTCAACATGACACAGTATTCCAAGAAACGACCGATCCAATTTGCTTTTCCCAATGAAAATTAACCTGCATGTCGTACGGCCGCTGATGCGCGCCGCTTTCCTATTGACCCTCCTGACTTCGCTCCATGCGCAGGAAGTGTCCATCCCTGACCCCAACCTGAACGCGGCCATTCACGAGGCGTTGGGGAAACCAGCCGGACCATTGACGCAGTCGGACATGCTCGCGCTGACGAGCCTGGGCGCCGTTTTTCGCAGTATAACGAACGTGCAAGGGCTGGAAGCGGCTCGAAATTTGGTTGTGCTGGATCTGCAGGACAACCGGATCACGAGCTTCGATATCCTCACCAATCTGACGCGGCTAGTTTATTTGGACCTGAGCGAGAATCGAATTCCCAAGCTCACGTTACCGGGCGGGATGACAAACCTGACGACCCTTCGCGCCGAACTGGGCGGGTTGACCAACATTACGTTGCCGGCGGGGCTGACGAAATTGACATCACTGCGCCTCGGTTTCAATCAGCTCTCCAGCCTGACTTTGCCGGCCGGCATGACGAATCTGAGCTTGCTGAGCGTTTACCTCAATCAACTCACGAACCTGACCTTGCCCCCGACGCTGAACAGCCTGACCAATCTCAGCCTTGACGGGAACCGGCTTGGTAGCCTCAACCTGCCGGCGGGGATGACCAAATTGGACACGCTGATCGTTGGCGCAAATCAACTGACCAGCTTCACCGTGCCGGCGGACATGACGAATTTGGTCTTTCTGCGCTTGAATGACAATCAACTCACAACGCTCACCTTGCCTGCGGGTATGAATCAGTTGAGGCTGCTCCATCTTCCCGGAAATCGACTCAGCAGTCTTACTCTGCCGACGGGTCTGACCAATTTGAACGGGCTGATCCTGCAGTCGAATCAACTGACGACTCTGACCTTGCCTCCTGATCTGAACCACCTGACCCAGATCGAGCTTTCAGGGAACCAGCTTACCCGCCTGGACCTGCCACCGGGCCTGACCGCGCTGGCCTTTCTTAATCTCAACAACAATCAACTCACCAACATCACCTTCCCTCCAGATCTGAAACTGTTGAGCGGGCTTTTCGTAGCTGGAAATCCGCTCACAACGTTGGTGCTGTCCGAACCACTGGCGGCCACGGGGCTCGCCAGTGTGGCCGACTCCTTAAGGAATCAAGGCGTCGCTGTGTTCACCTACCCGATGGTCGCCCAGCTGGTCCAGCCATTAGCTTTGGTTGGCTCGTTCAAATTCGGAATCACCGGGCCGCCGGGCATTTATACGGTCCTGGGCTCCACAAATCTCACATCGTGGCGCCCGGTGGGGGTTGCAATTAACCCGCTTGGCAGCGTCCGTTTTAACGATGTCACCAGCAGCGCCTCGCCGCAAAAGTTTTATCGGGTGCGGCTGCAGGTCCCGCCGGCGAACATGGTGTTCATCCCGCCTAATACGTTCACGATGGGCACACCGGCAACTGAAATGAACCGCCAAGCGGACGAGGGCCCACAAACCACCGTGACGATCAGCCGAGGATTTTGGATCGGGAAATACGAAGTGACGCAGATGGAGTATCTGGGCGTGACTGGCTCCAATCCGAGCGGGTTCCCCGGTGATTTGAACCGTCCCGTGGAAAGCGTCAGTTGGCTGGATGCGACGAATTACTGCGCCCTGCTGACGCAACAAGAGTTGGCGGCAGGACGCATTGCGCCGGGCAGCCATTATCGTCTGCCGACGGAGGCGGAGTGGGAATGCGCCGCGCGCGCCGGCAGTTCGACACGGTTCAGTTATGGAGATGATCCCAATTTCGCCAGTTTGAGGAACCAC
>JAQGOV010000292.1 GCA_028293425.1 Verrucomicrobiales bacterium
TCCTACGCCACCGAAGGCATGGATGCGATACGCCGCGGCGACTTGATGACGGGCGGCCATTATATCATGACACCGACCGTCGCGGAGATTTTGCATCAGAACAATATCCCGACAGTGATCGCGGGGAGCAAACCGGTGGCTTTGTTCCATGATCGGTCGTCCAAGAGAATCACCCCAGCGCAAAAGCAATCGGTGACGCTTTTCGAAGGCAAAACCATTCCGAGGTCCGCTGGCGAAGCACTGCCAAAGGTGAATGATGATAAGCCTTTTCCACCTAACATCACCCAACCGAACAGCCCTCAGGACAACTGGACGACCCGGTCGCTAATCCGATCACTTTGGAAAAAAGAAATCCCGAAATACACGCTGCTGTGGCTGAGCGACCCTGATAAATCTCAGCACGAATTCGGGGTGGGCTCGCCGACGGCGCTGGCGGGAATTGAGTCGAGCGACAAGAACCTGGCGGAAGTGATCAAGGCTCTTAAAGAACGAGGCGTGTATGACAAAACAGATATCATGGTGGTGTCGGACCACGGATTTTCCACGATTGCCTATGGGCCGGACCTCGCGGACATCCTGAAGAAGCAAAAGTTCAGCGCGACCAAGAAGATGGAGAATCCCGAACCGGGGGATGTGATGGTAGTGGGCGTTGGGGGAAGTGTTCTACTTTATGTGCTGGACCGCGACGAAGGGATTATCCGCCGCCTGGTGGATTTTCTACAAACGGCGGATTTCACGGGAGTCATTTTCTCGCGGACCAAAATGGAAGGGACATTCCCGCTGGAATCAATCAATTACCCGGTATCCAACGATGCGCCAGACCTGCTGGTTTCGCTACGCTGGAGCGCGGACCGCAACACCAATGGCGCTCCGGGCATGATGACATCCATGGGCGGCACCCCTGGCAAAGGATCCCATGCCTCGCTGAGCCGGTTCGAGATGAATAACACACTTGTCGCCGCCGGTCCGAATTTCAAGCGCGGGTTCATCGATGACACCCCCAGCGGAAATGTTGACGTGGGCCCGACGATCCTGTGGCTGCTCGGCATCAAAAAGCCTTCCTCGATGGATGGGCGGATTCTCTTTGAAGCCCTAAACTCGAACAGCAAGTCCGCGCCGAAAGTCTCTGAGCGAAAGCTGGAAGCGAGTCGAGAGGTTGGGTTGTTCCGGTGGCAGCAGTACCTGAAAGTCAGCGAAGTCGAGGGGACCACGTATTTTGATGAGGGCAATGGCGAAGTGCTGCATCGGTGAGGGCTGAGATTTGAATCAAGGCTCGGAGGGAGACTCCAATGCCGTTTCAGGGGAAGTCTCTCGCGGAACGCGCAGAATAGATGGCCTTGATAAACGATAGAAACCAGACCACCCCACCGACTATCAAGTCGTTCGAGGTCGGAACGGCGCCTGATTTCGGAAAATCATAGGAGAGATAGCCCAGAACAAATGGTGCGGCCATTAGCCAAAAGCCCAAGTACGAATTTAACCATCTGAGCGCCCGAAAACGATCGGGCGCAATGGTTGTAGCGAGGGCGATTCCAGCGATGAGAATCCCAACCAGAATGTCATTGGCCGTTGCGGATCCGTGCCGGTAGTAGCCCAAAAGAAAGGGTGCTGCCATCAGCCAGATGCCAGCTCCGGCCAGAGCGAGACCCGTTTGCAGGTTCCAGGTGTGGCGCAACGGAAGATTTGGCAGCTCTACTTCGTTCATAATCCCTCGTTTCAAGATATATTCACTCCAACCCGTTTGCAACTCTTGCGTCCAGTAGTATACCGCATCCGCGGAACTTCCGCACTGGGCCCCCGAACTTTTCCGGAAAATAAAAGGGGAAGATTATGATTAAGAGCAAGATTAGGAGGGGAATCCAGATTTATGGGTAGGAACAGCCTCCTTTCCCATCCATCTCGCGCGGATGAAGGATGCCACCAACGCCAAACCCAGCAGGCCACCCACCACGGCGAGGGCGACCATGGTATCGATTTTGAAAGGTGTGTGAGCCATGAGCATTTTTATCCCGACAAAGCCCAGAACGCCTCCAAGGCCCATGCGCAGGTAGTAGAACTTGCTAACCATGCCTCCGAGCACAAAATAGAGCGAGCGCAGACCCATGATCGCAAACACGTTGGAGGTATAAACAATGAAAGGGTCCAGGGTTACCGAGAAGATGGCCGGAATGGAATCCACCGCGAAAATGAGATCGCTCACTTCCACGCAGAACAACACCACCAACAGGGGGGTCGCCATGCGCCGTCCATTAACACGGACCAGGAACCGGTCCTCCTGGTAGTTGGAGGTCACCGGCACCAGCTTTGTAAACCAGCGAACCAAGGGATTTTGTTCTGGGTGGATCTCCTGGTCCTTGCCAAGAATCATTTTGATTCCGGTGAAAACAAGGAAGGCACCGAAAATGTAAAGCAACCAGGCAAATTTTTGGATGAGGGCCACGCCAACACCAATCATGAGCACGCGCATGATCAACGCGCCGAGCACGCCCCAGAAGAGGACCTTGTGCTGAAATCTTTGGGGCACGGCAAAATAGGAGAAAATGAGGACGAAAACAAAGACGTTATCCGCACTCAGAGATAATTCGATCAAATAGCCGGTGTAGAATTCGAGTGCCTTGGCAGGCCCGGAAAAATACCATACACCCAATCCAAAGAGGCCGGCCAGGACAATCCAAACTCCCGTCCAAGTCAGCGCTTCCTTAAACCGAACCTGATGGGCGCTCCGATGGAACACGCCCAAGTCCATCGCGAGCATTGCGAGGATGAAGAGCGAAAATCCTGCCCAAATCCAAATTTGAGTTCCCATCCCGTGACGATGCCATGCCAGAGATCCTTTGAGAAATAAGAAGATTCTAAGCCGCTCTTAACTTAAACGAAACCAGCCGCGCTGTCCGTTGGGCTTGGCTTCAGGAGGGTTCCGGCTTAGGTTCGCAGGCATGGTTAGTTCAAACAGGCCTCTTCTGCGACGACTCATCGCCTCCAGTGTCCCGGCTTTATTGGTAACCGCCCTCTTGGCAAAGGCCGCGCCCGCCCCTAAAAACTCTCCCGTTCAAATCAACGTTCCCGCAGGCTTTCAAGAACGGCCGGTTTCCCTGGAATTGGCATTCCCCATTCGCGGCGCTGCCGTCCGATATACGGTTGACGGCACTGAACCACGTCCGGATAGCGGCTTGGAATACACAAAACCAATCAACCTCGCCAGCAATACCATCGTGCGTTGCGCAGCTTTCCAAAATGGCATCCGGCTATCTCCGATTGCCACACGCACCTACCTTTTTCTAGACCAGGTATTGCATCAGCCTGCAAATCCTGCGGGTTTTCCCACAGGCCGCGACGCCTGGCAGGGGCACCCCTCCGTCTACGGAATGGACCCAAGGATCGTGGACGATCCGGCTTACAAGGATCGGGTGAGAGCGGCGTTCAAATCGCTGCCAATCCTTTCCATCGCCTCGGGGAAGGATGACCTGTTCAGCCAGCAAAAGGGTATCTACGTGAATTCGTTGCAACGGGGAGAACCATGGGAACGCCCCTGCTCTGCCGAGTTCATCCTGACGAATGGAGTCACTGGCTTCCAAGTGGATTGCGGCATTCGAATCCAGGGAAATTCAAACCGCATTCTGAGCAAGTCGCCGAAGCATTCCTTTAGGCTGGTGTTCAAGGAACAATATGGCCCATCCAAGCTGCATTACCCGGTTTTTCCTGAGACTCGCGTGAAAAAATTCGATTCGCTCGTGCTCCGGGCCGACTACAACAACTCCTGGGTTCATTGGAACGAAGCCAACCGTGTTCGGGCACAAAGGGTGCGGGACGCGTGGCTGAAGGACTCGCAACGGGCGATGGGCTGGGTCGCCGGGCATAATCGCTACGTGCACCTCTTCCTGAACGGACTCTATTGGGGAATCTACGACTTTGCCGAACGACCAGACGCGCATTTCGCCGCGTCGTATTTTGGGGGTAAAGCCGAGGATTATGATGTGATCAACGAAGGCCAGGCGAAGGACGGAAAGATGGATGGCTTCAACCAAATGAATTCGGTTGGAAACCTCTCCCAGAATTTTCAATACGAACGGCTGCAAAAGTATTTGGACATGCCGGAGTTTATAGACTACCTGCTCCTCCAGTTTTATGCAGGCAACCAGGACGTGGGCGAAGACAAGAACTGGTACGTGATTGGCCGACGAAATCCACTCGGACCATTTTCGTACCTTGTATGGGATGGAGAACAAATTTTCCACGATCTTCATGACGATACGGTCAACGCGCCGTATGAAACTCCTTTCCGACTGGCTCGCCAGTTGCAAGCGAATGCTGAATTTCGCCTGGCCTTCGGTGACCGGGTGCAGAAGCACTTTTTTGGAGATGGCACTCTCACTCCAACCGCTGCAGCCCAACGCTGGACACAAAGAGCTGCCGAGGTGGATTTAGCCATGATTGCCGAGTCTGCCCGATGGGGCTACTGCCGCCGCAACCCTCCGTATTCCCATGATGGAGACTACATGCACGAACAAAAACGTTTGCTCGAAAAATACTTCCCGCAACGCACTCTTGTAGTGCTTCAGCAACTGCGGACGGCAGGTCTTTACCCGCCAGTTGATGCTCCAGTTCTGACCGTATCCGCTTCCAAGTCGTCTCCTGAATGGATCATTTCCGCCCAATCTTCCAGCGGTGGAACCATCTATATGACCGTGGATAACACCGATCCAAGAGTTTACGCCAGCAGCGCGGTTTCCCCCCGAGCACTTCCTTTCAGCGCCCCGATGCCGATCGCGTCACAAATTCACGCAAAAGCTCGTGTTCTTAAAGACGGAATTTGGAGCGCTTTGGCAGAAGCAAGTCCCGCACGTTTGCGGTGACGAGGTTAACTCCGCTTTTGACCTTTGAGCTTGATGCCACTTCAGTTCTCCCGATTGCCAGAAATCGTTTATTGAAGGAGTTTACCGAAAGAATGGGAGCACCCATTTTGAAGGGAGAATCGACTCGAAGGTTATGAATACATCTACCCATGCCCGGAAGCCCCAACCTGCTTCAACCATGACAGGAATTGTGGAGCGCAACATTCAGGCTCTTCTGGCTCGCAGGGAGCAAGACGAACGACGTCTCGGCTGGCAAGAAAGGTTTGCCGACGTTATTACCCGGTTCAGTGGCAGCATGAAATTTGTTTACCTGCACCTGTTGATTTATGGCTTATGGATCGCCATCAACCTTGGATGGGTGCCGTTCATTCCTCGCTTTGATCCAACCTTTGTTGTGCTGGCAATGGAAGCGTCGGTGGAGGCCATTTTTCTGTCCACCTTCATTCTGATTACCCAGAACCGCATGAGCGCGGAAGCGGCGAAAAGAGCTGATCTCGACCTGCAGGTTTCCCTACTTGCGGAGCACGAAATTACACGGCTCATCGCCATGGTTCAGGAAATCGGGGAACGGATGGGACTCGAATCCTCCAGGAACCCTGAATTGGAGGAACTTGCCCAAGATGTCGCCCCTGAGAAAGTCCTGGAAACCATGGAAAAGCACGAAGCAGCGAGCAAGAATTCATCCTAAGCAGGCGGACGAAGGTACCACCCAGACTCTGGCCTACTTGACTTTCCGTGCTGAATTCTTATTATCCACCTATTCGCAGCCTAACGCTGGGCTCGAACACAAAGCCCGGCGGCGGGGGAACCAATTTCCCAGTAATTGTGAAATTATTGGGATGGGGCGAATGGATGGTTTTAGCCATCCATGGCTACTTTCAAAGCCAAGCCCGTCAGCTAACCTCGTCGGCGTTTGTTTGGGCGATCTTCTGGAATGGCAATGCGCTGTTCGATGATCCTCCCGAAATGGTTCGCTGTGAGCTCAGGAGTATCATCCTGCGCCGAAGCGCCTTTATCGATTTATGTCGGCAAGCACATCGCAAAGTCGGTTAAAAGTTGGCATGGTTGTAGGGGCCCTCGGTGTTGTTTATGGGGACATCGGCACAAGTCCTCTTTATGCCCTTCGGGAATGCTTCGACTCCAAACACGGCGTCCAGCCATCCGCCGCAAACGTGTTGGGGATTCTTTCGCTGATTGTTTGGACCCTGATCCTGATTGTTTCGATCAAGTATTTGACCTTCGTCCTCCGGGCGGACAACCGGGGTGAGGGAGGGATACTTTCCCTGCTTTCCCTGGCGTTCGGCGAAACCTCCGGCGAAAGCCGAAAGCGGGAGATTTTAATTGTGCTAGGCGTTTTTGGTGCTGCCCTCCTCTACGGGGATGGACTGATCACACCTTGCATTACGGTCCTGGGAGCCATGGAGGGTCTGAACGTTGCCACTCCGAAATTCGAGCCTTACATCGTGCCGCTCACGATTGTTGTTTTGATAATGCTGTTCGCGTCACAACGATTTGGCACGGGGAGTGTCGGCAAAGTGTTTGGACCTATCACCATCATCTGGTTTGTTGCGCTGTCAGTATTGGGCATTCGCGGAATCATCGCAGCCCCGCGCGTTCTGAGTTCGCTCAGTCCTCATCATGGAGTTGTATTTCTGCTGCACAACGGAGCGGTGGGCTTTTCGGTTTTAGGCGCGGTCTTTCTCGCGGTTACAGGGGCAGAAGCGCTCTACGCAGACCTCGGCCATTTTGGAGCGCGGCCGATTCGTTTCGCCTGGTTCATTTTTGTCTTTCCGGCGCTCGTTTTAAACTACCTTGGGCAGGGCGCCCTGCTGCTCCAGAACCCGAGCGCGATTGAAAATCCATTTTTTCAGCTCGCTCCGAGTTGGGCGCTCTTTCCCATGGTCGGCCTGGCGACCATGGCGTCCATTATCGCCTCGCAAGCCCTGATCACCGGGGCTTTCTCTATTACCATGCAGGCCATCCAGCTTGGTTACCTTCCACGGATGAGCATCCACCACACCTCCTCGGCGGAGCGTGGGCAGATCTACATGCCGTTCGTGAACATCGTTTTGATGCTTGGCTGCATCGGGCTGGTTTTAGGATTCCAAAGCTCCAGCCGACTTTCCGCCGCTTATGGCATTGCCGTGACGTTGACGATGGTCATCACCTCCATTCTGTTTTACTTTGCTGCCCGTCGTGTGTGGAGCTGGAGTCGTCTTCAGGCTGGCTCCCTTTGTTTTGTATTCTTGTCACTGGAACTCGTCTTCTTTGGAGCCAACGCGCTTAAAATCCCTCACGGAGGCTGGTTCACGCTCCTGGTAGCGGCAGGAATATTTACAGTGATGACCACTTGGAAAACCGGCCGTCGTTTGCTGGGCGAACGCCTCAGCGCCGCGCTTCTTCCTTTTGAAATTTTTCTGGAAAGCATCCGCCATAGCCCGCCTCACCGCGTCCGGGGCACCGCCATTTTCATGGCTGGCAATCCGCAGGGCACGCCGCTCGCCCTGCTGCACAATCTCAAACATAACCAAGTCCTCCACGAACGCGTGGTGCTGCTCACGATTACCACGGTTGAAGCCCCACACGTCAACAAAGACGAGCGGATCGAGGTTGCCAGGCTGGACGAAGGTTTCTTCCGGGCGGTGGCCAAGTACGGGTTTATGGAGCAGCCGGACATCAAAGATGTCCTGCGGCTTTGCGGTGACCATCAATTGAAAATTGAACCTGAGCAGGCCACCTTCTTCCTGAGCCGTGAAACGATCATCGCCACTCCCCGCCAAGGCATGGCGCTGTGGCGCGAGCACCTTTTTTCTTTCATGGCCCGCAACGCCCAACCGGCGACGGTGTTTTTCAATCTCCCCGCTAATCGCGTTGTTGAACTTGGGATGCAGGTCGAGTTCTGATGGTGGGAGGGGGGATGACGGAGGCCTTTCATTGCGCGCCGGGCAAAGATTAGGATTAAGAGATTAACAAAAGGCCTGTGTGGTGAACCGTGGAAGGTTATTTCTGTCCCCGTACTTTTTGTGTGATCTCGGCTACTCTTTTGCCAAGCGCTTCAGCGAGTTGCAGATCCTCGGGCTTGGGTTGGAGTTCCCCTCGTGGGCCAGCAATAGAGGTTGCCCCGTACGGGGTGCCGCCCCGCCCGTCGGTGTGGATCATCTGAGGCAGCGAATACGGGAGGCCAACGATCAACATGCCAAGATGCAAGAGCGGAACCATCATTGTGAGCAAGGTCGTTTCTTGGCCGCCATGGGTGGTGGCGGTGGAGGTGAATACTCCCGCTGGCTTACCCTCCATCTCTCCTTTCATCCATAAATCGGCGGTGCCATCGATCAACAGCTTCATTTGCGCGGTCATGTTTCCGTAACGCGTGGGTGAGCCAAACAAGACGCCATCCGCCTGACGGAGATCATTGTTCGTGCAGATGGGAATATCCTTCATTTGATCCCGCAATTGGCTGGCGTGCTGGCTTTGAGCCGTGGCCTGGAGCACGGAATCGAACTCCTGGACTCTGCGGAAAACCACCTCTACCCCAGGGACGGAAGCTACACCTTTTTCGGCAGCGCGGGCCAATTGGTAGGTATGCCCGTACAAGGAATAATAGACGATCAGCACTTTCATTTCGCATTTCCCTTTCTCATTCAATCTTCAACCGGAGCAGGTTCCACTCGAAGCGGCTCTTCCTGCCCATTACCCAGCCAGCCAGGATGCGCCTGGATCTTCTGGGCCGTTCGGAGCGCTTCCCGCATTGGTTCGCAAACTTCCCGGTGCAGCAAACCATCCCGCATCGAAAGATCCCAGAGCCCCATGCTGGTCCATTGGTCCCGAGCGTGCCATTCGGGCATGCCCAGGATGGGATAAAGGCATACGCCTTTCAGCGGCACGCCTTCGCAAAGAAGGGCCTCCGATTCTTTGGCCACATATTCCATCCAAGGCTGTCGCATGTCGTCCACATGGGCAGTTTCCGTGACTAGCAGGTCACCACCGTATCGATCCCAAACCTTCCGGACCAAGTCCCGGAAAGGCACACGTCGCGGATCAGCCCCGGCGAGGGGACGCTCGTCGAAGCCTAATTCCCATTGGTTTGTCCAATAATAATTCATTCCCACAATATCCAGGTGTGCCCTGCTGCCTCCCAATTCCGGGAGCAAACGTCCACTGAGTATGTCCCAGGATTCAAAGACCGCGACGTCATTGAAATACCTTGCAGACTCGACCATGTCGGTCCGGCCGGCCGGGGGCGTGACATGGCAGAGCGGATCCACGTTCACGATTCGTGCCTCCATGACGGCGGCTCGAATGGCATTGATACCCTCGATTCCAGCTCGCGCCATGGCTACCTTCAATTCGTAGCCTTTGCCTTTGCAGTGGGGAGCGAATCGTCCCACCTCTCCCGCTGCCCATGAGAAAAAGGAAGGCTCATTGACGGGCGTAAAATAGCAAGTGCCATCGGAATGGCGGCGGATGAACGTTGCCGCCGCGGAACAATAGTCCGCGAAGCGCTTGCAAAACTCCGACGAGAAAGGGTCCAGATCTTCCGGGTAGCCGTAATGAAACAGGTCCCAAATCACCTCGACTCCATGCCGGCGGCTAGCCTCCACGAAAGGTTGCACCGAGCTGAAATCGTATTTTCCGCCCCGATCAATGAGAGGCCACCGCATGCCCTCACGCGCGGCGTAAATACCCATCTCGTGCAGTCGCTGATAATCCTCATCCGCGTGCTTGTCGTGATGGGTGGCAGCAATCTGATCGAACCATTCACCCACCGCGTTGTAGCCAGTGGAACACTCGAATCCGGCGAAGAAAAAACTTTGAAACATTAGAGCCTCCTTTCTTCTGCATCTTCCATTTTCAAACAGCCAACCGCCTGCTCTTTCCTTAGAACAAGCTGCCGGTATTCTTCCACCAAAGGCTTCGGAATGCGCCGGAGTTGCGCGTCCAAATCCCACAATCCCATTTGCTTCATGTAATACGCGGGTGGATGGTGGCCTTGACGATAGGCCCAGGTAACCAGGGCAAACAGCGGCCACCAGGTGTAGCCCACCAAGGGGACGCCCTTTTGGCGGACTCTTTTGACTGCTTCCACCGAAGATTCCAACCAGGCCCGGCGGCGTTTGACGGAACCGAGGGAGGCAGTCTCTGAAATAAACAACGGCGCCTGATATCGTTCCCAATACATATCCGCCAAACGGTCGATGATTTCCGATGAAGCATACGGCATCCTGGTTCGAAGTCCGTAGGAGGACCGGGCCAGTATTTTTTGTGAGAACAGAGGGTATAAATTGATTCCGATCAGCGGAAGGTCGACCGCGTGCTCCTGGAACCAGACCAACGTTTGTTCGCTGGCGCCCTGGTGGAGAATCCATTCCCGCAAAGGATGATCCGTATCGACTCGACCGCTGATGAGATCCAGCGCCAGCAACACAATATTTTGGCGTCGCTCCACTTCCCCTGAAAGGGAAGGATCCGAACTCTCATACAAATCGGTTGCATCCACATGCACGATTACAATTTCCGGGTCAATGGCGCGCAACGTTTCCACGGTCCGAACGATCCCCCGGCAGATGGCAAGCATCACGGTCACAAAACCCCGCCAGCCGCGCTTTTTGGGTGGCCACCACCCGAGCTTCCCCGAGTACCACGCAGTTACCCTTGGCTCGTTCAACGGAGTATAACAATGAATACGCCCCTTATACCGCTCCGCCACCCTGCCTGCGTATTCCGCCATGCGCTCAGGAAAAACCGGATTCAAAAAGGCGTCGGACATCCAAGGGGGCAACCCGTAATGCACCAAATCTACAATGGGATCAATTTCAAGTTCAAGCAGCCCTTCCAAAGCTCGATCCGGAAAGGACCAATCCCACTTGCCGGGTTTAGGTTGGATCCGGTGCCAAGGGATGCCATAGCGAACTGTTTTCACCCCTAGCTCGGCCATCAAACGAAAGTCTTCCTCGCACCGCTCGTAATGGCCTGTTAACTCATACTCATCCAACGTCCGTCCAGTGGCGGGCCAAGGATCCGTGATAAAGGTATCCTCAATCCCCGTTGCCCAAAGAAACGCAGAAGGCTCGCAAATTTGTCCCAAATTGGTTCTTTTTATAGGCATTATTCAAAAACATCCAATTTTGGAGCGCGGCTCCCGCTCCTGCCCCAAAAAGGAGCTCATTTGTCGCTCGGATTTCCCATTTCAACAAGCGGATGAATCCCCTATTGCAAAAAAGGGGAGAGAATTTCTAGAACTTCCAGGCTGGGCAGAAAGCCATTGAGGGTTGGCCAACGACAGCCGTTTCTGGTGGAACGCGGCTGATTTTAACCGGGCGTTGCAGCGCTTCCGCAGCGCAGGTCGTGCGCCAGCATGCCTGACTTAATTAATTGCGGAGGCTAACGCCCCGATGTGTCCACAAAGTGCCGAACGCTTTTCTACGGCCCGCGCGTAACATTGATGACGTTGGTGATCTCCGCAGGCGCCAGAGCGCGGTTGAACAGAGTGACTTCGTCGAGTAGTCCGCGCATTAGGTCCGTGGCGTTTTCTCGACCGTTCACCAGGTTTAGTGGCAGGCTGATCGTAGCCGTGTTGGTGGCGGCAGCCACGCCGTTGGTGTAAAGCACCGTGCTTCCGGGAGCGGCGACGAAGGTCAGGTGCGTCCAGGTGTTCGTGGGGACGCTGTAGTTAAAGGAATAATCGCCCACTCCATAAGCAGTGAAGCCCACAAATCGCGGTGTGCCTATTTGTTCCAACTTCAATGCGCTGGAGGGTGAGGTCAACACGGCCGCGGATGCGCCGAATGCATCCTGACGCTTTACCCAGAATGCGGCAGTCCAGGGAACGGGAATGGCAGTCCCGCCAATAAGGATTTGATTCGTACCGTTGAAACTGAAGGCCTGGCCACGCTGGCCGGTGACGAAGGACGGAGGTGGTCCAGTGAGGCTGCCGTTGTTGGGTCCAAAACTGTCCAAGTAATTACTCTCGGCGCGCCACCAGGTTACCAAGCCACTCGGCAACTGAGAGGCGGCTCCCAGACGATAAAAGCGATACGGCGCCAGGCTGGTATTCTCAGTGAATTGGAAAGCCCCAGCGATATCGGGCGTGACGTTCGCGCGCCACTTCCAAAGGGTGAAGTTGGTCGATGCGAGCAGCGCCACATTTGCGCCAGGTGTGCCGGTGCCACGAATGACAACCGTGGAAGGTGGACTATTCGAAACGCTCGTGATCCGCGGCACTCCGTTGGTGGGATCCACGGCGAGTTGGAGAGCCAAATCATCCAAGCCGTGGGTTTCATACAAACCACCCGTACGACTGCCAATCCCGAATCGCGCGCTCATGAGCGGCAGGTAGCCCGGGACGGGCAAACGGGAGAAGATGGCGCGGCACCGGTAACTCACGTCAAGCGTGCCGTTGGTGTTGAGCCGAATCGCAACATCAGCGAAATCTCCGGCTGAGCCGGGCAAAAAGCCAAGGTCGGCAGCATAATGGGCAATGACATTCGTGCCCCACTTCACATCAATCGCTGGCGCTTCCACGAGGCCATTGTCGTAAGTGTCGAAACAGACGCGCAGCCCGCTGCCTTCACCCTCTTCGGCTGCGGCATAGGGGCCGTTCGGCAAGTCGGTCGCCCAATTGAAACTGAACCCGTCAGCGGGCGGAGAACTGCCCGGCTGAACCCGCATTTTAAATGTGGCGGTGAAGCCGCGCACCAACCGGCCGGGTGCGAGGTCCGCTGTAAGGAATGCCCCGGTCTGGCTTGGCGCGTTCGTGTTCAGTTCCAGCACACCGTTGCTCAGGAAAGCATTGCCGTAAATGGCGGTGTCTGGCGGAAGGCCATTGTTGAAATTATAGGTAACGGCAGGGGCATTGATGGTGATAACGGAGAGGAGTGCTTCCGCGCTGGTAACGCTTGTCGAGGGAGCAGCCACAATGACACGGAATCCGCTTCCGTCATCGGCAGCAGTGGCGGGCGGTGTTGTATAGCTGGCCGCGGTGGCACCGGAGATATTTTGGAAGACGACGGCACCGGAAGCGCGCTTCTGCCATTGGTAGGTAACATTGGTGGAAGTGGCCGCCACTGAGAATGAGGCGGTGCCTCCCACGCAGGAACCGGCATTGGCCGGTTGCTGAATAATATCCAGCGGCGTGGTGAAGGTCCGGTCAATCCCGGCGTTGGTGCCGACGCTGTTGGTAGCGAGGAGGCGGAAATGATAAAGCACTCCAGGTGCGAGGCTAGCGAGCGATGCACTGACAGGCACGCTGGCAAGCCCGGCGGGCAGAGACGCGAGAGGAGTGTTGCTTCCATAGGCGGTGGTCAAGCCGTATTGGAAGTAGTAACTGGTGTTCGTGCCGCACGGATTGACCAGTCCATTCAGGACCGCACTTGTGCCGGTGATAGCTGAAGCAGGCTGCGTCGCAACAATGGGGGGCACCAAGAGCGCCGTGGATGTGGCGTCTTGGGTCGCGACGGTGCGCGGATCGTCGGTCACGATGCTAATGGGCCCACTTGCGGAGACGGTGCCCTGGTTCGAAACAACACAGACGCCTGAGGGCACTGGGTTCGCGACAGTGGCACGGAATGTAATGGTGATCGATTTGCCCGCAGGAAGTGTACCGATAGTG
>JAQGOV010000246.1 GCA_028293425.1 Verrucomicrobiales bacterium
GTGAGCAAGGAAGAACTTCGGGAATTGGAACGGCTCATCGCGGAGAGGAAGAAGAAGCTATGAGTGTTGTCCGATGGTGGCATTTCGTGGGATTGCTCGGTGCGGAAGCGGTCATTGCCGTGGCGTGCATCACCCTGCTCTGCCGATTCTGTCGTCCAGCATGGCAGCGCACCTATTGGCATGGCTGTCTGGTGATTTTGTTGGGCTTGTTTCTCATCGAAGGATTCGGGTTGCGGTGGACGTGGCACTTTCCTTTGCGCTCGGCTCAACCAAAAGTCTTGGAACACAAAGCCGCTGTGGAAGCACTGCCGATGGCTCCTTTGTCGGAAGATATTGTCGTGCCAGTTTCGATAGAAACTCCGGCAGCTCTTAACACTGCGCCTCAGATTCCGCCAGTCGCAGGAAAACCGCTCTGGTGGCCGGGCCTGGTCTGGTTCACTGGTTTCGGATTGCTCATGCTCCGATCCCTGGGTGGAAGGGTCTTGTTCCTACTGCGGTATCCCAACAGAAGTTTAATTTCCGACCCAGTGTTGCTGTCTTGCGTTTCGCAGCTCGCGAGGCGGCTGGAAATGCGGGGCCCAATCCTAGTGACCAAATCGACTTTGCTGCCCGGCCCGATTGCTTTTGGCGTGGTGAGGACCCAAATGTGTTTGCCGGGCCGTTTTGCTGAAATGTTCACTCCGGCGCAGCAGGAAGCAGTTCTGGCACATGAGTTGGAACATCTTCGCGCTCACGATCCCTTCTGGTACTGCTTGTCGGATCTCGTGACTGCGCTGTGGTGGTGGAATCCCGTGATTTGGTATGCCCGCCGCAAACTCCAAGTGGCCACGGAACAGGCAGCGGATCAAACCAGCGTGCTGGTGGAAGATGGCCCAATGGCCTTGGCCGAGTGCCTCGTGGCAATGGGGAAAACGTTAGAACGCCACCGGTCTTTCAATAGCTTAGGCATCGAAGGCAATGGATTTAGGTCAGGTTTAGGACGGCGAGTGTCTCGCTTGTTGCAGCTCCGAGCTGGAGTCCAACTTGCATCACTTAAACCGTGGAAGACGCGGATTGTCTACTTAGGGTCAGTGCTGGTGTTGGTTTTGTGCGTAGTGGCGGGCGGTGCATGGAGTACGGGGGAGAAGCCCCTAGCGAGCGCGGCTTGGGCTGCTTTGCAGGTTAAACCCGAGCCTCAACGAACGGCGCGGCTTGATCCTCTCGGTTCGGGGTCATCTGTCGGAGAAACACAAATCAACACGGAGCCTTCTTCCCGCTCAGACCGCCTACCGAAATTAAAGCCACAGCAGAAGCTGGTGAAACAAGCAAAAGGCGATGAAACATTGGAGCCGCTGGATCCGGAAAAACCCGCCCTTTATCCTTGGTTAACGCGCGGGATAAATGAGCCGCTCCAGACCCGCTGGTTTAAGCTCGATGCGGCGCGGCTTCAGGAAAAATTTCCAGGAGGAACCAATGATGCTTCAATGCGGGTTTTTACGAACCTGTTCACGGTGTTCAACGCAGAGGAACTCGACTTAAGCCCACCGAAGAACGTCTTTTATAATGACCGGTTGGCAATGTTGATGGTTCGCGGCACAAGAGCAGACCTAAAAAGAATTGAAAATGTATTGAGAGGCATCGGGCTCCTGCTGGGGTCATCTCATCTTGACGAGGATCTCCAAACCCGCTGGTTCAACGTTGATCCTGAGCGGGTGGCTAGGATGTTTTCAGAAGGACCAGGCATTTCCAATCTGGAGCTGGTTGTTTCGAATTTGCGAACACGCTTGAAAAAAGCCGGTGTAGATTTGATCGCCTACAAAGATCGGCGTGGAATGCTGATGGTTCGAGGTACCAAGGAGGACCTTGACGTGGTAGAGCGCTCAATTGAGGAGCTTCAAAGTCCGGTTACACAAGTTTTATTAGAGATCACCGTCTTCGAGCACGCGGGAGAAACGTCCACTGATGGCCCACGAATACTGGGAATGCTAACGCGCAAGCAAGCCAATGTTTTCCGTGAATCGGCAGAGAGGTCTGGTTTTTCGCTCCTTACTCAGTCCAAAAGAATAGTTACCAACCGTGAGGTCATATTAATTAAATTCCCCTGGCCAACCGGCCCAGTTTATTCACCCATCGATAAAGCGAATACCAATGGCACCAATCTCTTTCGGACGGTGTCAGTAAAACCGGAGGTGCAGGCGGATAGTTTTGCCATTCAATTAAACGCCCTTCAATCTCTGCAGGAGTTCGTAGGCTATAACCTAAACAACCGACCGTACTGGGATTATGTGCCTTCAGTCGGTGCAAATCCTCCTCCCACATATTTGCAACCAGATCCAACACCCACGCCCATTTTCCAGCGGCGCCAGGCGACGAATAGGCTTACGGTTTGGGATGGGCAGACAATGGTCGTGGGGGGCCTCATGCCTGCGAATCATGAGAAGTCGGGGGGCATCTCGGCAACAAACAGGGTTCCTCTGCTAGGGGATTTGCCACTAGCAGGAAGGATTGTTCCGTCAGCAGTGGTTCCGAAATCCGGAAAGCAATTGACTATTCTAATAACACCGACCTTGGTGGATGACAAAGGAAAGCCCTTGCACGACCAGAAGGACATGCCTTTTACCGAGAACAGCTTTCCGCCGCAACCGGAACAGGTGAAGTAGAAGGTCACCTGAGACAATTAATGACATTTGGGCATCTCAGTGTATGAATATGGCAAGCCATGAAAGCTAAATGCTGCTCCAACCGTATTAATGTTCCCAAGCTCCTGATTCTTTGCGGCATTGCATTGTACGCGTTGAACATCGGCAAGGGCTCGGCAGGAGCCGCCCCACGAATCCTCCTGGAAGTAACCATGGTGGAGTATCCGGCAGAAAAGGGAGCCGACGTCTTTCGTCTCATTGGCCTGGCCAATTCGCCCGCGGGCAGTTTTATCGACACACCAGCGATGCCTCGAACTGGGCCAGCACCTCAGAAATCTGACCAAGGAATTACTGCCGGGTCTTCAAAGTCTTCCATCACTCCCACCTGGATCCTGACCAAGAGCATGGCCGATTTCATTTTGGAACAGTTGCAGCAATCGCCCGACGCGCAGGTAATTGCCGGACCTCGGACCATAGCCTCGGATCGTGAGCGAACGAGGGTGAACGTTCAAGTCCCCGGGGAACTTGTCACCCAATTGGGAGCCTCGGCACACAAGACCCCACTCAGTGAAGAACTCGACGTGTTCCCGACCCTTTACCTGGAACCGCAGGTGGATGCGGACGGCTACACCATCGCCCTGACCACCAAGCAAACAATCCGGGATTTGATTGGTTACGATTTAGGAGAAACTAGACCTACCTGGGATTACGCTGAATCTTCCGGGGCAAATGCTGCGCCAACGGCTCCTTCCTCTGTTCCATTTACCGGGAAACCAAAACCTATTCTGCGTTTGCGAGAGGCCACTGAAAAGGCAGTCATTTGGGATGGCCAAACGGTTGTGGTCAGCGGGCTCGTGGCCACCAACAATGCAAATGTTGCCCGACAAAACAGAGGTGTCTCGACGAGCAATTTTTCTTTCACAGGCTCATGGAAATCTCAAACACCATCTCAAGAGGAAAAGAAGCTCCTGGTTTTCATCACCCCAACTCTCATCGGAGAGGATGGGAAGCCACTCCACAGCCCCAAAGACATGCCCTTCAGCAAGAATGGAGCTCCGCCGCAGCCGAAGCCGTGAGGATGAAATGAGGAGCTTGAGGAGGCATTGGACTAATAAATTGGTGTTGGAGAGGCGAGTATGGAAGCTTCCGAATTGACAAAAGTGGGATATCCCACCAGAGTGTTTTGATGTCGACGGCCACTAAGCCCGCTCTGAAAGTGAAGAGCAAACAGAGAGCACGCGTCACGGTGCTGGATGAATATGACACCTCCGCAGATGACAAGAAGCGCATCAGCTTGCGTGGAGCGCCTGGCAAGTATTTCCATGTCAAGGCACTCTCCGACGGCAGTTATATTTTAGAACCGCGATTTTTAGTGGCTCGTGAAGCTATCTCCCCTCGCAGCCTGAAGACCCTGGAACAATCGGTCGCCAATCTTAAAAAGGGCAAGGCTTCCTCTCCAATCGATCTCGGCCGCTTCAGCGAAGAATAGGCTTCTATGCCCTTCCGAATCCGCATGGGTGTGCCGGAAATGGAGGTTTATTGGAACGATTTGATCCACCGCCACGACGCTGGCCATTTGGGGAAGGACGAGGAAAGGTTCCTGAAAAAACTTGGTAAAGCCCTGCGTTTCCTCGAACAGGATCCCCGCCATAATAGCCTGGCATCCCACGAAATCTCCGACCTGACGCATAAACATGGGATGAAGATTTTCCAATCCTATCTGGAAAACAACACACCGGGAGCAGGACGTATCTTTTGGGCATACGGACCAGAAAAAGGGGACATCACGATCCTAGCGGTCGAACCACATCCCGAAGATCAGAAGCGCGGGGCATACCAGCGAATCAAAATTTCAGCTTTCCCGAAAACGAGTTCTGGCGGGAACGGTTAACAAGCGTCGAGTCTCGCGAAAGGGTTCAAAATCCGCTTGCCCCGGTCCCCGGTAGTGTGCAGGCTCCAATAAAGGTTTACTAACCAAATCAAACGCATGAAAGCACATCTATTCTCCGTGGCGACCGCTGCCCTGCTCTGCTGCCCCCATGGTTTTGCCCAGGACAAGTCAGGTGCTGACTCCGCGAGCAAGCCGCAGCCAACTTCGGGTCAATCAGTTGCTGAAAAGCCAAAGCTGACCCCAGAGGAGTTGGAAACAAAGTTTAAGAACACGCTGACCAAAGCAACGATGTCCGGCCGCTGGTGCCTGGTGAAGGACGGGAAGCTCACTCCTGAGAAGGATGATAAATATACCATCCAAAGCGTGAGCAAACTGGGCGGTGACATGTGGATCATTCATGCCCGCATTCAGTACAACAAGAAGGACATCGTTGCGCCCATCCCCGTGCAGGTGAAATGGGCAGGCGATACGCCGGTGATCGTGGTGGACAACATCCCCGTACCTGGCGGTGGCACCTATTCCGCCCGGGTGCTTTTTTATGACAAAACCTACGCCGGCACCTGGAGCGGTGGGGAGCATGTAGGACTGCTGAATGGTGTCATCACAAATGAGAAGGAGGAGAGCCCGGATTCCTCACAGAAGGAAACCAAGTAAGCGGAGCTTTCAACCGCCCAGGAGTGTTGAACCAAGCTTGATTTTGCTGCGCTCCGGCAGGATGACCCTGAGAAGGAGTTCCTGAGTGGTTCCTGCCTTCACGATTGGAGGCTGGCTTGGCTCCGCGTTAGCGACTCCACTCACAAAGATGCCGTAGTCGATGTCGGATAGCTCGGCAAACTCAAAGTGCCCGAATTCATCGGTGAGAGTTGCCTAAGGTTCCTTGCCCAAGGCGTTGGCGTAAAGCGTTACACCCACCAAGGGGCGGCCAGACTTTTCCTCGATAACCGGCCCCGTCACCTTCAAACCTCGCTGCATGCTCAGCTTCATAGGCAGGCTCTGGAAGTTGACCGGTGCTGCGAGGGAGTTCGTATGAATATAACCGTCCGGCGATTTCGAAGGAGCAGCAGCCCTTCGACAGCCGAGGCCGCCGAAGGGCGCTTCATTACCGCTTCCTCGGCGGAAGCACCTTTAGATTATTTATTCTTGGGAAGCACCGTGATGTTCCATGTATTGTGGAATTCACTAATCGCTCCAAAGGCAGGAATCGTGTTCCGCACGTCCAGTTTCATCACATGGTGGCCAGGCGAGAGTGGCCCGTTGTAAACCCCCACCGATTGGGTCCAAATGATCGAGTCCAGGTTGCCGAATCGATAAGGGATGACAGGCACAAATTCGGACTGCGAAAAATAATTCATCACGTTCCGGGAATTCACAATCGTCTCGCCATCGATCGTGAATTTAATCACCAGTGTCCGGTAAATATTCAGATCCAGGAAATCGTCCGGGGGCGTTCCGTCCGTATAGCTCGTGCCTCCTTCTGCAAAGAGCGGCACAAAGAAAGGCTGTTTGGCGCTGATGGTCAGGTTGATGCTGCCCGGGGTGCCGTCGCCCGGCGCATTCGGCAATTTCAGGAAGGCGATGCCGTTGAGCACTGCGTTGCCATTGGCATCGATTGGGAGCGTCAGGCTACCATAATACGATTGCCAGTAAGTGTTCTGCAGTAATTGGAGCAAGGTTTTCGAACTGGAATCCTCCTGGAGGCCGCCATCGGCGTGGACCGGAGCGGCTGCCAGCAGCAGTGCCGCGCTGAGCATGACTGTCTGGATTACATGTTTTAGGAAGTGATGTTTTTTCATGGATCGTGTTTCTCCCGTTTGAGTTATTGCACGAAAGTCTTGTCCTTGTTTCAGAACATCGTGCTTGGTCTCCAGAGTGAACCGAATGTAATTGCAACTTACAAGCAAAATATAAGAACTTATGAACTTATTTACAATTTCAGGCTTCACCCCTTACAAAATACTTTGCGACCTTTGCGTCATCCCATCCGGCGACCTATTCCGCCCGAGTGCTTTTCTACAACAAGACCTACGCAGGCACCTGGAGCGGCGGGGAACATGTGGGACTGATGAATGGGGTCATCACGAATGAGCCGCAGGAAACCCCGGATGCTTCAGGGAAGGACACGAAGTAATCGAAGGATGAAGAAATCTCAAAAACTTCACAGTTTACCTCGAACCTAAGCCTGCGTATTCAGATCCCACAACCCGCCGATCAATCCAAATTGACACGCCGGCCTTTTCTGGCCCTTGAACTCCGGTGCCTGGCATTGAGGCGGGCAGGCTGCACTGCTCGCCCGACTCGCTTCTTTTGGCTGGCGGGTTTTGCGAGCTCGCCAGCACCCCATTGCCAGTCACGGATTTCAGGCATGTCTTCGCCGTATTTCCTGATGTAGGCTTTGTGGTCCAGGAGCTTGTCGCGAATGAACTGCTTTACATAAGCGGCACGTGAGCCAAGGCCAGGCACTCGGTCAATGACGTCGCCTGCCAGGTGAAAGCGATCGAGGTCGTTGAGAACCGTCATATCAAAGGGCGTGGTGGTGGTGCCTTCTTCCTTGTAGCCGCGCACGTGCAGGTTGTCGTGATTGGCGCGGCGATAGGTCAACCGATGAATGAGCCACGGATAACCGTGGTAGGCGAAGATCACGGGCTTATCCTTGGTGAAGAGCACATCAAACTCGGCATCGCTCAATCCGTGGGGATGTTCGCTTTTGGGCTGGAGGGTCATCAAGTCCACCACGTTGATGACCCGCACCTTTAGTTGCGGAACATGTCGCCGAAGCAGATCGACCGCTGCCAGCGTTTCCAGAGTGGGAACATCACCGGCGCAGGCCATGACCACATCCGGTTCACCTCCGCAATCGCTGCTGGCCCACGGCCAGATGCCGATGCCGGAGGCGCAGTGCTTTTCCGCGGCATCCATATCGAGCCACTGGGGCGCTGGCTGCTTGCCAGCCACGATCACGTTAATGTAATGCCGGCTGCGCAAACAATGATCCGCAACCGAAAGGAGCGTGTTCGCATCCGGCGGCAGGTAAACGCGGATGATGTCGGCCTTCTTGTTTATGGCATGGTCAATGAATCCGGGATCCTGGTGACTGAAGCCGTTGTGGTCCTGCCGCCAAACGTGGGAAGTGAGCAGGTAATTGAGCGAGGCGATCGGGCGTCGCCAGGGAATATGGCGGGTCACTTTCAACCATTTGGCATGTTGGTTGAACATGGAGTCCACAATGTGAATGAACGCCTCGTAGCAGGAAAAGAAGCCGTGCCGTCCCGTCAGCAAATAACCTTCCAGCCAGCCCTGGCAAAGATGCTCGCTCAATACTTCCATGACGCGGCCATCAGGCGATTGGTGTTCATCGGTCGGCAGGATTTCACCGGTAAAAACGGAGCTGGTAACCTCGAAGACGTTGGTTAAACGATTCGATTTGGTTTCGTCCGGGCCGAACATTCGAAAATTGCGACGCTCGTCATTCAGCTTCATCACGTCGCGTAAGAATGCGCCCGTCACACGTGTCGCTTCCGCCTGGACGGCGCCCGGCCTGGGAACAGCCACGGCATACGTCCGAAAGTCAGGTATAATCAATTTCCGCAGCAGAATGCCGCCGTTGGCATGCGGGTTCGCGCCCATCCGACGCGTGCCTTGAGGCGCGAGCTCGGCCAATTCAGGACGGAGCTGCCCGTTTTCGTCAAAGAGCTCCCGCGGCCGATAGCTCTTCATCCACGTTTCCAGCAGCTTTAGATGGCCGAGTTTTGTGGCCAACTCCGCCAGCGGCACTTGATGCGAGCGCCACGAGCCTTCCGTTGGCAGGCCGTCCACCTTCTTTGGGCCGGTCCAGCCCTTGGGTGACCGCAAAACAATCATGGGCCAGGCCCGGCGGCGCACGAATCCGTTGGCGCGCGCGTCCACCTGGATTTGCTGAATGTCTGCAAAGACCTTGTCGAGCGTGGCGGCCATTAGTTGATGCATTTTCTCAGGTTCGGAACCTTCCACAAAATATGGCTGGTAACCGTAACCCCGCAAAAGGTCTTCCAGCTCCTGGTGACTAATGCGCGCAAGCACGGTTGGGTTGTCAATTTTGTAACCGTTCAGGTGCAGGATCGGGAGCACCGCGCCATCGTGCACGGGGTTCATAAACTTGTTGGAATGCCAGCTCGTGGCCAGGGGACCGGTCTCCGCTTCGCCGTCCCCAATGACGCAGGCTGCGATGAGGTCCGGGTTATCGAGAACGGCCCCGCAGGCATGGGCCAGCGAGTAACCCAATTCTCCGCCTTCGTGGATCGAGCCGGGGGTTTCCGGTGCGGCATGGCTG
Source organism: Verrucomicrobiales bacterium (assembly GCA_028293425.1). Lineage (GTDB taxonomy): Bacteria > Verrucomicrobiota > Verrucomicrobiia > Limisphaerales > JAQGOV01 > JAQGOV01. The sequence continues at coordinate 8,816 of JAQGOV010000246.1, forward strand.
GGAATGCCTCCTGGAAAAGAGAACTGTTTGAACAATTTCTTCAAGCCTGCTTCATCCTGCGAAATGTCCGGATAAAGCTCGCTGTAACTCCCCTCCAGATAAGTGTTCGCCACTACCGCCGGTCCTCCGTGGCCGGGGCCGGCGATAAAGATCATGTTCAGATCGCGCTCTCGTATAACCCGATTCAGATGTACATAAATGAAGTTCAACCCTGGCGTGGTGCCCCAATGCCCAAGCAAACGTGGTTTTACGTGCTCGATCCTCAGGGGCTTTTTGAGCAACGGATTATCCATGAGGTAAATTTGTCCAACCGACAAATAATTTGCGGCGCGCCAATAGGCATCCATTTTGCGAAGCAGTTCCGGTGCTACCGTTGTCTCCATATTTTTATCCCTTTCGATTCTGTAGAAGCTGAGCGACCGCTTTGGCAATCATCTGTTCTTCATCGGTTTTAATGACGCGCACAGCGACCCTGCTCTCATCTTTCGAAATAATGGGCGCGTTGGCTTGGTTGCGGGCAGGGTTCATTTCAATCCCCAGGAATTCGAGACCCTCGCAAATGCCTGCTCGCACTTCGGGTACGTTCTCGCCGATGCCGCCGGAGAATACCACCAAGTCAAGTCCGCCAAGTGCCGCTGCAAATCCGCCGAGCCATTTCCTGGCCTGATAACAAAACAGTGCGACCGCCTCCGCCGCGCGAACATCAGTGCCTCTCCGGGCCATCAGGTCTCGCATATCGGAACTGGTTTCCGAAATGCCGAGCAATCCCGATTCTCGGTTCACCATTTGATGGAACCCTTCCGGGCTCATCAGTTCCGTTTGAGCAAGGAACCAAACCAGCCCCGGATCCAAGTCACCCGAGCGCGTGCTCATGGGCAAGCCGGCGGTGGGGGTGAAGGCCATGCTCGTGTCGATGCAGTGGCCGTTGCGGACGGCGGCCATGCTCGCCCCATTGCCCAGATGCGCGAGAACGATTCGCCCCACGGCAGCCTGCTCGCCGCATAACCGGCACAATTCCTCCATGAGAAACGCATAGGAAAGTCCATGAAAGCCGTAACGTCGGACGCCCTTCTCCAATAGCCGCCGAGGAATGGGCAACAGGCGCGCTACCGTTGGCAGATCACGATGAAAGCCAGTGTCAAAACAAGCGACCTGTGGCAAATCGGGAAAGCGCCTCTGCAAAGATTCAATCAGGCCAATTTCAGCCGGCAGGTGTTCAGGGTCGAACGGACTAATCCGTTTTAATTCCTCTAACAATTCCGGGGTGACCTGTCGTGGCTCGAAATATTTTGGGCCACCATGCACGACGCGGTGGCCAATTGCTTGAACGCCTTGAATGTTGATCCTTTTTTCGAGCCAGTTCACCAACCGGCTTGCTGCGGCTGCGTGGTCTGGCGCGGAGATTTGTTCG
>JAQGOV010000746.1 GCA_028293425.1 Verrucomicrobiales bacterium
TTCGGAATGTTCATCCATTGGGGTCCGGTCGCTTTGCGCGGCCAGGAGATCAGCTGGTCCCGGGGCAACCAGATCCCCACCGCGGAATACGACGCGCTGTACAAGCAGTTCAACCCCACCGGCTTCAACGGAGGCGAATGGGTGCGCGTTGCGCAGCGGGCCGGGATGAAATACATGGTCTTCGTCGCCAAGCATCACGATGGTTTTTGCGAATTCAACACGGCCTTGACCGACTACAGCATCATGTCCCCGCAATCCCCTTTCCGCCGCGACGTCACCAAGGAGTTGGTGGATTCGGCGCATCAATTGGGAATGGGAATCGGGCTCTATTATTCCCCTACCGATTGGTATGTAGGCAACAACGGCAGCGCAGCGTATCTCACCCAATACACCAACCAGGTGGTGGATGAATTGCTGAGCCATTACGGACGCATCGAAACGATATGGTGGGATCTCAATCCGGTCGGCGCCGATCCGGCGGCCCTGCTACAGCGGATGCGCAAAAAGCAGCCTTGGATCCTGGTCAACAACCGCGGGGATCACGTCAGCATGGGGGATTACGATACTCCGGAGCAGAGGGTCGGCGCATTCGACACCTTGCATGCCTGGGAGTCCTGCATGACCATCGACGGCACCAATCAATGGGCGTGGAATCCCAATGGCGGGCTGAAGCCCTTGAGCCAGCTTATCGGCAGGATTGTGCAGACCGCCGACGGCGGCGGCAATTGCCTGTTGAACGTCGGTCCCCGGCCCGACGGCATCATCGATCCGCCCATGGTCGCGCGGCTCCAGGAGATCGGGGATTGGATGGGACGATACGGGGAAAGCATTTACGGAACGGTTGGCGGCCCCATCGTGGGAGGGACTTGGGGAGGCGCCACCCATCGCGGGGATACCATGTACATCCACCTCAAGCCCTTCGCCGGCACGGTGACCCTCCCCGGGGTCAACGCCACCATCGTATCCACCGCGAGTCTGGGCGGAGGCTCGCCCACGGTGGTCCAGACCCCGATGGCGATCAAGATCACCCTTCCCGTGCAGAACATCGATCCCTTGTATACCGTCCTTAAAATGGTCCTGGATCCCTCCCGGCCGGTCATGCATTATCGCAACCTCGCCCTGGGCGGCGCGGCGACGCAAAGTGCCACCGCCTTCGGGGGCGCGCCGGAACGGGCCATCGACGGCAACACCGATGGTAACTTCAATGGTAACTCCGTCACCCATACCGACAGCGCGGCCGGCGCCTGGTGGAGCGTGGACTTGGGCGCCTCCTACCCCATCGGCTATGTAAGCATCTACAACCGGACCGACGGGCTCATGGGTCGCCTGGGAGATTACAACGTGATCCTTCTGGATCAGGGCGAGAACCCGATCTGGACCAGCCATCAGACGGCCTATCCCAATCCGGTCGCCAACATCGACGCGGGGAACCGAGCCGCCCGCTACGTGAAGATCCAACTGACCGGTTCAGGTTATTTGAGTCTCGCCGAGGTGCAGGTGCTGATGGATACGCTCACGACCTCCATCCGGGGCAAAGGCGGCGCACGCTTGCAAGGCGCGCGCAACGTTTCGCGAGGGAAACCCGTCACCCCGGTTTTCAAGCGTGGCGATGCCGGCCAAGCCTACAATCTGAACGGAGGGGCCATCCGGAAGTGATTTCCGCCGGATCTGTTCTCTCCAGGTAAACGGTTTCCGCGCCCATTCCGGCCCAAAGCCCTAAAATCCCATTGTTGGCGGGAATTATGGGCGGGAAGTTTTAAGGGGAACAGGGCGCCCGTGGTAAACATCTTCGACTATATCGATTATCGCCAGTACCTGCGCGACGCCTACGCCGAGCGCCGGCGGGAAAACGCCAAGTTCTCCTATCGCTACATCGCCGGCAAGGTCGGCTTCGCCTCGCCCGGATTCTTCGCCAATGTGCTGTCCGGCAAAAAGGACATCTCCCTTAAGCTGGTGCTCAAGTTCGCGGAGCTGTTCAACCTGGGCCGCAAGGAAAAGGAGTACTTCGAATCCCTGGTGCTCTTCACCAAGGCCACCGGCGCTTCGGAGAAGAAGGAATACCTGGATCGCCTGTTGGCCATGCGCGGCTCGCGCGTGAAAAAAGTGGAAGCGCATCAATGGGAGTATTTTGAAAAGTGGCATCATACCGCCGTGCGCGAGTTGATCGCCCTGCGTCCGTTCCGCGGGGACTTCCGCGCCCTGGCCTCCATGGTCAATCCGTCCATCACGGTGCAGGAAGCCAGGAAATCCATCGAACTGCTGGAGCGCCTGGGCCTCATCCGCAAGGATGCGGACGGGGTCTATGAGCGCACCGACGCGGCCATCTCGGCCGGGGATGCCATCAGTCAGGCCCTCATCAGCGCATACCAGGTGCAGGCCATGGATCTGGCCAAGTACGCCATGGACAACCTCCCCAGCGGCACCCGCAACTTTTCCACGTTGACGCTGAGCGTTTCCGAGCCCACCTATGCCGCCATGTTGGAGGAGTTGCGGGGGTTCCGCCGCCGGCTCCTGGAAATGGCGGAGAAGTCCGAGAATGTCGATAGGGTGTATCAGATGAACTTTCACGTGTTTCCGGTGACGTCCCTGCCGGCGCGGGAGGGGCCTCGCGCGCCTTTGCGCACTTTGCCTTCGGGAGGAACGCAACCGTGAAGTCGCCTAGGCTGGCGGCCGCGATTACGGCGGGGTTGCTCGGCGCGGCTTTGTGCGGCTGCGAATTGTTCGCCGGTCGGGGCGGCGGCACCGAGACGGAATCCAACCTGGCCTCGGGACGCGCCGTGA
>JAQGOV010000277.1 GCA_028293425.1 Verrucomicrobiales bacterium
AAGGTCGCAAAGGTCGCAAAGGGGCCGGGCATTGCCATTAAGTTAAGGAAAGGGAGAGCAGTTGGCAGGAGGGCCGCGAGCGATTTATCACTTTGGAAGTGTTCAACGTCACTGGTTTGCGCAGCTCGGCACCACCTCACCCTTTTTCCCTCTCCCCCGCGATGCGGCGGAGAGGGAGACCGCTACGGCCGCGTTTTGCTTAACTTAATGGTAGTGGATGGACGGGGAGCACCAACAGCCAATGGGATTGTAAATTCCTGTCGGCCTGATAAGCTCCGGTCATACACGTAACTCAACAACGACAGCCCGTGACTCATTTTCCGGAGCCATTGCCAATGCTTCCGGTGAGCCGGTTTTCAAATAGGTGGGTGAGGTGGGGCGTCGTTTTGGGGTTCTGGACGTGGCTGGCTTTTTTCTTTGCGACTAAAGATTACTTTGGCCGTCGCTCGATGGATATGGAGGTGAATTGGACCAAAGCCCTTTGGTGGAAAGCGATGGAGTGGTACGGATGGGCGGTTCTTTCACTCATCGTTTTTTGGGTTTGTAGAACCTTTTATGATCCCGAGAAGAAATGGTGGCGCTACATCGGAATCCATGTTGTCCTCGGGACAATTATTTCCCTCGCCCACGTGGGAATCTGTGCCACGGGGGCGATTATTGAAGGAACGCTCAAGGAAACAGGGCATACATGGACCCACCTGACCCAGATTGTCTTCTTTAACCATTTTCATTTCGATTGGTTTGTTTACGCGGCCATTGTGAGTGTGTGGCACGCAATGGATTCGTATCGTCGCTTCCGGGATCGTGAAGTTCAGGCGATCGCTCTGGAGGCGCGGCTGGCCCGCTCTCAACTGCAAATGTTGAAGACTCAGCTCCAGCCACATTTCCTTTTCAACACACTGCACGGCATCTCAGCGCTGAATCACGAGGATCCAAAAGGGGCCAATCGCATGCTCGCCCGGCTAAGCAGTTTGCTGCGGTTGACCCTGGAACAGGACAGCGCCCAGGAGGTGTCTTTGGAGGCGGAGTTGGAATTTCTCGGACATTATCTTGAGATTGAAAAGGTCCGCCTCGGGGATCGCCTCACCGTGAAGATGGACATTGCACCTGACACCCTGGAAGCCAGCGTTCCCAATCTGCTTCTGCAACCGATTGTGGAGAACGCGATTCGGCATGCCATTTCCCCATATGCCGCCCCTGGCCACATTTGGATTACGTCCAGTCGAGAGAAAGGCGTGCTCTCCTTAATCGTTCGTGACAGCGGCCCAGGCCTCACCGGCCAACCGCTCCGGCTTGGGGTTGGGCTGACAAACACCCAGGAGCGGCTGCGCCAGCTTTACGGCGAGAAGTCTGCCCTGGATTTAGCCAACTCCGAGAGCGGCGGACTGACCGTGACCGTTTCGCTGCCTTTCCGGCCAAAGCCCACTGCGAGCGACATTGCCGTCCCCCATGCTCACCGATGAAAATTCGCACGCTCATTGTGGACGATGAAGCCCTCGGGCGGAGCAGACTGCGCCACCTGCTAAAGAGCGAGTCCGATTTCGAGATCGTGGGCGAGTGCGCCAATGGGCATGAAGCAGTTGCCGCCCTGCACGGGTTTCACGCGGATTTGATGTTCCTGGATGTGCAAATGCCAGAGATGAACGGCTTTGAAGTGTTGGCCCATGCCGGGACGGGCCGGATGCCAGTGGTGATCTTCGTGACTGCGTATGATCAGTTTGCGCTGAAAGCGTTTGAGGCTCAGGCCCTCGATTATCTTTTGAAACCGTTCGACGACGACCGATTTTATCAGTGCGTCCGACGGGCACGAGCTCAACTGGCCCGGGAAGAATCCCGCGAGATGAACGAGCGCCTGCTCAGCCTCGTGAAAGGTTTAGCCCCGCAGAAAGCCTGGATCACCCGGATGGCTGTAAAAGCTGATGGACGGATGGTCTTTCTGAGCGTGCCAGAAATTGACCGGGTGGAAGCAGTGGGCAACTACTTGAAAATCCATGTTGGACCGGAGACTCATTTGCTACGTGGCCGTTTAAGCGAATTGGAAAAGCAATTGGACCCAAACCAGTTCTTTCGGATTCACCGTTCCACCCTGGTGAACCTCGATCGAGTGAAGGAGTTTCACCCGCTCTTTAAAGGGGACGGTGTGGTTGTTCTGAAGGATGGCACCCGGCTGGATGTGAGCCGCAATTGCAGCCAACGCCTGCAGAAACAACTCGAGCCGCAGTTGTAAGTTCCCGTTCGTCCCTTTCCTTGCCCGGTTCATCCCTCCGAATCTCTGTTCGTCACCATTCCGTATGCGGGTTCGAGAGGAGGGTATAATTTTCGCGCACGCATGAACCAACCCGCACTAGCCTATCTGTTGCCGCTCTGGCTCTGTTTAGCAGCACCCGCACCGATTCAAGCTGCCGATCCCTTCACGAAGATTACATCGGATCCGGTCGTGTCGAGCAGCGCGAGTTCGTCGCTCGCCTGGGGCGATTTCAACAACGACGGTTATCCAGACCTTTATGTCAACACCCTTAACTCCGCCCAGAGCCTCTTTTATTCGAACAATGGGAATGGTACCTTCACCCGCATCGTCAATCAGTCAATCGGCACGGACGTTGGGAATGCTTTTGGCGCGGCCTGGGCAGATTATGACAACGATGGATATTTGGATTTGTTCGTCGCGGTCAACAGCGCAGGCAACGACTGGCTCTACCACAACAACGGCAACGGCACATTCACCAAGATCACGAGCGGCGCGATTGTGGTGAGCGTAGGGACTGGGAACAACTGCACCTGGGGGGACTATGACAACGATGGATTCGTGGACCTCTTCGTCGCCAACTCGCAGCAAAATGATTTTCTTTATCACAACAACGGCAACGGCACTTTCACACGCGTGACGAATGGGGTGATCGCGGAAAAGCCCGGAAATTCGCAAGGCGGGATGTGGGGTGACTACGATAACGACGGGGCACTCGACCTGATGGTCACTCATCCCAACGAAGTAAACCTGCTCTATCACAACGAGGGAAATGGGGTTTTTACAATCGTGACCAACGGAGCCATTGTCGGGGACTCCGGCACCCAAGGCACAAGCTGGGGCGATTATGACAATGATGGCTACCTGGACATGTTCATTGCGAATCCGGGGAAGCAAAATCTCCTCTACCGTAACAACCGTGACGGCACGTTTACCAAAATCACGAACAGCCCCGTGGCCCTGGATGTAAACGGATCCTCCGGCGTTTGGGGTGATTATGACAACGATGGTTACCTGGACCTTTTCGTGACGACCCGTTCCGTGGGCGTTATCTACCTTTATCACAACAACGGCGATGGCACGTTTACCCGTGTGACTGGGAGCATTGTGGGCACGGAGTCGGCCAATTCATTCACGGCCGGCTGGGCTGATTATAATAATGACGGCTTTCTGGACCTGTTCGTTTCGAGCATCGGAGGATTCAATAACGCTCTCTACCGTAACAACGGAAATTCGAATGCCTGGATTACCGTTCAATGCCAGGGCCGCCTTTCCAATCGAGCAGCGATCGGGACCAAGGTTCGGCTTCGGACCACCATTGCTGGGAAACCCCTTCGAGCCCTGCGGGAAATCTCCGGAGGCGGCGCGTTGGGAAGCCAAAATGAGATGCGTGCGCAGTTCGGCCTTGGCGACGCGACAAACGTTGAGGCGCTGAGATTTGAATGGCCCTCGGGAGTGGTTCAAGAATTGCGGAACCTGGCACCCAAACAGTTCCTGACGATTGTTGAACCAACCAATGCCGTTGCCCCTCTTTCCCAGGAAGTTCTCCCCGGAACCAATGTGATGCTGACTTTCTCCGGTTCCATTCCCGATGGCTTTTCGCCACGTTGGACTCGGTCTGGAACGGAAATTCCTGGCGAGACCAACGCGCAACTCATCCTCACCAACGTTCACAGCGAAGACGCCGGAACCTACACCGTTTTGCTGACGAACGCAGTGACAGGAGAGTTTATCACAGCACGTCCAAGCCAATTGCTGGTCGCCCAACCCGCCACCATCCTCGTGCATCCGCGGCCGCAGTTCGTGCGGCCTGGCAGCAACGCATTTTTTTCCGTCACCGCCGCGGGCTACGGCACCAAAACTTTCCAGTGGTTCTTTAATGATATCGAAATCGGGGGAGCAACCAACAGCAGCCTCAACCTGAGCAACATTCAATTATCCCACGAAGGCATTTATTCGGTGACGGTGTCCAATGTTTTGGGCGGCGCCCGGAGCACGAACGCCCCCCTATTCATACTGGTGAATCCAGTGATTTACCAATCTCCTCTCAGTCAAACGGTGGTGCAGGGAGGTTCGATTACCCTGAGCGCCTCGGCCTCCGGCCGGCCCGGCCCTCTGACATACCGGTGGCTATCCAACGGGGTTATGGTGAGCCGCGCGACCTTGAATGACTCGAACTGCTTTTTCACCATTACGAATATGCAGCCGACAGCGCGCACAAATACTTTCTATTACCGCGTTTCTGTCACCAACCTGGCTGGCCTGGCCAACAGTGCGAGCGTTCCTATCACAGTGCTCCTGGACTCCGACCACGACGGGATCCCTGACGATTGGGAGCTTAGTCACAACCTTGATCCGCTAAATGCCGCGGATGCTCTACTGGACTCCGATGGTGACGGCCTGAGCAATCTTCAGGAGTACCTCATCGGGACAGATCCCCAGAGCGCGGAGTCCAGCCTGCACATCGACGCTATCCAAATGGGCTCAAATGGATGGGCCAGCATCCGTTTTGCGGCAACCTCTAACAAAACGTACCAGGTGGAGGCAGGCACTGCAGTCGGCGCCTGGGAAACCATTCATCGGTTATCAGCCACCGCAACCAACCAATCCGTGGAAATATTGGACCAGCGTTCCAGCAACGCCTTTCGCTTCTATCGGCTCGTTTCGCCCGCTTCAAACGGTCCTTAACCCCTGATCTTGCTCTTTGGAGAAGGAGAGGGGAATCGCCGCGCGCTGGCCGTAATCTTGAGATGCGCCCGGCGTGCGTTATAATGGTTTTGAACTTGCAGACAAGAAGCCTGGGTTTTTAAGCTTCCGCCATGAGTTTCCAGTCCCTGTGCTTGTTGTTGGCAGCGTTTATTTGTGTGGGCTGCCAGAGTACGCCGCAACGCTTGCCGCGAAAAATGTTTACCACTGCAAGTGTGGTGAAGGGGAAACCTTTGATCCCAAAGGAATCCTTCAGACGCGGCGAATTGCCTGTGCTGGTGGTGCAAGGCTATGCGGAGCAGAAAATCGTTTTGGATCTGGTGCAGAACGGTGCTTTGGTTTCGAGCCAGGCTTTTGATATTCCGGCGGTGCAGAACAAGGTGAGGGACGACGGATTCGGCTTTGCTACGCATGGCGGAATGGGAATGGAACGCAAGGCCACGCTGATCATTTTTAAGGACCAATATTTGATCCCTATGAAAACAGCACCGCTTGGCTTCTATCAGGCCACCTTGAAGTTAAATGGACAGCCCATGGAAACAATTAAGTTTTCCGTGCTGGGGAATAACGATTAGAGCCTGTTTTAAAACTATCAAGGCTCCCGTTATTAAGGCGAACGTGGGGAATCAAGAACAACACAAAGCACTGCGGAGAAAGTGGAGTTTTCGCGAAAAAGGCCGTCTGGCGTTGTTGCGACATCCGTCACAGACCGCAGCGGGTATGCTCGGGATGTCGCGCCGAGCCATCCAGCCTTTTTGGCGAAAACGGGAGCCATCCTATTTTTAAAATAGGCTCTTCGTCGCGGAGTTATTCGAAGTCCCAGTAAGGTTCGAGGATACAATCGTCGCGAATGACCGTCTTTACATACTGGGTGTGGGCTTCGATCTTGTTTTGAATTTGCCGAACGTCCGGATGTTTGCGGCGGCTCCACTGGATCTTTTCCACCTCGCGGGCCGCCTCTTCCGCATTGCCGAGAGCGAGCCAGTATTCAGCGGCTCTCACGCGCAGCGCGTGTTTTAAGCCCAGCCTTCGTCTGCAATTCGAGCACGGAAAAACAATCGGTTCTTCTGCAACCATGATGACAACTCCGTTGCGTTTCACAACCTTGACCTGCCTTCGCCGGCCATCCATTCACCAGGGGCTCATGACGATTGAAACGGTGTCATTGCAGAGGAATTTTTGGAATACGGTTCTCTCCCCATCGGGGGGCGGGCGGAAGGTGTGATTCGATTAAGTTAGGGAAAGACAAGATCAGTCCAGCATTAGCCGCAAAACCATTTGTCGATCCGGAAGCGTCCAGATCCGCTGGTTTGCGCAGTTCAGCCCCTCCAGTGACTCGCGTGCGCCCGCTCGCTCGGCCCACAATGAGGGCAGTGAGGTCAGAGCCGGGCGACGAGCAGTTCGCGTTGGAAGATCATTTCTTTGGGAATGAATGCGTAAATTTTCATGAACAACTCATCCTGAGAAAGAACTTCACGCCGCCATTCTTCCACGTTGATGGTCTGCACCTTTTGGAAATCCTCGACTGTAAAACCGTTCATATCCTCCAGGTCGAAATCCTGCGGCCTTGGGACCCAGCCGAGCGGGGTTTCCTGCGCGCCGGCGCGGCCTTGAACGCGGTCCACGACCCACTTCAAGACTCGCATGTTTTCACCGAAACCAGGCCAAAGAAAATTGCCTTCTTCATCTTTTCGGAACCAATTCACGTTAAAGATGCGCGGGGGATTTTTGATTCTCTTCCGCATGTTGAGCCAGTGCCGGAAGTAGAAGCCCATGTTGTAACCGCAAAAGGGCAGCATGGCCATTGGGTCTCTTCGAACCTGGCCCACCTGGCCGGCGGCGGCGGCGGTGGTTTCCGAGCCCATCGTGGCCCCGAGATAAACGCCATGCACCCAGTTGAAGGCTTCGTAAACCAAGGGCAGGGTGGTGGCGCGCCGTCCACCGAAGATGATGGCGCTGATGGGCACGCCTTTGGGATCATTTGCTTCCGTTGCGAACATTGGATTGTTCTCTATCGGCGCGGTGAATCGGCTGTTCGGATGCGCTGCCTTTTCTTTGGAGTCAGGCGTCCAGCGATTGCCCCGCCAATCCAGTGCTTCCCTGGGCGGCGGCTCGTCCTTGCCTTCCCACCAAACATCCAGGTCCGACGTTAGGGCAACATTGGTATAAATCGTATCCTTTTGAATCGCCTGCATGGCGTTCGGGTTTGATTTCCGGCTCGTGCCCGGGGCTACTCCGAAAAACCCTGCTTCCGGGTTGATGGCGTGGAGCATTCCGTCCGGACCCGGGCGCATCCAGGCGATGTCGTCACCCAAGGTCCAGATCTTCCAACCGTTGAAGTGCGGAGGCGGAACCATCATGGCGAAGTTGGTCTTGCCACATGAACTTGGAAAGGCGGCCGCAACATATGTCTTTTCTCCGTTAGGGGCTTCCACGCCCACGATTAGCATGTGCTCGGCAAACCAGCCTTCCTTGCGTCCCAGGTAGGAGCCAATTCTCAAGGCCAGGCATTTCTTCCCGAGCAACACATTGCCTCCATAGTTGGAGCCAAGCGAAATGATGGCGTTATCCTGCGGAAAATGCGCGATGAACCGCCGGTCCGGACTCAGGTCGAGCATGGAGTGCAGGCCACGGTTGAAGTCGCGGCTTTCGCCAAGGTGCTCAAAGGCGATGTTGCCCATGCGCGTCATGATTCGCATGCTCAGCACGACGTAAATCGAATCTGTGAGCTCGACCCCGACCTTGGAAAGCGGCGATCCGGGAGGACCCATCAGATAAGGGACCACATACATGGTTCGTCCGCGCATGGATCCGTCCGCGAGAGCATGAAGCTTCGCATACATTTGCGAAGGGGGCATCCAGTTGTTGGTCGGTCCGGCTTCCTCTTCGCTTTCGGTGCAAACGAACGTGCATTGTTCCACCCGGGCCACGTCATTGGAATTGGAGCGATGGTAATAACACCCGGGCAGCTTCTGCTGGTTGAGTTGAATCAATATGCCGCGCTCCACCGCTTCCGCGGTAAGTGTTGATTTTTCTTCATCCGAGCCACTGCACCAATGAACCTGATCCGGCTGGCAAAGCGCGGTCATCTTCTCGACCCACGCTAAAACCTCCGGATTGGTCGTGTTCGGTTTACCCGTTGCTTTGCTTGTCATATGCTCACGATTGCTCTTCTAATTGACTATAGTTCAGCCTGCCTCCGCTCCACAAATTTCACTTTAAGTTAAGCGTTTTTTGCTCTGGTTCGCTTGATAAAGGGCGAGGGCGCCACAAATGCCAGCATTCTCCAGCTTCCCTGGAGAAGGGCAGGGGCGAGTGCTGTTGGCCTTTGGCCTGTCTTAGCTCCGGACCTTGATGAGCGTTTTAACTGCTCGGTTACCCTGCGCCATCTTCTGGAAAAGATCAGGAAGATCGGAAAGATCGCATGCTCCCGTGACAAAATCGGAAGCTTTGATGACGCCCTTCTCAATGTAGCTCAAGGCCTGGCGAATGGTTTTTGGTGTGTGGTGAAAGCTCGCGAGCAGATTGATGCTGGAATAATGCAGCCGGCCCGTGTCCAACGTTACCGTAGTTCCAGCAGGACAGCCCCCGAAAAAATTGACTACTCCACCCTTGCGGACCAATTGGACGGACGCTTCCCATGCTTCCGGTTTGCCGACCGCCTCGAACACGACGTCGTACGGCTCTGATGCCCCAGTCTGGACCGTGGAGAGCAGGTCTCCCTGGCCCACGTCAAAAATTCGTTCGGCCCCCAGCCGGTGACCCGTTTCAAGGCGACTTTGCCCACGGCCCGCCAACGAAACCTTGCACCCGATGTGACGAGCCAAAACCACGAACATGAGACCAATGGGACCGGAACCGACTACCAGCACGTTCTGCCCCGCACGCAATCGCAGATCTTCAACTCCCTGGACCACGCAGGCTAAAGGCTCAGTCAAAGCCGCATCGATAAATTGCGTCGCGGCATTCAACCGGAGCAAGTTTTTTTCCACCAATCGCGAAGGAACCACGATAGACTCGGCGTAAGCCCCGTTCAGGAAGAGCAGGTCGTCGCACAGATTTTCCTGGTGATGGTGGCAGTAATAGCATTTGCCGCACGGTGCGGAATTAGCCACCACAACGCGGTCACCCAGGTTCCATCCAGAGGCTTCGCTGCTGACCTCGCTGAGCGTTCCGGCCAACTCATGGCCGAACACCGCCGGGGGGACGATCATTTTGGCGTGATATCCCCGTTTGTAGACCTTCAGGTCAGTTCCACATGTCAGGGCAGCTTCAATGCGGAGGCGTACCTCACCGGACTTTAAAGGAGCCTCTGGAACCTCCTCAACTTTGACTGTTTCTTTCCCATACAAAACTGCCGCTTTCATGCGCGTGTAGGGAACAAAGTTGCCTCCGAAAAGGAAAGAAGATTCGGTTATCCGTCCGGACCTTGGGGCTGGGCTGAAGAACCGGCCAGAAAGTTAGGCGAGGCAGCTTACTTGCCGCGCTTTACGTTCATCGACAGAATGCTAGAACCATGAGTGACGACGCCGCAGCCACCGGAAATCACTCGGCGAACCGGCAAACCAGACTGAGGATCCACCTTCAACGCCGGGTCGCTCATCTTTTGTTCCACCTCAAAGCGGCGCGGGAGCGCCTTCGGGCTTTTCGGAATCGTTTCATAAACGTACGTCGCCATATGAGTAATCTTTGTGGACCAGAACCGCTGTTTCAGCAAGCTTTACCTGAAACCTGAAGTGACATTTCCCGTCTTCTCGCTCGGAGCATCGTCAGTTGACCACGGAAGCCGTGTGGCTGCCGCCAGCGTTTATGGCATAACGAGAATTGTGCTCCAATAGCTCACGTCCGGCAGTCTGGATCTTATAAGGCAAGAGTGCTCCCGGCAGGAACAGTTCCGCAATGTAAGGCTGAGCCTTCTTGGCACGCCAACGTTCATCGAACGTGCCCGCCTGAAAATTGTCCGGCTGCGAATAAAGCGTTCGCACATCACGCGACGGGTAAATTAGGGCATGGCGAAAGAGCGTTTCGTGCGCATTCTTTCCCGGGAGTGAATGCACCACGTTGGTTGCATTCGGAAACAAAAGCCTGAGTTCCGCCGAGGAGAATGTGTTCTCGAAATTGCAGCCTGCGATGACCAGGTTATGGATGCCCGCGACTCCATTCGGGCCGAGAACCTGGGCTAAATCGCGGGCTGAAAATAAAGCCTTTGATTTGGAAACGGCCCCTTTGAGTTCAGGGAAGTAAGCGTAACGCGGCCCGAGGAGCGTGTGGATGCCACCTCCATGAGAGATCACAAACAGCGCGTGATTGTTCGTGAGGCCATGGTCGCGAGCGTAGTCCCGGAGTTCGCCATTATCCCACAGGTCCACGAAATAGTTGCTTTCCTTCAGGTTGGACGGGCCGCGCATGCATTCGCGTAAAAGATTGAGGTCGGCCCCGTACTCTCCCGTTCGCGGGGCAGTGCTGAATGTCTGGCTAAAGAAGCCAGGGGATGATTGGGTTGCGCAGCCTGCCAAAAAGACGCTGGCCAGCGAGGGGAGTACAAGCATGCGGAAGCGAAAAAAAGCACGGACGGTAAAATTCACCGTCCAAACTAACAAAGGATGCGAGCGTGGCTAGGGGGAAACTTTATATAGCCATGGAAAAGATCAAGACGTTACGCGGGAAGATTATTACCCATTGAGTCCCGCGCTTTTTGCGCCGATGTTCTGACATGAGCGCTTCAAAAGCTCCAGAAAATGAAATAATCAGCGCGGCGCTGATGGCTCATTTGGTGCCTGGCTGCCCCATGGACTTGGAACACTGGCATGAAACCGAATCTGATTTGATGCGGCTTTATGATGAATACACCGCGGTGGAACTCCACGAAATGATGAAAGTGGAGGCCTGGGCCGGAACCTTCCGAGCATCATAGGCCACCGGGGGTGCTTCCCCTTATTGGCCTGAGCCTTCTTCCATCTTCTTTAAGTCCTCGGCTAGGAACTGGGTCACATCCTTGAATTTCGAAATATTCGCCGGATTGATTTCCATGAGAGTCTTGTGTGCCTCAAGACAAGTACGGGAAATCTCAG
>JAQGOV010000279.1 GCA_028293425.1 Verrucomicrobiales bacterium
CCATCATCCTTCAATGCAAGGGTGTGAAGACATCCCGCCGCGATACCCACAACTCCGCTCCGTGCTCCGGGCGGGACAGTCGTTTCTCCAGAGTCGTTCAATCCCCAGGCTTCCACACTCCCGTCGCTCTTCAAAGCCACCGTGTGATCCAATCCCGCGGCAATTGCTGTGACTCCGCTCTGCGCTGCCACAGGCACGGTTGTTTGTCCGAAAATGTTCTCTCCCCATGCCAGCACCGCTCCAGGAGATGCTGCCTGGACATTGGAGTTGCCAAGCGTGCCGCACAGGAGGAGTAGCAGTATAAAATTATTGTTGTTCATAGGGATTGTTGGTTCGGGGTTGCTCAAGGCCATAAGCACTTGTCCAGCAGGCCCCATCCACCAGCGCGGTCGGTTGCAGCGTATAGCCAGCCGCTTCACCGGCCATCCTTTGGGCCGTCAGCTTGCGCAACTCTTCATAGATCAGTGGAAGCAATTGATGGGCTGCCGAGGGATTGCCCTGCCCGATGGCATCTAGAACTGGTGTCACCTCACTCATTGGCTTGCTTGGCCGCCATAATGAGACTTCCTGAACCACCACGCAAACCTAAATTTCCCAAAAACCATCCAAGGATCGTCATTCCTTCATTCTGGTTTCGTCATTTCTGCAGGGGCCGAACCTGTATCCTCCCCACCTTCCTTTGTGTTGAAAATGGGAATCCTATCCAGCACGCAACCTTTACTCCCTGCCTCATTTATTCTAGTCTTCGCAATGCCAGCCATGAACGAAGCCACGGAAAATATCCGACCCAGATTTCTGGAGAACTCTATCCTGTTGGCTTTGGGTATTTTGGCGCATGCGCCACTCCACTATCAAATTCCGCGGTGGCTCGCTGGTTTGGATCCGACCTTTGTGCACCCGAAGACATTTGCCGCCTCCTCATTCCCGTTCGTCCTGCGAATGGCTCAGATTCACCCGGCTGTATGGCTCATCCTGACCTCGCTGATCTTCTGGAAGATCTGCCTGAATTATGGCTGGCGATTAGAAAAATAGCTTACCTCTCGCTGCTGTTGAACCGCGTGCAATGCCTCGACCCTTTAGATCGTGAATAGAAATAGTGAAACACCGCACCGGACAAGCTCGATCAAGTGTCAATTCACAGCTATATTGCTTGGCGCTCTACTTCTCGGCGCCCCAACCGCTATCACAACGAGCACGAACTTCCCAAGCCGAACCGCTGTATCCTGGTCTCATGTGAACGGCAGCGTTCATGGTTTAAAACAGACTCCAAGCCACAAACCCTTGATAATACGAAGTTAAGCTCACCTTCCTTCCAGCCGATAACCTATCTGTGGATCGTCCACCAATGGATATTTTGGAAGCACAGGGAAGCGCGTCAGCGGCGAAGGTCATTTTGATCGTCGATGACAATGCCGACGATCTGATTTTTCTCCAGCGCATCATGCGCCGCCACAGCCTTGTAAACCCCGTTTACACCTTGAGCGACGGCGAATCGGCAATTACTTACCTCGAAGGCAGACACCCCTACGCTCAACGAGTGCTCTTTCCATTTCCTTCCGTCCTCTTCCTCGATTTCAATCTGCCCCGAAAATCAGGTTTGGAAGTCCTACAGTGGCTTCACTCCCGGCGAGACCTTCCCCCCTTAAAAATCTTCGTCTACACGGACATTACTTTGTTCCCCTATTTGCAGGACTGCTACAAGAACGGCGCAAATGGCTTCCTCCTGAAAGAAGACCAGGAAATCCAATTTGAAGGCCTCCTCCGCGATTTCCCCGACCTCTGGCAATACCGCTATCCCGAACAGCATTCGCCCCAGAAAAAAGTCGTGGCCTAACGCTCTCCAAATTCAGTCACGTTACTTCACCGCAAAATCTGACTCGGCCAGCATTACCGCCTGATCATGCGATGCGACGGATGATGTGGTTCAGCGCCTTAAGTCCATGGATGGGGACTGATTCCTGAACGGCTCGGAGGGCATTGTTTTCTGCGACTTAACCTGAGAGGCCTCCTCCCTGAAGCTCGTGAGCCGCGCATGAGATTTGCATCACTCCCCGCCCCCTTTCATTCCTGACATGACATTCTCTGAGGAGGTAATAGTTTCTAGGGCAGTAAAAAGGAGTGCTCAATTTAACAAAATCAGCCACATCATTTTATGAACACAATCACAACCAGGGACGGTACCCAAATTTATTTCAAGGACTGGGGGACGGGACAACCGATCGTCTTTAGCCATGGATGGCCCTTAAGCGCGGATGCGTTTGAGGATCAAATGTTTTTTCTGACATCCCACGGCTATCGCTGCATCGCTCACGATCGCCGTGGTCATGGGCGCTCCAGCCAACCCTGGCAGGGCAATGATCTCGATACGTATGCCGATGACCTGGCCGAACTGATAGAAACCTTGGATCTGAAGGACGCCGTCCTGGTGGGGCATTCGACCGGCGGCGGGGAGGTCACCCGCTACATTGGGCGCCACGGGACCCATCGGCTGGCCAAGGCCGTGCTGATCGGCGCGATTCCTCCGCTGATGCTGAAAACCGCCTCTAATCCTGCTGGTTTGCCCATCGAGGCCTTTAATCAACTGCGAGATGCTGTTATCGCGGATCGCTCTCAATTTTGGAGAGATCTCAGCCTGCTGTTCTATGGCTACAACCGGCCGGGAGCCAAAATCTCGGAGGGCGTGCGGGAATCCTTTTGGCTCCAGAGCATGATGGCGGGCTTTCCGGCCTCTTATTTCTGCATCAAAGCTTTTTCCGAAACCGACCTCACCGAAGACTTGAAACGGATAGATGTGCCGACCCTGATCCTGCACGGCGATGATGACCAGATTGTTCCCATTGGAGCATCCGCCATGCTCTCGTCAAAGATAATCAAAGATGCAACGCTGAAGGTCTACAAGGGAGCGCCACACGGGATGGCCACCACCCATAAACATCAAGTAAACGAGGACCTTTTAGCTTTCATCCAGGCTGGCTCCACCCCAAGCGGCCAGCTCCGGACCCAACGAGAATTGGTGGGGGCAGGTTAGGCCAGGATAATTGGTCTGCGTAGCCAGGTAGGCATCCAACAGCGGAGCAGCAGTAAAGGCAAAGGACCGACCATGTGAATAACGCACGTAACCTCCTTCTTTGCCTGCTCTCTCTCTCTGCTCACCATTCGAATCCACCTCACAGTTTCAATCCTGTCAGTTTTTCGAGGGCCGACAGAAAGGCGTTGAACCGTTTGCTACTCTGAAGCCCAGGGACCGTCTTGGCTGCATTCGCGTCATTGGGAAACGCATTGCAGCCGCAACTTTGGATCTTCTCTTTTCCTCGCACCACCTCAATTTCCCACACCCATCCATCGGTCAAACTCTTATCTTCGTACAAACGTTGCCACTTGGAGAGCTG
Organism: Verrucomicrobiales bacterium; assembly: GCA_028293425.1. Lineage (GTDB taxonomy): Bacteria > Verrucomicrobiota > Verrucomicrobiia > Limisphaerales > JAQGOV01 > JAQGOV01. The sequence goes on from JAQGOV010000279.1 coordinate 3,390, forward strand.
AACCTTTTCGGTTGCGGTCCAGAATTCTTGCCATTGCTTTTTGGTTGGTCGGATAATCTGATTAGTAGCCTTGCTGCTGACTCCCGCTTCACGATAAACCAGTTCTTTGCCGTTCCATTCCACGCTCTTGCTTTTGATCATCCCGCCACACCAAAAGGCAAACTTGCGTGGCAGGATATCGGGCGCTGTTTGCCCCTGCCCGGCCAAACACACGCTCAGTAAGAATATGATTGTGAGAAGAGTGAGTTTCACGACGAGGATCAAAACCGTGGCAGTGCTTCTAAACAACCAAAATTCCAGAAAAATCTCCCGCGCATCCACCGAATGCGCTCGGCTCCAATCATTGGTGCCCTCAGCCCGGCAGACGGTAGCCTTTTCAACCAACAGAAGGCGCCGAATTATTCCAGCAATCCGGTCTCGCAACTCCTTATCCAACGCAGCAGCAGAATGAAAGGGTGATCCCATATAAATGTCCTTTCGGCAAGGCGAGCAACATGGCAATTTATTGAAAACCATATTTGCAGAGGAGACCATTATGCTTGAAGCGTGCCCATCATGTGCGGCCAAGGTTGAATTCACCGCAAACATCTGCCCTCTTTGCCAAGCAGACAGAGAAAATCCTGAACAGTCCAAGGCGGGTGGATGGAAGCCCAATCAGAAATGGTCGCATTCGGGGAATAAGCAATCGGAAGAGGGCGACGACACTGAGAAACAGCCGAACATGCGACTGCGCTTAGGAAGCCTTCTGTTGTTCGGGGGTTGGGGAATTAGGCGCCTTGCCGATCAAACGAATCATTTTAACCAAAGCATCGGGAGCTCCGATTCCTCGGGTGCCGGAGCAGCCCTTGGATTACTGATGTTGATTTCAGGATTGGTGTCGATTCTGGCTGGGCTCTCCAAATTCATCTATAAATGACTGAAGCCGCGTTGAAGGAACTTCCATTAAATCGCAAAATTTCTGAGCCAAGTTCAAATCTGCTCAAGATATATATCTTCGCATTTCTTACATTCGCAGCGTTGGGGGCTAAATCTCAGTGGATTGCAGACGGGCCTCCCATTATTCTGGAACACGAGTTCGTCACAGCCGGCGGGATAACCTATCTCCGGTTCGTCAGTTTTTTTCCCGATCTGGGATGTTGCGAGGCCCTTTCTATTGGAGAAGTATTTCGGAGCGGTTCTAACCTTGTTCAAGTCATTCAGCGGAAGGTTTGGGCAGGTGGATGCATTTTAATGGTATGTGACCCATGGCGGGAAGATGCCGTCTCTGTTCTGGGAGTTTTGCCGCCAGGCAGCTACCATCTTAATCTTGTGACACCATCGACCTGGGCTTTCGAAGAACCCGCATTTACGTGGGCAATTTGGCCGTTTACCGTTCCGACAAATTCCGGTTTCACCTTGAAATACGCCAACGACTCTGGGACCAACGGTCTCCAACCGGTCATCCAAGTGGCTGGGATTTCTAATGTTCGGTACGTGCTTGAGTCCTCGAGCGATTTAAGGAATTGGACGAGTATCATGACCAATGCTGGGGCTCCCTCCACTTTTACACTTCCAATATCGTCCGCTTCGCAGGTCTTTTATCGAGCGAGCATCCATTCCGATACATGGCGAGCACGTTGGTCAAGTCATTGACCTCAGTGAGCTTGTT
>JAQGOV010000286.1 GCA_028293425.1 Verrucomicrobiales bacterium
GCTTCCCCGGTGGGCTTTTCCAGGGAGAGCGGCACATTCGTGGATCCGTTCGTCATTGAGATGAGCGCTCCTCCCGGTTCGGTGATTCACTACACCACCACTACCAACCTCCCCACTTTCGCATCGCCCGTCTATGCCGGCCCCATTCGCATCACCGACAGCACGGTGATCCGCGCCCGCGCCTACGCGCCCGGCCGGCTGCCGGGACCGCCCCACACCGGGCATTACATTCAACTGAACCCCAACGCGGTCAACTTCACCTCGGACCTGCCCATCGCCATCCTCGACAATTTCGGTGGAGGCCCTGTGCCTGCCAAGGGCGAACAATATGTCTGCCTGATGGTCTTCGAACCAAAAGCGAACGGCCGCAGCTCCATCACCAATGCGCCCGACCTCGTCACCGCCGGACGGTTTCATCGTCGCGGCTCCAGCACACTCTACTCCCCGAAGTCCAACTGGGCCTTCGAGGCCTGGGACGAGTTCTTCAATCACAAAGACGTCCCCCTGCTGGGAATGCCTCCCGATTCGGATTGGGTGATGTACGCCCCCAATGAGTTCGATCTGGCGCTGATCCATAATCCCCTCGCCTATCAATTGAGCCGGGACGTCGGCCGTCAGGCCCCCCGCACTCGTTTCGTTGAGGTTCTATTGAAAAAGGACCGTGGCCCAACCAGCCCGATCAATCTCCCCAACTTTTCCGCGTCCAGCGATTACTATGGAATCTACGTCTTCATCGAGAAAATCAAAATCGGCAAGGACCGTGTAAACATCGACAAGCTGCACGAGGACGATGCCAAAGCGCCGGCTGTGACGGGAGGGTACCTCTGGAAAATCGACCGGCCGGATCCAGGCGAGAGCGGCTTCGTCGGGGCCGCACGAACCATCCGTTACGTTGATCCGCATGAACGCGCCATGCAAAGCCCGGCCCGGGAAGCCCAAAGACAATACCTCAAAGACTATTTCGCGGATTTCGGCCGGGCTTTGAAAGGCGCCGATTACCGGGATCCGGAGCGCGGCTATCGAAAGTACATCGACATCGATTCCTGGATTGACCATCACATCCTGAACGTTGTGCTGTTCAACGTGGACGCCCTCCATTTAAGCGCCTACTTCCACAAGCCGCGCAACGGCCGCCTCACCATGGGCCCGCTTTGGGACATGGATCGAGCGATGGGCTCGACGGACGCCCGCGACTTCAATCCAACCAAATTCGGGAGAATTTCCTCCAATTGGAGCGCCGATTTCTTCAAGGATGCCTGGTGGAAGCGGATGTTCACCGATCCCGATTTTTGGCAGGCCTGGATCGACCGCTATCAGGACCTCCGTGAAGGCCCATTGCGCAAGGAACACATTATGGAGCTGGCCGAAGGGATGTTCAACCAGCTTCGTGAAGCCGAGCCGAGGGAACGAACCCGGTGGAGAAATTATCCCCGCAGCGGTGTCCAGAGCACGAACGGCTACACTTTCGATTTCGGCCCGCGCGAGTATGATTCCGAGTTGCGCTTTAAACGACAGTGGTTCAGCGATCGGCTGACATTCATCGACACCAACCTTCTCTCCCGCCCGGTCTTCAGCCAGCCGGGCGGCGATGTGCCCGCTAAATTTCTCATCAAGATCTCTGCCGCCCCGGGTTCGACCATTTACTACACGCTCGACGGAACCGACCCCCGCGCCAACGGCGGCCCCACCAATGCCGTCTCTGCCACTTTGTCTGCGTCTGCCCGCGAATACATCGGCCCGATCAGCATCGACGCCAACACCCGCCTGGTCGCCCGAGCCTACGACCCAAAACATAACAACCTCACCGGCAAATCCAATCCCCCCATCACCAGCCACTGGTCGGGCTCAAGGAAAGCAATCTACACCCTCACCAAATAATTCCATAATAGGCTGTCGCTTGCCGGGCATTGACAACCTTTTGCGGCCTCTCTTCAAATCCCGTTAGGGATGACCTGTTTATAGATCGTGGCCACAACAATAGTGATTATTTTCCCCCTTCCTTGGGACTTTGCGGCCAAGGGAGGGTGAAACAGGGCAAGCCCCTATCCGGCCAGAAAAGTGCGGTGAGAAGGCCAGGCAGGGAGACGTTGGCTCCAATAGGCGGAACCACCCCGGATGGCTATCCAGCTTGATGATCCATTCAAGACGTTGTGTAGCATTTGACGCGAAGCCCGTTCCTCGGTTTAAAAGAGCCAACAGAGTTAAGCCGTCTGCGCTTGCCGTTGACGCATAGAGGATGTTAGATTCGGGCCATGAGCAGCATAGATGAGATTGAAAAAGCTATCGAAAAGCTGCCTGCACCGCAGTTAGAAGAATTGGCCAGATGGCTGGACAGGTTGCGCTGCACGCACGCCGAGCGCCCGGCGATTGAGGCGTGGTTACAGCGTGCCCGTGGAGTGGCTGTTCCTGGCCAAACGACCGCCAACGTGATGGCGCTCACCCGCGGCGAAAGCGTTCCAGCCTAGAGTGCCCGGCGCTTCCCAAATCCCGTTAGCGATGACCTGTTTATAGATTGTCATCACAACGATATTGATTTTTTTCCCCGCCCTTTAAGGAGCGCTGCAAGAGTCGACGCACCGGGTCTGTCCGCTAGAACCTCTCGCCGATTTCATCCGCCCTGATTTTGCGGGCCAACGTAACGGCCTTCATGCCGCTGCTGCTTTTTGCCCAAAAAGCAGAAAAACTATACCCGTGGTAATTTTTTGTCCTTCCACTGCGACTAATCAGATAAAGGCTTGAGATTGAATTCGACGCCGGCAGACGAACACAGGTTTCTGGAACTGGTAAATGGGAATCGAGACAGGATTCTCAGGGTCTGCCGCGTTTATGCCTGGAACTCGGCTGACCAGGACGATTTGTACCAGGAGGTCCTGTCCCAAATCTGGCGTGGCCTGCCGGGCCTGAAAGAAAAACAATTCGCCAACACTTGGCTTTATCGCGTGGCCATCAACACCGCCATTTCATTCGTCCGTAAGCGGACATCACGCACTGACCGTGTCGTTTATGTTGAACACGCGGACCTCACGCGCACGATTGAATCACAGCAGACAACCGATGAAAACAGTGACGACCGCATTGCCCATCTTTACAGCGTTATTTTCAAACTCGACCCGCTCGAAAAAGCGCTCGTTACCCTTTTCCTCGAGGACTTCACCTACGAACAAATGGCAGAAGTCACGGGCATCAGTGCCAATCACGTTGGCGTCATGTTGCATCGCGCCAAGAAGAAACTATCCAGCCTAATGACGGAGGAAGCGCCAAAATGAATGAAGACGAACTAAAGAAACTTTGGCAACAACAACCGCTGCGAGACCCGGCCATCTCGCCTGCGCAAGTGTTGCCTGCCATGCAAAATATAATGACGCAACTTCGCCGCACCTTGCTCGGGCGCGATATCGTCGAAGTAGTGGCCTGTGTTCTTGCAATGATCACTTTTGGATATTTTTTCTTTCGCGATGCACGCTGGCCCATATCGCGTCTTGGCGATTTGATTGTCATCGGCGGTTCGATTTTGATAGCCTTTAGGCTGGTTTACGCTCGTTGGACGACCCGATCCACTCCGGTCGGCGCGACCATTGTCGAATCTTTGCGGGCGGAACTGAAGGCGGTTCGCGCCCAGTCGCAGTTATTGAGTTCTGTCGGCTGGTGGTATCTGCTTCCACTCGGGACCGGCATATTCGTCCGCACTTGGGGAAGTTTTACCGGCGGCCTTGGCAGATTTATTTTCAACGTCACCTACACGATTGGCGTAATCGCCCTATACGGCTTCATCTATCGGCTGAACCAGCGCGCGTGTGCAAACCAGCTTCTTCCCGTCGAAAGACAGCTGGAATCGCTGCTCCATGCCGCCGAAACCGGCGAACCGCTGGATGAAACGGATGTTTCTCAGCTGCGCCCGGTAATTCTCTCGATGGCCGCCGCCGGCCACATTAAACCTGCGGAATTCAAGGTCGCCTTTTGGCAGATCGCCATCTTCGGCATGCCCGGAATTGTTGGGATTTGGTTCTTTTGGATGCTCGGCCTGACCATGGGCGATAAAGACTGGAAGACGAACGAGCCGCCCCCAACCACCGTCGCGCGGAGCGTTCGCGTCGAAGAAACCAATCGCTACGCCATCGTCGCTCAAAAGGTGGTTGATCTGTTCAACGCAGGCGATTACGCGGCCCTGCAAAAGCTGTATAACCCGGACATGAGCAAGGCGTTTCCACCGGAGAAAACATCCGATTTTTACACTCGGCTCGCCACGAATCGCGGCAAGATCGAAAACTTCGACGGCCCAACCACAAACGGCTACGCCGGGTGGACCGCGTTCCTGCTGCATTACCAGAACAGTGAGATGACCATGAGCCTGGCGCTGGACGCGGACGACAAAATCTCCGGAATTTATTTCCAGCCCGCGCCCAGGGCCCCCGTACATTTCAAATTGTTCGTCCGCCGACTTGTCAGTTGGCAGCATCTGGTTTGGCTTCCGCCTTTCTTTCTGGGCGGCTTGTTATATTCCTGGCTGATACAGCAAGTGACCCGGAGAGCTGTGGGCATTAGCATTCTGGGGATTCATTTGAGCAAAGGGCAAAGCCTTATCCTTTGGCCCGAAATAAAGGAACTTCGGCCATTCAGGTTTCTGCACATTCGAAATCTCTGGGTGATCCGGGAATCAGGCGAAAAGACCCTCATGCACTGGACTCCCCTGGAACGACATTCCGACCTGAAGGCGGCAGTGGAAAGCTCTGCCCCCGCAAACCATCCAATACGTAAACACCTTTCTCTGCTGAAAGGAATCTAAGAGCCTGTTTGTAACATAGGATTGCTCCCATTTCGCCAAAAAGACTGGATGGTTACCCCTTGAGCGCCAGCTCCAATCGAAGTCCCATAGGGACAAAAGAAAAATAGGGGTAGGGATGGCGTGTTAACGCCACCCCTCCCTCCGAACCGGACAGGCGGGTTTCCCGCATCCGGCTCTCCAGTCAGTGGGCTCGGCTGTGAGCATGGCTCGCTCGCTCTCGGGCTAAGGCT
>JAQGOV010000321.1 GCA_028293425.1 Verrucomicrobiales bacterium
TAAACGTCTCTGCCGCCCCTTCAGGGTACGGATGTGGAATGAGCAGCGTCGTGTCAGCAATGGCACGGTCTCCGGCCAGGAGCTGCACCGTTGGAGCGTCGGCAAGCGTGAGCGGCCGCAAAATTAATCTCTCAGTTCGTAACGTCGGCTGTCGAGACATACTGCCCTAAGTTGAAGTCCTCCCCAAACCGCTGTCCAGAAAATTGCCTTCAAGAGGACACCCGCCCACGCACCGAGCCTTCCATGCCAGAAGCAGGAGGATGAGAGCTGGCCCGCTGAGGCCGACCCTAGCTCGGGATGAAACACATTCAAAGAACGCTTTAACTCTCGCTAGATCAATGCTAGCTTTCGCCGTTCACATGCGAGCTGGAAAGCCAACCATCGTGGAGAGAGTTGCTGGGCTTTTGCTGCTCGCCGCGATGTTCCCAGCGTTGCTATTTGCCGGCTTCCTCATTGGTGCGACTGCGGGAGGTCCCGTGATAATCTGTGACCCAGTGGCAGTTCACGAAACCGGGGGCAAAAAATATCGGTTCCGCACCACCGGACCTGGCACTCCAACCTTCAAGGCAATCGGTAAACTGCTCAGAGAATCCCGGCTCGAAGATGTTCCTGCACTCTGGAGCGTTGTTCGTGGTGACATCCACTTGAGCGACGTTTTACAATCCCTGAGGCGCTAACCTTAAATGCAGAGGTCATTTCCTGTGAAACTCACTCGACCGACAAAGTTCATACCTCTGGCCCTTGTCACCATCACCTTGCTTGGTTGGCTGGCCAGTGAGTTCGCCGTCCCACCCAGAGGCCGCAGCCAACGAATCCTTTCCCAACACAATCTTCTGGCAGCCCCCCATCCCGCATTGAACGGTCCGAGGCTCCAGCCCGCTCTAACCGTCCCCTGAACCGGGCTACCCTGTTGTGTTTGTGCCGTTGGCCTAACCCACTCGCACCGATGTCTCCGCCCCCAAATGGGGGGATTGAGGATTTCCGCTGGATTTGAGATCTTTGCTTACTTCGGAAGCAAATACGGCGTGGTGTCCAGCCACGGTTTTCTCCCGAGCCAGTTGCAATTGATTTATGCTCAAACAGCATTCCAGGACAAGGATAGGGGAGCGTCGTTGGCGCCACACATGGCTGTCGTGCCTCGCTGCCTTGCTCACCTCGGCCTCAGCCGCCAGCGCGGCCCAGGACCCGAAGACCGCCACTCCGCAGCTTCCCCCGGCGGCATCGCGCCAGATTAATTTTACCAAAGACGTCCGGCCAATTCTCGACAAGTCCTGCCGGTCCTGCCATGGCCCCGAAAAGCAAAAGAGTAGTTATCGCCTGGACGCGAAGGCAGACGCATTGAAAGGCGGCGAGAATTACACCCCGGCCATTAAACCGGGTGATAGCGCGGGCAGCCCCCTTATCCGGCTGGTGGCGGGACTCGTCCCGGATTCCCTGATGCCTGCCAAAGGCGATCCCCTGACACCGGAGCAAATCGGCGTGCTGCGCGCCTGGATCGACCAAGGCGCAAATTGGGCGGAAGAAGTTGCGGAAGTCGACCCCATCAAATCCCATTGGTCCTTTCAACCGGTGCAACGCCCACCGGTGCCGCTGGCCAATCCCAAACCCAAAGTCACCAATCCAATAGATGCGTTCATCACCGCCAAACTCGCCGAGAAAAAGCTCACGGCTTCGCGCGAAGCCGACCGCGTCACCTTGATTCGCAGACTGTACTTTGTGGTGCTTGGCATGCCGCCGACCCCGGAGGAAGTGGCAACCTTCCTCGCTGACAAGCGACCGCTCGCTTTCGAACGGCTCGTCGACAAGGTTCTCGATGACCCGCGCTACGGGGAACGATGGGGTCGTCATTGGCTGGACGTCATTCGTTTTGCCGAGAGCAACGGCTTCGAGACCAACCGCGAGCGGCCGAACGCCTGGCGCTTCCGCGATTATGTGATCGCCGCTTTCAATCAGGACAAACCGTACGATCAATTCATTCGCGAACAGATTGCCGGCGATGCCTTGGGCGTGGATGTCGCCACCGGTTTTCTCGTCGGCGGCCCGGTGGATATTGTCGGCAGCCCGGACATCGTTCTCACCTCACAACAGCGTGCCGATCAAATCGACGACATGGTGGGCACCACGGGCACGGCCTTTCTTGGCCTGACTCTCGGCTGCGCCCGCTGTCACTCACACAAGTTTGATCCTATCTCGCATCGCGAGTATTACTCCATGTCCGCAATTTTCGCAGGCGTACGGCATGGTGACCGAACCCTGGCTCTGCCGAAGGAGCGAAAAGAGCAAATCGCAAAATTGGACGCTGACATCAAGGACCTGGAAACCCGTCTCGCACGGTTCATTCCCAAAGCTTCCGTCGCCACTCCCGCTTCTGGCACGAATGGCAACAAGCTGCGTCCACCGGTAAATGCCGTCCGCAACGAAGAAGTCCTGGCTCAGGTCGAGGCGAAGTTCGTCCGGTTCACGATTTCGGCTGCCACCGGCGGCGAGCCCTGTATTGATGAACTCGAAGTCTGGTCCGGCAATCGAAACGTGGCGCTGGCCACCAACGGCACAAAACCGACCGCTTCCGGCTCGCTCTCGGGCTATGACATTCACAAGCTCGAGCACGTCAACGATGGTCGCGCCGGGAACAATCGTTCATGGATCTCCAGTGAATCTGGCCGGGGCTGGGTCCAGTTGGAGTTCCCCAGGCCGGAACGCATCGATCGGATCGTCTGGGGCCGCGATCGCGACGGCCAATTCAAAGATCGCCTCGCCACGAACTATCGAATTGAGGCCGCGACCACGACCAACGCCTGGAAAGTCGTGGCAAGCTCCGCCGACCGCGAGCCTTTCAAAGGCCAGGTGGAAAAACCCGCCGGACCCGTTTATCGCTTTGAGGACGCCCCAATAGCCGAGGCAGAACAGGGCCGCCGATGGTTGGCGGAACTGGAGAAGGCGCGGAAGGAACGCAGTTCCCTCTCCAAGTCTCCGTCCGTTTATGCCGGCACTTTCTCCCAGCCGAGTGAAACGTTTCGCTTTCATCGTGGGGATCCAATGCAAAATCGCGAGGCCGTCGCGCCGGGAACTCTCGCCGTCTATAACCCGCTCACCTTGGACCCGAACACCCCGGAGCAGCAACGGCGAGTCCAGCTCGCCAACTGGATCTCCAGCCCGGAGAATCCCCTCACCGCTCGTGTGCTGGTGAATCGACTCTGGCAGCACCACTTCGGGGTCGGGCTGGTGACCACGCCGAATGACTTCGGCAAAAACGGCGCGCGTCCCTCGCACCCCGAGCTCCTCGACTGGCTGGCAGCTGAGTTGATGCATCCTGGTCCCGCCATCGAGAATGGTGTAGGCAAGCCAAAAGGTCCGCTCATTGTTCAGGCTCGCTCCACGCAGGACTCCGGAACCGCCGCCTGGAGCATTAAACATATTCAAAAGCTCATCCTCACTTCTGCAACGTGGCGGCAGTCGAGCGCCCCTCGCGAAGAAGCCCTGCAGGTGGATGCGGCCAGCCGCCTGCTCTGGCGCTTCCCCCCGCGCCGCCTTGAGGCTGAGGGGATCCGCGACAGCATTCTCGCCGTCAGCGGTAATCTGGACCGCACGGTCGGTGGCCCGAGCTTCTTCCTTCACGATGTCGACCGGGAAAATGTTTATCACTACCACCCCAAGGAAAAGTTCGGCCCCGCCGAGTCCCGCCGAATGGTTTACGCTTTCAAGGTGCGGATGGAGCAGGATGGCATCTTCGGTTCTTTCGACTGTCCGGACGGCAGCCTGGTCATGCCTAAGCGCAGCGTCTCCACCACGCCTTTGCAGGCACTGAACCTCTTTAACAGCCGCTTTATCCTCGATCAATCGGAGACCCTCGCCACCCGGCTGCGCAAGGAAGCCGGTGCGGACAGTGCGGCGCAAGTTCAAAGGGCCTGGCAGTTGGCCTTCAACCGGTTGCCCGATTCTACGGAATCGAAAGAAGCGGTTGCCTTTGCGCAAACGGAAGGTCTGCCCGCGCTTTGCCGCGCCGTTTTAAACTCCAACGAATTCCTCTTTATCCCATGAGCCAGCCTTTTCCTTCTTTCAATAGTCCCCTGCTGAATCGTCGCCGATTCCTTTCCGACGCCGGCATCGGCCTGGGAGCCATCGCCCTCACCAGCCTTCTCAGTCGCCAGGGATTGCTCGCCGCCAATGTCTCGGGGAAAGAAACCATTCGGCCGGTCATTCAGCCAGGCAGTCCTTATGCGCCGCGCCAGCCCCATTTCACGCCCAAAGCCAAGAACGTCCTCGTCATTTTCTCCAGTGGCGGATGCAGTCATCTGGACACCTTTGATTACAAGCCCGAGCTGATTCGCCGCCATGGCCAGCCCATGCCCGGGAAAGAGAAGCTCATCACCTTTCAGGGCGAACAGGGTGCGTTGACCAAAAGTCCCTGGGAATTTCGCCCACGCGGAAAGAGTGGCAAGATGATTTCCGATCTCGTGCCGCACCTGGGCGCCCTGGCGGACGAGATGTGCTTCATCCACTCGATGCAGGGCAAGACGAACACCCATGGACCGGGCGAAAACTTCATGTCCACCTGCAACGCCCTGGATGGTTTTCCCAGCATGGGCGCATGGGTCACCTATGCCCTCGGCAGTGAAGATCAAAGCCTGCCCGCCTACGTGGCGATTCCCGATCCACGCGGCAAGCCGCAAAACAGCGTGAACAACTGGGGTCCCGGCTTTCTGCCAGCCGCCTTCCAGGGTACCGAGTTTAACGCTACCAACCCGATTCGCAATCTGGCCCGGCCGGCCGCGATTCCGCCCAAGAGCGACACCGCTACCCGCGGATTTTTGCAGAAGCTCAACGAGCATCATGCCCAACGCTTCCCGGGCGACACCGAACTGGCCGCCCGCATTGCGAGTTATGAATTGGCGGCGCGCATGCAACTGACCGTTCCGGAAGTTGCCGATCTTTCCAGCGAGCCCGCCCACATCCTGAAGCTCTACGGGGCGGACGAAGGCGGGTCCAAGGTGAACGAAACCCGTGCCGCCTATGCCCGGAATTGCATCCTCGCCCGGCGCCTCCTTCAGAAAGGCGTCCGCTTTGTGCAGCTTTTCAACGGCGCCTATCAGACCGGCGGCGAAGGCGTGAGCAACTGGGACGGCCACAAACAACTTTTCAAAGATTACAGTCTGCACGGCCCCGTCCTCGACAAACCCACCGCCGGGCTGCTCATCGATCTCAAGCAGCGCGGCCTGCTCGAAAGTACCCTCGTCGTTTGGTGCACCGAATTCGGTCGAATGCCTACTTTCCAAAAGGGAGCCCAGGGCCGCGACCACAACCCCTCCGGATTCACCTGCTGGATGGCGGGCGCGGGCGTGAAGAAGGGTTTCAGCCATGGCGCGACGGACGAGTTTGGTTATAAATCGGTCGATGACGTCGTCACCGTCTATGACCTGCACGCCACGGTTCTGCATCTCCTCGGGCTAGACCATGAGCGGCTCACCTATTATCACAACGGCCTCGAACGCCGCCTCACCGACGTCCATGGCGAAGTCGTCAAAGCGGTGCTCGCGTGAGCCACCGATCACGGCCATCACCTCATTCCACAATCCCAAATGCGTTCAGGAGAAAGGCGTAATCAAACGCGACTTCCCGCAGGTGGTCGTAGCGGCCGGAAGATCCACCGTGGCCCGCGGCCATGTTCACTTTCAGAAGGAGCGGGTTCTTGTCTGTCTTTAAGCTCCGGAGCTTGGCGACGTACTTGGCTGGCTCCCAATACATCACCTGGCTGTCGTTCAGGGATGTTTTGACGAGCATTGCCGGGTAACGGGTCCGTCGCAGGTTGTCGTAGGGGCTGTAGGATTTCATGTAGAGGTACTCCTCGCGCTTCTTCGGATTGCCCCATTCCTCAAACTCGCCCACCGTCAGCGGCAAGGTCTCGTCCAGCATCGTGTTCAGGACGTCCACGAACGGAACATGAGAGACAACGGCGTGAAAAAGGTCCGGTCGCATGTTGACTACCGCCCCCATCAAGAGCCCGCCGGCGCTTCCTCCCGTGATGGCCAGGCGCTTCTTGCTCGTGAACTTTTCCGCAACCAGGAACTCCGCGCAGGCAATGAAATCGGTAAAGGTATTGCGCTTCTTCAACATTCGTCCGTCATCGTGCCAGCGTTTCCCGAAGTCGCCCCCGCCGCGAATATGCGCGTAAGCGCACACCACCCCTCGATCCAGCAGGCTCAAACGCGCCGAGCTGAAACTGACGCTGTAAGGATAACCATAGGAACCATAAGCCTCCAGGAGCAGCGGGGCGCGGCCATCGCGCACCAGCCCTTTGCGGTAAACCAGCGAGACAGGCACACGCGTGCCGTCCGGTGCCGGGGCGAGCACTCGCTCGGACTGGTATCGCGCGGGATCATATCCTCCGGGTACTTCCTGCTGCTTCAGGAGTTTGGACTCACCCTTCGCGATGTCGTAGTCGAAGACCGAACTGGGCGTCACCAGGGATTGGTAACTGTATCTGAATTTTCCAGTGGCGAACTCCTCATTGATGCCGGGCTGCGCGTCATAGACCGCTTCCGGAAAAGGGATCTGCTGCGAACCGCCGGAATCGAAGTCGACGATGCGGAGCCGGGGCAGGCCGCCCTCACGCTCGGTCAGGGTATAATGCGTGCTGAAGGCGTCCATTCCTTCGAGCATAACGTCCGCGCGGTGCGGAATCACTTCCTGCCAGTTCCCCCGGTCCGGCGCGGTCAGCGGCGCTTTGACCAGCCGAAAATTGCGGCCCTTGTCGTTCACCCGTATGTAAAAAAATTCTCCGCGCTGCTCCATATCGTATTCCTGGTCCGCAATTCGGGGCGCCAGGATTTTCCACGTGCCATCCGGGTCCTTGGCCGAAAGATACCGCCCTTCCGAGGTGGTATGGCTTTGGCTCATCAGGAAAAGATAATCTCCGCTGCGCGTGCGCCCCATCGATAGGTCGAATCGTTCGTCCTTCTCCTCGTAAATCAGTTGGTCCTCGCTCGCAGGCGTTCCCAGCCGGTGCTTGTAAGCCCGATACATCCGCTTGGCGTCATCCTC
>JAQGOV010000373.1 GCA_028293425.1 Verrucomicrobiales bacterium
GATGACTCTCACGAGCGCCGCCTTCTCCAAGGCCTCAATAACTGATTCGATGGGCTTGTAGGCCATCGGAGCTTCCTCGAAGAGCAAGTCGCGCTGCTCGCAAACCACCCTGCCGCCGAGTGGGGTCTGAACCAGTTCGGCTATACGATGTCGTTCGCGCGCCCGCTGCCGGCTCTCGCTCCGCGACCATTTACGACCAGCTCCATGAGCGAGGGACCAGGCGTGGCTCTCACCATCCCCGGTGGGTTGGACCAGGTAGCTGAGAGTCCCGCGGGACCCGGGGATCACCACGACATTGCTCTCAGAATTGACTGCCCCTTTGCGGTGCAGCCACAAAGGACCCTCCGAGGTGTCTCGCAAGCTGACGCTGTTATGGCAGCCATCCCAGAGGACACTTGCTTCAGCACCAAGGCATTCCCGGAAGCGATGGCCGATTAACAGGCGGTTGGCTTTTGCCCATCGGACAGCGTTGTCATGCTCTTCCATGTAGGCCCGTCCTGCTTCGGAAAGCGGGTCTACCCCGGAGGCGCCATGCTCGGCGGCGTGCCGCCACAGGATTGATTCGCCGTAGCCGCGTGAGCCGCTGTGAACAAGCATCATCAACGCTTCGCGCTCCAGTCCGAGCGCTTTGAATTGGACAGCGTCAACAACGCGCTCAACGGCCTGCAGCTCTGCGAAGTGATTTCCACCTCCAAGCGTGCCCATGGACTGATCGAATTCCGTTGAAGCCAGTTGGTTTAGCTCCAACCATTCGCTTTGATCTCCTTCCCAGGGGTGCTCCAAGTCAAAGCGAAGCCCAGCCCATCGGTCGAGCTTGGCCTTTCTGCGCACCAAGTCGGTTTGCCAAAAGGCCATGCCGCAGCCGATATCACTGCCGATGATATGAGGATAAATTAACTCTTCAGAAACGAAGGCCGCTCCAGTTGGCGCGCCTTTGCCGGGATGCAGGTCCGGGAACCCGACAGCCGAACTCATTCCTTCCAGGTTGGCGGTCGCATAAAGTTGGCGCACTGCTTCGCCCTCAATCCATGCGCCGGGTGAGGCAATCAGGTTTACATTGTTTTGTGTAATAGTGTTCATATTGCGATAACTGCGGAGGTGCCAGGGAGGTTACGCACCTCGGCAGCTTGATCTAAATGGTCCCCGAGGCCGGTATTGCGCCGACGTCTCTTCCTCTTCAGGGAAGCGCTAATCTGCCTCAGCTACTCGGGGTTAAAATGATACTTTCGATCTGAGGACTGGCGCGCCCAGGCTTGAACACCAGGTTCAACTTGGGCGTCGGTCGGAATCGCATAACTCGACTTGGTTTATAGCTCTTACGAAAGAGCAATTGACTTTGGTAATACTTGACGGGTCGCATAGAGGTCCTTTCGTTTGAGGTTAACAGAAATAATTGGTCGTCCCGCGCGGTAACGCTCCGCGGTCCTCTGGTTATTAACCGGGCGCTCTGCTATTGAGCTACGGGACGATGCTATGGCGGAAGGCGTGGGTAATGCTCCCACCTCGGTAGAGACCGATTTTGCTTTCAAGACAGGTGCAGCCAGCTTATATCTGCTTGCCTTCCGAAAATGGCTGCCAGGCCTGGACTCGCACCAGGACAAGCGGGTTAACAGACCGCCGTGCTACTTTGACACTACCTGGCAATGGTGCTGCCGGCAGGAGTTGCACCTGCATCGTTTCGTTTAGAAGACGAATGCCTCGTCTGATTCGGCCACGGCAGCAGAAGTTGGTCGGAATGGCAGGATTTTCACCTGCGGCCTCCCGGTCCCAAGCCGGGTGCTCTAAAGACTGAGCTACATTCCGCTAAATATAGTTGGATCACTCAGAGAGTTGGCGGACCCGAAGGGACTTGCACCCTCAGCCTCCCCGCAGACAACGGGTTGCTCCACGATTGAGCTACGGGTCCGAAATGGTGGGGAATGCTGGTAACGCTCCAGTCGTCGCTTCTGTCATGTGTTTTCGACACCGGTTTTACAGACCGGCTGACAGGACATTCCCCAGGAAATTGGTAGCGGAGGTGGGAGTCGCGCCCACGGAGGCTGAGCTTATGAGGCTCGCCTGAATCTCATTCTCTCCGCAAGAAAGTGGTGGAGTCGGCGGGTAACGCTCCCGCATTGACTTGCTTGCAGGGCAAGTGCATTGCTTGTCTGCCACGACCCCTCGGAAATTGGCAGGCCGCCTTGGTGCTGCCCCAAGCAAGCTGAGTTTTGGAAACTCTGCCGCACGGCTGGTGCCCGGCCTAAAAAAGTGTGCGGCTGCGAACTAAACTTAGGACAGCCGCGAAAGTAAGAGGGCCGGGAGATTCATATTCCCTGCCCTTGCCATTTCAACAAAGAACAAACACCTCTTGCTATCTTTCGATACCAACCCGCGGTTTCACGGCGGCTGTTTCGGTGTTTGGGGCACACCTCCTATGAAGCCCTTAGAATGTAAAATCCGGCTGAACTCATTCGGCGCGCTTTGTAACGGCCTCTGGGCAGATCCCATCGGTGGAGAACCTCGGCTCTCCCGCGCTTTTTTATGTTGTATGCCAGGTGACATCATCAAGACGTCGTTGGTTTCTTACTCACAGTGACTAATCTTTCGTTAAATATCGTTATCTCATTTGTTGCATGGGCAATAAAAAACCCTGCTTCCTTTTCGGTGAGCAGGGTGGGTTTTCGAAAAATTGTTACTTCTTCACCTGCTTACCAAGAGTCTATCCGCATTATAAATAGCCTGATGTTTCAAGCTCATGGATAAACTAAGGCGGAACACACAGCCTCCGACCGGCCATTCACGACGCATCCCTTGGGAGGGCGACATCGTCGGCCAATTCGTTGCTAATATGTTCAAGCAGGTTTTCATCGAACGTGCGTAAGAGATATCACGGAAACTCACATATTGTCCATTAATATTTTAGCAAGTCAAATATCTTAAATTAAGATATCAGGATAAGCTGATACGTTCGCTATCACCTAGAGTCATACGTTTAGCTATGGACTCAGGTTAGCCACTTTCGTTAGCGCCCGGCAGTCTCTCAGTTAATGAGCGGTCGCATGGGCATCGGGCAGGTAGTAAAAGAGCACGACCAAAATTAGATAGACGGAGAGAAGTTGCACGCCTTCCAGCCAATTCGATTTGCCATCGCTGCTGATTTGAGAAGCAATGTAAACCGCTCCGAGCACCGCGATAATCTCCGGCACCGAGAACTCAAGGTCCATCGGTTTGCCAAAGAAGTAGGAGCAGAAGACCAGCACCGGTGCGACAAAAAGAGCAATTTGAAGGCTTGAGCCAATCGCGATGCCGAGGCTTAGATCCATTTTATTTTTCAAAGCGGTGACAATGGCCGTGGAGTGCTCGGCAGCGTTGCCCACGATCGCAACCACGATCACTCCAACAAAAACCTCACTGAAACCCAAGCTTACCCGAGCAGCTTCGACTGATCCAACCAGCAGCTCAGACATGCCGGCCACCCCAACGGTAGCCACCAAGAGTTGGATAAGCGAACTACGCACGGGCGGAACATTTTCCGTGGCATGTCCATGGCCATCGGATTCACCAGCAAAGTGGTGCTTATGAGTTTTCAAAGTGAAGAGCAGAATACAAATGTAGGTTGCGAACAAAATGACCGCGATCGCGAGGGAAAGCCGGTTTTCAGTCGCCTGGGTCCAGCCGCCCGGGCGAGAGGCTGCCGTGACGTGAAAGATGGCGGGAATAACAAGGGCGATTGCCGCCAGGGCCAGCGAGGTGGTGGAATTATTCGCAGCCGTCTTGTTGAATTTCTGTTCAGGATATTTAAGCCCGCCAGCCAAAACGGACGCACCCAAGACTAACAATATGTTTCCAATGATCGACCCAGTGATAGAAGCCTTGACCACACCAGTCAAACCCCTCGAAAGCGCCAACAAGGCGATGATCAGTTCAGCGGCGTTCCCAAACGTGGCGTTGAGCAATCCTCCGATCCCTTCTCCCATGCGACTTGCCAAGTCCTCCGTGGCGCGTCCCATCCAGCCCGCCAAAGGAATGATGGCGAGACACGAGCAGAAGAACAACGCGGTCTCATTTCGCAATCCGGGCACGAACCGAAGGGCCAGTGCGATTGGAATAAAAACGTAGAGCCAATTGATTGATGGTTTGAATTTCCCCATGCGGTTCCCTGATTACGGATTGTGTTGTTGGAAGAGCCAGTCGAACATTTCCATTTCGGTGTAAGCCTTCTTCCAGGAGCTGTGCTTGAGCCCGGTATATTCGGTATATTTCGGTTTGCCACCATTTTTTTTCCAGGCGCTGACCATGTCCCTGGCGTAATGCACGGGAACGATGTGGTCGTCATCCGAGTGAAAAACCCAAACGGGCACTTCCGCCGCGCGTGGCACCACCAGGTCCGGAAAGCCGGAAGCGCAGACAGGGACGGCTGCGGCAAAGAAACTGGGACGCCGAAGCACCGTCATCCACACTCCACCGCCACCCATCGAAACACCGGTGATATATCGGCGTTTTGGATCCAAACGGTATTGAGCGGGTAAAACTTTCGCCACCACCTCCACGGAATGTTCCAATGCATCGCTCCATTCCGGTCGCGCACCTCTTATCTGGAGCCACCCGCTATCCAAAGGGCATTGGGGAACGACCAGGAAGAATTGGTGTTTGGCACGAAGCGCTTCATCCAGGAAGAGCAACGGCCCCCAGTTCAAGGGTTCGGCGTTATTGGTGCCACGAGCAGCGGCTCCATGCAGGTATAAAATTACCGGATACGATCTTTGGGAATCGTAATTATTTGGCACAAGGAGCCGATATGGCAAAACCTGCCCGGCGCGGTTCGTGTGACTGCAAACAAGAAAATCGTTCGAGCCTGCCGCCCATCCAGCACAAATCGAAACAAGCCCCACCACAAGGCCCAAAAGCAATCTCATGCTGCTACGCTCGCTTTTTCAGGGGAACTCTGTCAAGGAGGACCGACCGGGCAATTGAAGACTGGAAAGCTCCTTCTTAAATTCAGGAGCCAGACCCCGTCGCAAGGGCACTGGCTATTTTCTGCTTCTGTGTAGGAATAAAATCCTGTTTAATCCAAGCGCAACACAACCCTTGTATGAAGAAATGCGATTTTCCTCAGAGGCTGCGAATGGCTGTTTTGGCCTGGATTTTTTGCGGCTCGCTCTCGCTCGGCGCCGCGGAAGCCAAACACATCCTGTTCTTCACCAAATCCTCTGGTTTTGAGCACAGCGCAATCAAGAGAACCAATGGCGAACTCAGCCATGCCGAGAAAGTTTTGACGGAGTTGGGAAAAAAGCACAGCTTCGAAGTCACCTGCACGAAGGACGGTGGAGTTTTCACGCCGGAAAACATCGCCAAGTATGATGCCTTCTTCTTCTACACAACCGGGGACCTGACAAAACCCGGGACCGACAAGCAGCCTCCCATGACCGCGGCAGGAAAGGCTGCATTTCTCCAGGCAATCAAGAACGGGAAGGGCTTTATCGGCACCCACTCGGCCAGCGACACCTTCCATACAGAACCGGATTCGAAAGAAGCAGGAACACGCTATCAGAATTACGGCGATAAATCCGACCCTTACGTTTTGATGCTGGGCGGCGAATTCATCAAGCATGGTCCCCAGCAGAAAGCCAAGATGATTGTCGTCGATCCAAAATTCCCAGGCTGCGAGGAGCTTGGGAGCGATTTTGAACTGATGGAGGAATGGTATTCCTTGAAAGAGTTTGCTTCAAACTTGCACGTCATTCTGGTGCAGGACACGGCAGGCATGAAAGGGGCGGAATATAAGCGAGGCCCTTACCCGGCAACCTGGGCACGGACCTACGGGAAAGGCCGAGTCTTCTTCACATCGATGGGGCATCGCGAGGATGTCTGGACCAACCCAAAATTTCAGAGTCTGTTGTTAGGCGGGATCGATTGGGCCTTGGGCAACATAAAAGCTGATGTTACTCCGAACCTGGAACAAGCCGCACCAAAGCACGGCGATTTTCCGCCCAAGCCTGACGAGAACAAACCTGAAAAGGCGAAGACAAAGAGGAAAACCTGAGGCAGATTGGCCTACGACTGCTTCTTTCCGGTCGACTGTTCTTTGGCGATCGCCTGGAGGACTGCGTTGATCCTCTTTTGCAACTCCTGCATGGCAGGCACATTTCTGCGTGTGTCCGGCAACTGCGAAATGGCGTTCAATGCCGCGCGGAAGGCATCAGATGCCTGATCCGTTCGGCCGGCGGTTTGAAGAATCTCGCCCTTTCGAGCCAGCCAGGTTTCCTTGCGCGGAGAGGCCGCGGAAGCCTTGTCCAACCTTGAGAGGGCCGAATCATATTTTTTCTGCTTCACCTCCAGGTCGATCGCATACAATTGCAAGGTAACCAATGGGCCCATTTTTACCATACCTTCCTCGAGCCCTTTTACGGCTTCAGGGTAGTAATCTGGTCCTTCGTCGTTTAGAGCCTGAGCTCGTTCCAAATAGAGCTCGGGTTGAGGATCGGCTGCTGCGGCAATGGCCCGCGTGTAGTCGTGTACCCCATCCAGCCGCTGGCCCATTTTGACAAGGCAACGTGCGCGCAAGGCCAGGGCTTCCACGTGATTGGTGTGACCCCGAATAAAGTAATCCAACGCAATTTTGGCGGATTGCGGCCAATTCGCCTCGTAAAACAAACGGCCACGTGCCAGCGGCAAGACTTCCATTTTGGGATCCAAAGCCGCTACCCTTTCGAGGTCGGCATGGGCGCTGTCCATGTCACCGTGCGCACGAAAGAGCTCGCCGCGTTTTAGATAAAGCGCCGCATTTCGGGGCTGTTTCTCCAATTCTTTAGTCACCTCCTGGATTTGGAGATGCATATCGCCGTGGCCGAGTCCAGCCAAGGTTGAACACAATAAAAACAGGGTAATGTTCAGGTATTTCATGCCCGGCTATAACTATTCTCGCTGGCACCACCTTGCACAACCCAAAAGTAGCCCTTGGAAGGTTAGCTGAAGCCAAATTGTCTCCGCCGAGCCATTTCTCCGCTAATCTCAGAGGCATTCCGAATTTAATTTTAAGGAACTTGAATTGCCCTGTAAAACCGACGCAGCACACTGTTGCCAGCGCTATCCGTCACGGCTACGAAGGGACAGGATGGGCAAGCGGTAGCGGGCATGACATTCGTGCTGAACGGGGTCCAGATGACGAGGTCGGATGA
>JAQGOV010000407.1 GCA_028293425.1 Verrucomicrobiales bacterium
GATGACGTGCATCACCTCGCACTCCCACGATGCGCCCGTCTTTTACTGCGATGTCCAATCCGCAACCATTCGAGCAAAGAATGCAGGCGGAATGCACCCAGCGATCCGGCTCCCCTTGGATGCCAAGATTCATATCAATTCGTGGCTGCATAAAATAATCACCTCAAGGTTCGACGATGTAAGAGAGTGTCAGTCACCCAGCGTTGAAGGTTATGGGGTTTGTAGCCCGGTTGAGCGATTGATGGAGTGCCAAAGCGAATAGCCTCCATTTCGGGGAAATTCGCGTGGCTCAGCGCAACGTAAAATTCAATCCGTTCTCCTTCGCTCCAAGAATCCCATAGCTCGCAAAACACCTCTGGAGAAAGGACTGCCGTTAGGGGTAGTTAGGGAATCGGGCCTTGGCATTCATTTTTTTAATTTCCATGGTTTTCTTTTCGCCTCCCAATAGAGCAGGTGACACCAACCTCCCTTCAAGGCGTGGAACTCATCGTGGTTCCCGCGCGCCGTGCCTCCGTCACGAAGTCAGAAAATCCTTGGACTTCCCTGCCAAACGCCTACTGTTCGGATAGGAAAGTTTATGACAATTATTTTCGGATGCATCATTGGTTTCATTGCCTGGTTTCTCCTTCGCTATTTGGCCGCAGGCGTTTTCACCGTTGAGCAGAATGAACGCGCCATCAAAACCAGCTTCGGCCGGGCTCAGCGTCTGCAGGATCTCACCACCCTCGACGATCCCATTTCCGAATCCCTTCAAGGCGATGAACGGGAGCGCTATCGTTTTCCCCAAATGCGAGTCATTCCCCCCGGCGGACCTTATTTTCGATGGCCGTGGGAGCGGGTTTACAAGGTTTCCATTGCGACCCAGACCCTGAACATGGCCTATGATCCTGAGAACCCAGCCGCCAACCGCGAAGGCACCCTGCTGGAGGCTGTGACCAAAGATCAGCTTAACACCGGCCTTTCCGGCCAAATCCGCTATCGTGTCTCGGAGAAAAATCTCTACGCCTACCTTTTCGGGGTGAAGCAGCCCATCGTGCATGTCATGGGCTACTTTGTTTCCATCTTGCGCGAGCGGATTGCGAACTTTGAGGCGCCTCCACCCGTCCTGGCCCCAGGCACCGTTGCTCCCCCACCAGAAATTGGCGCGAGCGCCATTGGCGTTTCCATTAATGATTTGCGGAAGAACCTGCGCGATCTGAATGAGCACATGGACCTTGAATCCCGCTCGTCCGCTGCGCGCTACGGGATCACCCTGGATGCGTCTCTCATCACCGGAATCGATCCACCACCGGAGGTGGAATCGGCGCTGGCCGCCATTAATACTGCTTACAACCAGGTGTCTTCGGATATCAGCCTGGCCCAGGCTTCAGCCGACCAGAAAATCGTCCAATCGAAGCGAGCGGTTGAAATCGAAACCCTTAAAGCCTATGCCGAGGTAGAACCTTTGCGCGCCTTGGCTGCTCAATTAAAGCAACTGAAAGAGAGCGGCCCTGGAGCGATCTCCAGCTACTTGCGAAATGTCCGCTTGCGCCTCTTCACCCAAGCACGCCGCATTATCCTCGAGGTAAAAAATGATTAATTTCCTGATAGCTGCCGTGGCGACATTCGTCGGAATGTTCCTACTCGTACCCATCTTCCTGGCTTTTGTCCGGATGTTCGGGCTCTACACGATTGTGCATGAGCGCCAATGCCGTGTGTACATCCTGTTCGGCAAAGTCGTTGGTATTCTCGATGAACCAGGCATTCATTTCCCTTGGATGGCCCTTGGCTGGCGCGGACCCATTGTCAACTGGCTTGGCAAGTCTCACGTGCTCGACCTTCGCCTGGATCAGGAATATCTGCGCAGCCAGGCGGTCAATTCCGAGGAAGGCGCTCCGATGGGCATCGGCATCTGGTATGAGATGTTCATTAGCGATCCGGTTTCCTACCTCTTCAAAAACGCTGACCCGCGCGGTTCGCTCGCTGCCAACGTCAGCAACGCGACGGTACGCTCGCTCAGCAATATGAAATTGGCGGACATGCTGGAGAATCGCCATTCCATGAGCCAGGCGGTCCGCACCGAAGTCTCCGCCAAGTCGCAGGAGTGGGGTTACCGGCTTGGCTCCGTTTACATTCGCAAAGTGCATTTTCGCGACGTTGGCATGATTCGCCAGATCGAGGAGAAAGTCGTGAACCGCCTGCGGCAGGTCACTTCGGCCATCCGCCAGGACGGCGCGAACCAGGTCAGCATCATTCGCAGCACGGCCGAACGCCAGGCGGCGATCGCCTTTGCCAAAGCCGCCGCCATGCGTCCAGAAATTGTCGGGGCCGCCCTTAACGAAATTGGTCGCGACCCCGAGATCGCCGCGGCCGTCTTCGATGTCCTTGAAACGGAAAAGATCCAGGAAAGCCAGGCTGACTTGACTCTCATCCCGACTGGAGCTGACGGCCTCCGGCAACTGCTGGCAGCTCAAACTGTTCCCCACCGTCCCACACCTCCGCCGTCTTCCTAGTTCCTGTAAAACAACAAATAGAAAGATCCCTCCATGCGTCATCTCATCCTCGTAACATCTGTCTTATGCATCCTGACAATGTTGGGATGCGCCCATCATGCTCAAGCGCCTCGTCAAACCGGTGGCACCATTCTGGCCACGAACGATAATATCACCGCGCTCAACTCTCTAGCGAACGACCCTAAAAACAGCCAGGAGGATCGTGCCCGCGCCATTTTTACGTTGTTCGCGCATCACGTCCACCCCGGCGCTTCCGCCACCGACCTCCGCCACGTGTTCACCAACCCGGCCTGGGTTCAGCAAACCCACCTCTATGCCGGGGAGGACTTAGCCGGCTGGATTCCAGTCGAAATCACCGCCGACGACACGGTCTTTGCCATCCACCTTTTCCCTGAAGGAAAGGACCCCCGGTGGAGCCCCTGGATTATTTACGTCCGCCTCACCGGGCGGTTCCTTCAATACGAAGATGCGGTGAACTTTCTCAAGGGCGAGCGGAGCTCCTGGAATCCCAAGCTCGCTGAGTTCGCGCTCTGCTATCCCAATTCATCGGAACCACGGAAGTTTCCTGGCCGCATCGAAACCTTCTCTGGAGAGGGCATCCGGGTTTACGAAGAACGTTAAGGGAGCTCGCAAAGCGAGGGACAGGCTCGTTGCTGGCCACCTTTTCAAGGGCCAACCTCATCGTGAAAACTCTACTTGCCTCCACTCCTCCATTTCGCCAGCATCTTTCGACTCCTATAAAGATCCTGTGCTATCCAGTGGCGGCTTCGCTTTTCTTCCCAACATCACTGTTCCCGGCACGTTCAGGAATGAGGAAGGAACCATGAAGCTCAGCTCCCAATAAAAAGCCCGGAGGAGCTCAAATTGCTCCCCAGAAGCGAGGCTGATTAAAACTAAAGAATCAACGACTACCGCTGGCATAAGCGATATCATGCTCCAGGTCACTTAA